>JBGPHE010000040.1:0-7450 GCA_041484255.1 Candidatus Nanoarchaeia archaeon
ACTGACGGCGGAACGACATTGGCCTTACGGCCGTCGTAATGCAGCACGCCCTTCCCTTTGAGGACCTCAAAGTAGATAGTATTGTTTGTGTAGGTATTTGGCTGCTCCATGGTCTTCACTCTCGCTCACGACGAGAATACGCTGAGTGCCTCGGGGGGCTTTATAAAGGTTATGCAGGAGCCGTCGAGACCGCGGGCCTCGCAGGAGCGGGATACGTTCCGGGCAGCATAAACACTTTGCGCGTCTTGACGGCTTCGCCGCGCTCAGCTTTCATGATGTCTTCGGCGTTCTGCGACGCGTCGCCGAGCGCGACCAGCTCGTTCTTGAGCGTGAAGATGGCGACGGGCTTTCCTTTGGTGACGTCGGCGTCGAGCTTGACGATGCCAGGGATCTTTAACGTCGCGCCGTGGCAGACCGTGTCGACTGCCGAGTCCTGCACCCAGACTTTGGGCAGGTGCGCGGCTCCGGCTTCGACGGGCTTGATGCATGCGCGCAGGAGTTTATCGTTGCCTTCGTTCTTCCAGTAATGGTATGCGTCTTCCAAGTCCTGCAAGGTGACGTAATCCTCGTCGGTGAACGGCCCTGCCTTAGTGCGGTGCAATTGCGCCATGTGCGCGCCGGTCTTTAACGCGAGCCCGAGGTCGTGGCAGAGTTTTCTGATGTACGTGCCGGCTTCGCAGCCGACTTTGAACAGGACGTCTTTGCCGTGCACTTCGATGACGTCGAAATAGTAGATTTCGCGCTTGCGCAACTCGCGCTTGACCGCGGAACGCAAGGGCGGCAGCTGCATGATCGCGCCGGTGAATTTCTTGATGGCGGCTTCCAGTTCTTTGGTCGGCACTTCGTCGTGCAGGTGCATCACGCCGACGTATTCCTTGCCTGCGGTGAGCAGCATTTGCACGATACGCGTTGCTCGCCCCAGCGCGGTCGGCAGCACGCCCGTGACGCCCGGGTCGAGCGTGCCGGAATGGCCTGCCTTGTCGATGTGCAGCACGCGCTGGACGTAGTCGGAAACCTGGTGCGACGTCGGGCCCGCAGGCTTGTTGAGGTTGACGATGCCGTACTGGATGAGCTCGTCCGCAGGGCGCTTTTCAGGAGCGCAGCCGTACTTCACGTCGGTCTCGGCCTGGCGCTTGACGAGAATCTTCGCGCGGCGCTTCTCGAACGGGAGTGCGTGCATACGGTTTTCTGTTGAGAAACGCTATTTAAAGCTATGCGCGCAAAGAAGCGTTCAGAGCATGTCGTGCGCGTAGCGGATGCCGCTGCCGTACGCTCCGGCGTGCTCGGTGCAGATTTTGAGGACAGCGTCGTACGTTTCCTTGTGCGCCCAGTCCCGCTGCAGCTCCAGAAGGACCTGCAGCCACGTCACCGGAACCGCCCCTGCCTGGATCATGCGCTGCACGGCCATGTCGTGCGCGACCGTGCTCACGTCGCCGCAGGCGTCCACGACGAAATAGACTTCGTAGCCTTCCTCGAGCGCCTGGATGACGGGCATGCCGACGCAGAGCGTGGTCCACAGCCCTGCGATGACTATTTTCTTCCTGCCGGTTTTCTTCACCGCCGAAGACACGGTCTTGTCCTGCAGGCAGTTGATGCTGGAACGGTCAAGGGGCTTTGTTGCGAGAACGTGCGCGACTTCAGGAAACGTGTTTCCGCTGAATGTTTTCGCGGCGATGGTCGTGAGAACGGTCGGAATCTTGAACAGTTTTGCGGTCTTGGCAAGCCCGGTCGCGTTGTTGATCAATGACTGCCCGTCGATTGAATGGACCGCGAACAGCATTTGCGGCTGGTAATCGACCAGAAGAAACATGCAGTTGGATGGATTCAGGAGTCCTTTGATGGGCACAGGTCACCTCGATAAGAATGCAGGGCAAAAGCGATTATATAAGCTTTTGCTCAGCGCAGCACTGTATGGCATTCCTTGCAGACGTGCGCCTCTTCCTTGTCCGACCATTCGGTCGTGATGCCGTACGAGATGATGTGCGCGCACCGCGGGCAGTGCGGTTCGAGATAGGCCGTTGCGTTGAAAAAGTTGATAGGATCCATTGTTGTGCTCACCGCTTTCGCGCTTGGTTTCTTGCCACCGATTGAAAGAACGGAATAAAGAGGATAAAGGCAGCTGAGTATAAATACGTTTTTATATAAAATTAAAAGAATTACCTGATTCTGCGTCGGGGCGCGGGCTCGGTGACTTCCTGCGGCTCTGCGGGCTCAGGCTGCATGCCTTCAGGGATTTCGTTGAGCTGCTCGCCTTCTTCGCGCTTCGGAGGCCAATCCTCGCGCTCTTCGTCCTGCGGCATTCTCTGGATACGGCTTGCGATGAATCCGCCGACGTAATACACGACGACGAACAGGACGATGATGATGACGAGCTCGAGCCATTCCTGCACCGAGGAGCCGATGAGCAGCGCGGCAAGCGACGCGAGCATCAGGGCAGCGCCGCTGCGGAACGCCGAGTCGGGAACGCCGTACTTTTGCACGCCGCGGATGAGCGCGAACAGCGCGATGACGGCCATGACCGCCCATTGCAGCCAGACGCGGCCGCCGAGCACGTTCAGGATGCCGGTGAGGATCAAAACGAGAAATGACGCGCCGAGCGTCCAGCGGAACAAATCAGTCATGCGTTGCCGAAACAAGAACTCGCTTAAATACTTTTCTTTGCCGCATCATCAAAGACCTGCAGCGCGCGCAGGACTTCGTCGTCCTGCACGTGTTTGAACAGCTTCTTGGCGATGGCGTAGCCGTGCTGGCGGAGCGCGCTGCGCGCAAGCACGATGCGGCGGTTCCACGGGCAGTCCATAAAGAGCGATTCAGTGTCCCAGGATTCGTACAAGTGGATGGCGACGCGCGGTTCGGGATAGACATGGAAGATGTCCTGCGGCGCATTGGTCTCAGTGTTGTGCATCCTGAGCGCGACATAGAACAAGCCTGCGACCGTGGTCGCGGGGACCGGCTCAATCGCGTAATGCCTGTCCAGATTCTGCTGGTAGAGCGCTCCGCGCACTTCACTCACGACCGAATCAATCGACATACAGCGCGAAGAACGGGCACGGTTTTTAAACCTTCAGAAAAACTTGCTCAAATTGCTCTGCGCCTTCTCGGTGAACTGGCTGTGGACGTCGATGCCGAAGACTTCGAAGATTTTCTCGACGCCGGGCAGGATTTGGTTGTTGACGTAGTAGTCCGGGTCGTAGTCTGACTGCTGCGCTTCGTCAGGCAGCCGCACTTTGTCGCGGATGAGGCCCTTGCCTTTGACGATGACAAAGCGGATGAGCTCGCCCGGCTGCACCGGCGTGCCGCGCGCCTGCAACCGTTGAGCAGCAGCGACGTGCGGTCCTGCGTTTCCGTACTCGCTGATGTCCTTGCTGAGCGCGGTGTGCATGATGAAGTTCTCGAGCGGGAGCTTGTTCTGCTTGACGCCGTCGACGACGGACTTCAAGTACGTCAATGCGGTTTCGGGCTTGCGCTCCATCAGCAGGATTTCGAGCACGCGCTTCTGCACTTCTTTGGCGATCGGGCTCCAATTCCTGCGCACGGTCTCGAATCCGACGATCTTGAGCTGGTTTTTGGAGTTGAGCAGCGCGTATTTCTTCTTGGCGCCGGCCTCGCTGGACTTGACCGAGACGAATATTCCCGCAGGATAATAGCCTTCAAAGTCCAGTTCCATCAGTCCGGGCAGGTGCTCGTTGACTTCGTCGACGAATTTCTTGGCATCGTCGCGCGTTTTACCCTTCAAGGTGAGGAAGACGGAGTCGGTGTCGGAATAAATGACCTGGAATCCCTGCTGTTTTGCCTGGTCGATGACGTTGGTGATGTACTGCCGGCCCCATGCAGTCGTGCTTTCCGCGGAAGCGATGTCATACCAGCGCGCGACCGAGAATCCGAGATAGCCGTAGAACGAGTTCGCGAGGTCTTTCAGCGCCTGGCTGCGCGCGTTCAGCAACGGATCAGCGCTGTTGGTCTTCAATGCTTTCTTGATCGCGGCGCGGCGGGTGATCAAGTCTTCGATGACGCCGCTGACGAATCCTTTGCGTTTCTGGCAGTACCAGAATGTGCCTCTGCCGGTCTCGATTTTGGGCGCGGTTGTTTCGCAGCACGCGCAGTTTCTGACGCCGGGCGAGATGTTGTGCGACGCGATGATGCTCGGATACAGCGAGCGGTAGTCGAAGACGGCCATGTCCTCGTACAGTCCTGGCTTGGGCTCGTACACGAACGCTCCCTTGACGCGGTCGTGCATGCGCTTCGTCTGTTCGTGGTAGCCTGGCTTGTTCGGCGCGATTTCGTTGAGCGCGAACGCGCACTTCATCGCGTACCACTCGACGAGTTGCGAGAATCCCATGCGGTTGATGTCGTACGGCAATTGGTTGACGATTTTGACGAACTCGATGAGGTTGGGAAGCGTCAGCTGGGCGAGCTCGTACGTCAGGACCGCGTCCTGCAGGTTGTACACGGCGAACTCGTTGAGCATCTTGGCGTCGTTCGCGTCCCATGCAGACGCGAGCAGGTTGACGTCGATCTTGTGCTTGCCCTTGCCGAGCAATTCGTTCGAAACTGCATCGAGCGTGAAGACGTCGGTTTCCATCGTCTTGGCGAACAGTCGCCGGATGACGCGCAGGACGTCGACGTGCGCGATGCCGGTGATTTTCGCCGTGGTGTTGCCGCGGCCTTCGATGCGCATCTCGCTGTTGTCCAGGCCGAGCGTGAGCGCGATTCTGTTCTTGCGCGCGCGGACGGAGAGATACGGGAAGTCGAACCCGTCGGAGTAATAGCCTGTGATGATGTCGGGCGCGTATTCCTCGACCAGTTCTTTAAAGCGGTCGAGCAGGTCTGCTTCGCTCGGCAGGAACTCGACGAACTTGTCTGCGTTGTCGAACCGTTTCCACGTGAGCACTTTCTTGAAATTGTCGCCGGCAAGCGCGAGCATCACGACCGGATGGCGCTCGGCGACGACGTGCTTGCCTTCAGGATTGTACGTTTCGATGTCGACTGCGAGCACTTTGGGCTTGAGCGTTGCGTCGCTGGCCTGCGCGATGCTTGTCGCGCGAAAGGCGGGAACTTTGAGGTTCGCCTGCGCAGGCTCGCATTCTGCCTGCACGAGCGTCATCGGCATGATGCCTTTGTCGATGAGGTAGCGGCGCACAAAGAGGATGTCTGCTTCATGCACGGTCTTGACGCCAGCCGTGGCGCGCATGTCGTCCTTGAGCGCGGCGACCGCCTTGGGAACGTTCGTGAAGATTTTGAGCGCGTCCACGGGCTGTTCGAGGAATTTCTTCTGCACGGGCTCGACGCGGACGATAGAATACTGCTGGCCGTGCTGTTCGCCCTTGAGCGCGAGCAATGCCGCAGACGGATCTTCGCCCGGCTTCGGGATGACGTAGCAGTACGGCTCGACATTCGCATCAATAACGCAGATTTGCTTGCCGTCAGGAGTTCTGCCGAACAGATACACCTGCGCTTTTCCGTTCACGATGTGATACGTCGCATCGACGGGATAGAACTGCACCAAAGCCATGCCTGAACCGACCAGAAGACGCTATATAAATGTTCTCGGCTCAGCAGCTTTGCTTGTTGAGCGCGATCATGTACGGCAGCGCCTTGAGCTTGTCCGGCCGCTTCATGACGAATTCGTACGGCAGCTTGCAGTCCTTGGCGTGGCGGTGGAACTGCAGGCTGTCGCGCTCGCCGAGCCCGAACGTGCGCACTTTCTTGATCGCGACAATCATGTCGGAGTAGGACGAGAACGGGACAAGGTCGGTGTCGATGACCAGGTCGGTGGGCAGATAGCCGCCTTGGATGAGCGCGAGCGCGTCGGCGTGCGTCGCGGGATACTGGACGCTCAGCATCTGCGGCATCTGCCGGTCGAAATCATGGAAGCTTCCCTCGAGCGAGGTGCGGAGAAACGATGTTGGCTCGATGACGAGGACATCTAACATACGCGGGAGAATGCGGAAGAAGCATAAAAACCTGTTGCCACAAATGCGTCACGCGATGGCGCGGACGATGTTCTTCTTCAGGTCGCGCCATTTCGCGGCGTCCTTGTACAGGAACGAGATGCCCGCATTGCGCGCGAGCTTGGCCAATTCGGGATTGTCGTCCGACGTGAACAGGATGCGCGCGATGCGCGGGCCGTAGTCGACGACGCGCTCGAGGAATGGCAAACCGCTCATCGTGTCGCCCTTGAGACGGTAGTCGCTGAGCACGACCTTCGGGCGGTAGCCGCTGTCGAGCTTTCTCAGCGCGGCGGCGGTCGAGTCGACGACAATCGGCGAGAAATGGTACTGCAGATCGGTCGGCGTGGTAAGCCAGTCGACGATAAGCGAACGTATGTCCGCAGTGTCCTCGACCGCAAGCAGCTCGAGCGTCTTGTGCACCATAGCACAGCGAGGTATTTAAAGCTTAAAAAGCTTCTGACAAAAAGCGAGAATTATTTCTTCTCTTCCTTCTTTTCTTCCTTGGGCTTGGGCGCGGGCATCGGCAGCGGCGTGCTTCCGGCCTTCGTGACTTTGAGGTTGATTTGCGCGATCTTCGGGTGGATGGTATTGCCGCAGACGGTCTTCCTGACGCGGATGCCGTTCGCGATTTTCTTCAGGCCGATTCCCTCGACGGCGAGGATGCGCTTCCTTCCGACGCCGGGAATGTCCTGGCGCATCGGGAAGCCCGCGTAGTCGGAGCCGCCGGTGATCACGAATTCGTAGCCGGTAAAGCCCATGACTTCGCCGGCGACCTTGTCGCCGACCTTCTTGCCGAGGAATGCGTTCGCGTCTGCTTCGGGGATTTCCTTCTGCAGGCACTTGCCTTCCTTGGTTCCGATGACCACCTTGAAACTAACCATAGCTTGCAAAATCAAGAAGGGGTTTATAAATCTTAGTATTGGACGGGAATTCAGCTGATGAGCTTCAAATTACCCGTTATCTTGTCGATTTTGTCGGCTTTGTCCGGGCCGATGCCGAGGCAGGTGACCGTGCCGGGCGACAAGTGCGTATGGCCTGCGTCCGTGATTAATGCCACGATGAGTCCCGCGTCTTCGGCGTGCTGCTTGTACGCGCGGAGCTCTTTCTCGTCGGCGACTTTGAGGATTGCTTTCTTCATGCCTTGGTTGCGCCAGACGGTCGCGTCGTCTTTGTCCGAGCGGAGGACTGCTTCCACGGACGCATGGCTCGCCTGCGCTGCCATTTTGCCTTTCGTGAGCTTCAAATCGTCGCGGACGAGGATGACTTGCTTGTATTCTGCCATACGAAATATTGGCGCGGAGAAGTATAAAAGCTTTTAGTAGAGGATGCCGACAAGAATACGGTCGACCTGGTCGAACCGCACGAGGATCGGGTCCTGCACGGGATTGTTGTCGCCTTTCGTGATGAAGTAGATGCCGTCCTTGTCGTCGCCGATATTGATGACGCGGTGGCTGATGATTTTATTGTCGTAGCGGAACGAGATGATGTCGCCGACGTGG
>JBGPHE010000041.1:0-7215 GCA_041484255.1 Candidatus Nanoarchaeia archaeon
AGGAATGGAACGAGCCTCCGACCGCGTCGGCAAACTGGGTTCCTGACCTGCTGCAGCTCATCGGCTGCAAAAGCATGGTCAAATCAGGCCAGTATTCCGCCCCGATCACGACCGAAGACGTGCAGCGATTCAATCCTGACGCAATCGTGTTGGCGTGGTGCGGATTCGGTACGAAAGCCGACGAGCAATCCGTCGTGCAGCGCGATGGCTGGGGACAATTAGACGCCATCCAAAAAGGAAATGTTTTTATTCTCGACGACAGTTTATTGAACCGTCCCGGCCCGCGGCTGGTCGAAGGATTGAAATTATTGATCGAAGTCGCCAAACAAGCATGAGCAAAACAGTCTACATCTGCGAAGGCGAGTGCAATGGCGTCGCGACCGACGAGCAATTCAAGGCCGGCGCGAAGAAATGCGCGGCAAAAGACTGCAACTTATTCCAGAAACCGTTGCAAAAACGTTCTCAGTGCGAGAAATGCGGGCAGACATTCATGCCTGCGGACAAGCACATCTGCGTCGGCGGCGAAGGCTGCTGTTAACGCAGCGATTTCAGCGCGTCCTGGACTTTCTCGGCGAGCTCGTTTGTCTCGTACACAATACGCATCGCGATATGGCCGTGCTTGGCCAGCGTCTGCACTTCGGGCGTGACTGAGAATCCCTGTCCGCGCAGCTGTCTGATTTCGGAGACATAGGCATCGACGCTTGCGAGCACCGCGGGCGACTCGGTGATCTTCACTTTCTTGACATTGACGTCCTGCGCGCTGATTTCGTACCGGGCGCTCTCGTTCTTCTCGTACATCCAGTGCCTGATGCGGTAGAGATTGTCCTTCGGCGCAGTGCCGCGGAAAAGCAGCGTGATGTCTTGGACGCCGTTCGTCTTGAGCTTGCCGAGATAGCGCTCAAGGTCTTCCTGTTTGCGTTGTATGCTTTTAGTCCAAAACATCTTCACTCACATTCCTGCAAAAGACCCGTCCGTATTAAAACCTTTCTGTTTTTAACCACTAATTAGTGGTGTTCCATAATTATCTTCCATAGTGTAATTAATCGACTTATCGTCGAAACATTTAAATAAAAACCGCCATTAAGCTGATTTCAGCGGTATTAGGGGGTAGTGCGAGTTTATGCCTAAAGTTGTCCAAATCAGGAAAAAAGACGGCTCTATCGTTGCTTTTGAAGCCCAAAAGCTCGAAAAATCGCTGGAAAACGCCCTGATTTCTGCAAGGCACAAGAACCCCAAGCTCGCCAAAAAACTCAGCCAGCAGGTCACTGAAACGCTCGAAAAGCAGATTCCCAAAGGCGTTGTCGCAACAGTAAAAGACATCACCGACGTCATTCTCGAAGTCCTCGCGAAGAACAAACTGCCGCAGGCAGCCAAGGCATACCTTGAGCACCGCAAAACGCACAAGGAAGCCGTCGGCTTCCGCACCGTGTACGGCGTGCGCGACGACCTCGGTCTGAGCACGAACGCGATCATCGTTCTCGCCAAGCGCTACCTGCTCCGCAACGAGCAGAACGCGATTATCGAGACGCCCAGCCGATTGTTCCACCGCGTCGCCAAAGCAGTCGCGACAGTCGAGGCGACGTACAGCAAGAGCGTCAAGAAAGCAGAAGAGGAATTCTACGACGTTCTTTCCAACCTGCACTTTCTCCCGAACACGCCGACGCTGATGAACGCCGGAACCTCGCTCGGCCAGCTGAGCGCGTGTTTCGCGCTTCCTATCGACGACGATTTGCGCAGCATCTTCCACACGCTCGAAAACGCCATGCTTATCCACCAAAGCGGAGGCGGAACCGGATTCTCGTTCGGACGCCTCAGGCCGAAAGGCGACCGTGTCCGCAGCACGCAAGGCGTCGCGTCAGGACCGGTCAGCTACATGACGATCTTCGACAAGGCGACCGAAGTCATCAAGCAGGGCGGAAAGCGCAGAGGCGCAAACATGGGCGTCATGCCCATCGACCATCCGGACATCGAGGAATTCATCGCGGCCAAGCGTCGCGAAGGCATGCTCGCGAATTTCAACGTCTCGGTCGCGGTCACGGACAAGTTCATGGACGCCGTCGCCAAAGACCAGGAGTTCGAGCTCGTCAACCCGCGCACCAAGCAGGCCGCGCGCAAAGTCAAGGCAAAAGAGCTTTGGGCGCAATTGGTCAACGCCGCGTGGGAATGCGGCGATCCCGGCATCATTTTCATCGACGAAATCAACCGCAAGCAGCCCACGCCGCAGGTCGGCCAGATCGAGACCACCAACCCGTGCGGCGAAGTGCCGCTGCTGCCGTACGAGCCGTGCACGCTGGGCAGCATCAACCTCGCGCGCATGGTCAAGAACGGCAAGCTCCACTGGGACAAGCTTAAGCACGCCGTGCGCGTCGGAACGCACTTCCTCGACAACACCATCGACGCCAACAAGTGGCCGATGCCGGAAATCGAGCAGGTCGCCAAAGCCAACCGCAAGATCGGGCTGGGCGTGATGGGCTGGGCGGAATGCCTCTCGCGCTGCGGAATCAAGTACGACTCCGATAAGGCGCTCGAGTTCGCCGAAAAAGTCGCCAAATTCATCCAGGATGAAAGCCGCAAGAAGTCCGTCGAGCTCGGCGAGGAACGCGGAAGCTTCCCCAACCTGCCGCGCTCAATCTACGCCAAGAAATACAAGTTCCTGCGCAATGCGACCGCGACGAGCATCGCCCCCACGGGCAGCATCAGCATCATCGCCGACTCCACGTCGGGCATCGAGCCGTTCTTCGCGGTCTCGTTCGTCCGCGACGTGATGGGCGGCGTCAAGCTCCTCGAAGTCAACAAGTATTTCGAGTCCTTCGCCCGCGAGCGCGGCTTTTACAGCAAGCAGTTGATGGTCAAAATCGCCAAGCAGGGCAGCGTGCAAAGCGTCGCAGGCATCCCTGCCGAGGCAAAGAAGCTCTTTGTGACCAGCTTCGACATCAAGCCCGACTGGCACGTCAAGCACCAGGCCGCGTGGCAGAAGTTCTCCGACAACGCGGTGAGCAAGACCGTCAATCTGCCCGCAAACGCGAAACCGCAGGACGTCGAGGCGATCTACAAGCTCGCACACAAGCTCAAGTGCAAAGGCACGACCGTCTTCCGCTACGGCAGCAAGAAAGAGCAAGTCCTGTACGTCGGCAAACAGCCGCAGGAACACGTCACCGTCGAGGAAGAGTTCTCCGGCGGCTGCCCGGGCAACACGTGCCCGTTCTGACGATGAAAACAACCGCAAAAGCACCAGTCTATCTCTGGACTGGCAATGGCTGGGGCAAAACCACTTCTTCGCTCGGCGTCGCATTGCGCGCGATGGGCCACGGCTACAAGACCGTCATCGTCCAGTTCATGAAGGGCTGGGGCGACGCGGTCGGCGAATACAAAATACGCAAAAAGCTCGCGCCGCTCTACGAAATCGAGCAGTTCGGCAGGAAAGAATGGATTGACCTGAAGAACCCGTCCAAAGCCGACAAGGACCTTGCGAAAAAAGCGCTGGCATTTGCTGCAAAGAAAGCGAAAGAAAAGCCGTTCCTGCTCGTGCTCGACGAGGTCAACCTCGCCTGCGCGGTCGGATTGGTGAAAACCGAAGACGTCCTGAAATTCCTAGACAAAGTGCCTGCTTCCGTGCATGTCTATCTGACGGGCCGCTATGCGCCGCCCAAGCTCATCTGGCGCGCGGATTACGTCAATGAGGTCGTGATGGTTAAAGGGCCTAAGAAACTCAAGGGAGAGAAGGGCATTGATTACTGATCACTCTTCCTCTTCCTTCTCCTCGTCTTTATGGTGCTCTTCGTCCGCGTCGAGCTCCTCTTCCTTCGCGACGACTTCTTTGGCGGCCTGCTCGCTGTCGCCGACGTGCTTCTCGTCGTGCACCTCGGGAGTCTCCTCGATCTGCTCGAACTCCTTCTGGAGCTCGTGCTTTTTCTTCTTCTTGTCGTCGATTTCAGGCATACGCCGCTCTCCTGCTTTTGCCTATTTAAACATTGCGCTCATTAGTGTGGTGAATACTATCACCACACAAATTAATATGCCGCCGGAGACCCCATGAAGAGCATGAAACAACGGAAATTAGAAGGGGAAGCGCAGGCACTCGACGAGCTGCTTGCGCAATCGTTCGACGGACGCTCAACGCTCGGGAAGAATGTCGCGTATCTGCGCGACTATTTCGCGCGCGGCAACAACACCGAAGGCATCGCGATGCTCCGCGGCATCGCCAAGGCCGTGCAGGCCAAAGGGCTGCGCAACGTCGACAAAAGCGTCGACGTGACCATCGGGCCGAAGATTCAGGGCAGCCACACCGGCAACGGCGACGCGCGCGAGGAAATCGGCCGCGGCGCGTTCAGCGGACAGCGCTTGGTGCAGGGCTACCAGGTCGGCTACACCATCGCCAAGCAGGACGGCACCAAAGTGCAGTCCGGCTACCTGAACGGCACCCGCCTGGACAGCGAAATGCTGGTCGGCATCGACCACCTCAACACACTCCTGCTGTACAAAGGCATCATCAACGACCCGGAAATGCCGCAAATGCTCAGGATGCCGCAGAAACAGGCGAAAAAACAGTACGCAAAGATGGAAAAGACGCTTCCTGCGCTGCTCAAGACCATGCCTGAGTACTACAAGAAGCTCGCCGAGCGCAATAATGTCAACCTCGCCGCAATGCGCGAGCTCGACGTCCTCAAGGCAGGCAAGGAGATCGCGAAAGGCGAATTCTCCGCGCTGCTTGCCGCGCTCGATCCGGGCAAGAACCGGAACGAGCTGAACTGGTTCGCGCACCGCGCCAAAGACGACGAGCTTCCGCTGGACGTGCGACAGGCATGGCAGTACCTCAAGACCTATCCGCACCTCGTCGACGCGGGAATGGTGTCCCTGCTCGGCGCCTACCAATTGCAGATGCGTTCTCAGCCGAGAAAAGGCATCGCCGGCAGCATCGCCGAGGAATTGCAGTGGCTCGCGACCGGCAGGAAGCCCGACAAACCGAACAAGGTCGACCGCCAGGCAGAAGACGCGCGCAAGCTGTACCAGAAGACGTACCATTGCGCGCTGGACATCACGCAAAAGCACGAGCCTGCCCGCTTCTACACGGGCGACGTTCCCGCGCAGGACATGACCATCGAGCAAAAGCTCGTCGAAAGGAACTGGACGGTCGCGGACCGCGAAGGCATCATGCGCAAGCTTCCGATGCGCCAGTTCCGCGAGGAATACAACAAGCAGCTCCTGAACGCGCTGTACGTGAACGACGAGCGCGGCATCCAGAAGTCCATTGACCACCTGCGCAAGGTCAGGAACGCGGACGCGCTGAGGGTCAAGCAGCAGGAAGGCGATACCGCAGGAACGCGCCTCGGCGAGAACTACGAGTTTGTCAACGACATGCTCGGCAGGATGAAAGACACGCCGATGTCGCAGCGCTACCGCGTCGAAAACCTGGTAAAGAACACACCCGTCTACCGCGCCAAGGACGACTTTGAGCGGATGCGCAAGACCGAATGGTTCCTCAGGCCGCTGGACGAGCGCCACCCGAACTACCGGAAGCAAAAGTAGAGCCTTTTTTCTTATTTTTTTAAATAAAACGAAAGAAAAAGAGAAAAGAAAGAAATTATTGCGTCGGCTGCTGTCCTTCAGGAGCGAACATGCTTGCCTGGGCTGCGGCTTCGACCGCGTCCAAGTCGCTCTTCTGAACGTTATAGCCCTGCATCAGCGCCGTGTCCGTGCTTGCCTCGATAGGCGAGTAGTACGGGTTGCTTTCCAGGTCCGCGTTCGTGAACTGCTCCAGCGCGGCAATGTAGCCGAACTTGTAGTCCTGCTCCATCTGGCCGACGTCCTCGGTGATGCTGTCCAGCATCGTCAAGAGCGTCTCGTCGGTCGACAGCGCCGCAACGTTCTCGATGTTCGAGACCATCACGACCATGCCGTCCAGCTGCTCGCGGAACTTCACGGTGTTCTCGTCAACTTGTTCGTCGCCGGCGGCAGCCTGACCCTGAATGGTGGCCAGCATGACTGCGCCGTCGTCAAAGAGCTTCTTGAACTGGTTTGTCGGAGCGACCAATGCCTGGTTGCTCTTCTGCGCATAGACTTGCAGGTCTGCGATGCTGTGGCCGAGCATGTCTGCCGTCGCCGCAACGGTCGCGAGCTGGTTGGACAGCTCCGCGCGCTGCTCTGCGGTCAGTTTGCCGACGATAACCGGATCGTTCGAAGGCACTGCGGCAGGGGCTGCGCTGGTGTTCTCAACCGGCGCTGCAGGTTCTGCAGGAGCTGCTTCAGGAGCAGGAGGCTCTTCGGAAGCGGCAGGAGCCGCTTCGGGAGATGCGGGCATCGCCACCTTGGGCGCGCACGCGACGAGCAGTGTCAAAATCGTCAATAACGCGAGAATTGCTGTTTTGTTCATAGCGAACAGCGACGCGAACAGCTATATAAATATTACCTTCGAGGGCTTCGTGCGCAGTCGGCGCTGAACTTATCCATGTCGATGACGGTCACGAAATAGCTCTGCGTGGCGCGGTCCTCGCTGCCGTGCGCGTAGGAGATGTTCACGATGTGCGTTTTCTTGCCCTTCTGGAATGTCGAGGCAAACGTTTTGCTCGTTTTCGTAACATTGAGCTCAAATCCCTGCGCATTGTAGAACTCTGCGGTGCGCGCGTCCAATGACTTGGCGTTCCCGGACGGAATGGTCACGATGAAATCCTCGACGTGCCCGTCGCCTGCCGAGCAGTAATCATTCGTCTTGGCCTGCAGCGTGTTCGTGAAATAGTCGCGGAGGGTCTGGAGTTCAGGCATTGTTTACACCTGCGCCTTGACTTGCGGCTTGAAGCGCGCGTACGCGCTCAGAATCTGTTCTGCGGCAAGCGGGAGATATTCCTCGCAGTGCCTGTCGAGCTTGATATTCGGCGCAGAATGCTCGGTTTCGGCGAGCTTGCGGCCGAGGTCTTCCGTGTTCTCAGCGACGATAGTTCGCTTGTCCGCAGTTTCCAACGTCAGGCGCTTGACCTTCTCCGTGTCCAACGAGTGAAGCGTGTAGTGGTTCATGGGAAAAATAAAAAATTACTTGCCCTTGACTTTCAGCGCGCGGACGAGGTCCTTGCACCTGTTTCGGAGCGTGGTTTCGGTGACGCCGGAGATCTCGGCGAACTCGCGCTGGGTGCGCTTTTCCTTCTCCTGCTGAGCTGCAATATACAGCGTCGAAGCAGCGACGGACAAAGGCGAAAGTCCAGACGTCAGTCCCATCTTTTCCAT
>JBGPHE010000042.1:0-7205 GCA_041484255.1 Candidatus Nanoarchaeia archaeon
GCAGGTCTTGCCGTGCGACGGGCAATAGCTCTCGTTCTTCTGCGTCTGCGTGAGCATGTTTTCTGCGGGCTTCTCTTTGAGCGCGGCGTGATGCGCTCCTGCGACGTCATCGATGTGCGCGTGACGGTGCTCCTTGCGTTCCTGGTATGCGCGTGGCGCCTCGTGCGCTTTGGGCGTCTGTTCGTACTTCGCCAGATGCACGGTGTTGCTCGCAGGACTGTATGTTTTCTCTTCCAGCCCTTGTTTTGCTTCGGTTTTGTGATAGCTGCGCTGCGATTCGTATTTGCGTTCTTGCTCGTACGCGCGTTTATCCTGCCGGCGCGACTCGTATGCGGCATCCGCGTGCGGCTGCTCTTCAGGCCTGCGCTGCTCCTTCTCGACGACGTCGTTCAGAAAGGTCTTGCGCGGCTCGTCGCGCGCCTGGCGCGGTACAGGAGCGCTGCGCGGTTCTGCCATACGCGGCGCTCGAGACGCCTGCGCAGGCAGGAGGTGTTTGCCGCGGCGCGCGATGGGTTTGCGTGTCGCAGGCTTTTTCCGGGATGAGCGTTTCGCAGAACTGTTCTTCTTCATGCACGAGACTGCCTTCTGCAGTCTTATAAGTGTCGTGGTACAGAACTCGAAGCGTTATCGCGGGCGCCAGGCGTCCATGAATCCGCGGACCGAGCGCTCGGTGAAGCTTTCGCGGTAGTGCGCGAGGATATCCTTGACGCGCTCAGGTTCGCACAGGTGGACGCAGTTGCGCTGGCCGTGTCGCTCCTTCGCGACGATGCCGAGCTTCTCCAGCCGCGCGACATACCAGCTGAACGTGGAGGGCGCGACCTTGACGTGCGCGCTCAGCTGGCCGCAGTGCGCGCCAGAATGGTCCAGCAGGTGGATGACGATGTTCTTACACACAGGAAGGCGGAGCACGCCCAACAGCGCGCGGTCAGGTTCTTGGATCGCAGGCGTGCAGTAGCGCATGTGCCGGAACAGCCGGTATGCGACGATGTCGTGCGCCTTGGCGAGCGCGTGCACGTGGTATTGCAATTGGCCGATGGCAAGGCCGGTCGCGCGCACGAGTTCGCGGAAGTGCATTCCGGGAAAGCGTTCAATCGTATCATAAACGAGGGCGCGCGTGGTCATGCTTTCACCGCCAGCAGGAAGAGCGTGACCATCACAACGTCCAGTATGTCGGTGATGAGCGGCGCACCGTGGACTCCGGTTGCAAAGACTGACCAGAGCATATACGATTGCCTGAGGAAGAAGATGAGGAATGCGAGAAAGACATACCTGAAGCGCGGATGCCGGTCGCGCGCGTACGAAATGCCAGCGAGCACGAGCAGCGCGAGCGCGATGCATTCAAGTGCGCCATGGATAAAAAGCTCGGGAGCCATGCGTTTGTTCTCGTGAAGGGTCTATAAAAACCTATCCGAACTCGATCGTGATGCGGTCGCCGTCTTTCCACGTGACTGCGCGGACATCGCCGGGTGCGTCGTTGCCGTTCACGCGGACATGCGTCTGCGCAGGGGCGCCATTGCAGTCGCACGCGTCCTTGAAGCACGTCGCGTTGAACTTCCATTTGATTGCGTTGAAGAAATCGCCGAGCGTGAACTTGCTTTTGTCCAGAATCTCGTGCGTCTGCGGGTCGACGGCAAAGAGCGTGTGCACATGAATGCGGTTGTCCTTGTGCGTGTGCGCGTCAGACAGGTCGCCGGTTTCCCACGGGCGCTCGACGGCCTTGCCGCACGCGGTCATGGAATCGAGATAGGCGTGCCAGTGCACGGAGAGCGAGCAGTTCTCCGCGTTGCAGACGACCAGTCCTGTCTTGGAAACGCCGGAGAACATGTAGCTGTACGTCGACCAGAGCATATAGACTACGACAAGCAAAATAGCGACTTTCACGAGCGTTGTCGCGAGGAATGCGAACGTGTGCTGTTTCTTGGGCAAATGATGCCATTTCTTGAGCGCGAGCAACAGAATGGCAACCGCGCCGAGAATCGCGACCATCCAGGCCGCGGTTACCGCTTCGACATCAGGGCGGAAGTGCGCGCGCAGGTATTCGTTCTCGATCGTGAATTCTGCCTCGTCGGCAAAAACAACAGGGACGAGCAGGATGAGAAGGACTGCAATGCAAAGGAGTGCTTTCTTCATGCGTTGCGCGGCGGTTTGCTCTTTTATAATTGTTTCTACTCGAACAGCAGGCGGTAGATGTCTTCCTTGGAGTATTCTTTGACCTGGCGTTCTTTGAGCGTGCCCAATTGCAGTTTCGCGATGGAAATACGCTTCAGCTGTCGCACGGGATGGTTGACAGCGCGGCACATCTTGCGCACTTGCCGCTTTTTGCCTTCGATAATGCTGATCTCGATCTCGCTTTCGTGCGGCGTGGCGTGCAGGATGCGTATCTGCGCGGGCATGGTCGTATACGGCCGCATTCCTTCGTCGTCTTCGAGAATGATTTCAATGCCTTTGCGCAGTTTGTCGGCTTCTTCCTCAGTCACCTTGCCCTGCACGACGGCGCGATACACTTTGGCGCGCTTGGTCAGCGGGTTCAGGACTCTGCGGACAAGCCTGCCGTCGTTCGTGATAAGGATCAATCCGGTCGTGTTCCGGTCAAGCCTGCCGACCGGCGTGTACGAATAGAAATCCTGTTCGGGAACTTTGCCGCGGATGAACTTGAGCATGTTCATCTTGGTCGTGTCCAGGCCTTCGGGCTTGTTGAGCGCGAAATAGCCGCGGTTCTCCTTGAGCTCGATTTTTTTGCCATTGACGCGCACATCGTCCTTGAACGGATGCACTTGGTAGAACAGGCTCAGCATGACGTCGCCATTGACCGTGATTTTGCCGGTGTGCGCGAGCTCTGCTGCTTCTTCCTTGCTCTTCACGCTGCCCGTTGCGACGAGCAGCTGGTAGACGCGCCATTTCTTGCGCCGATGCTTTGCCATACTGCTGGAATGAGGGGAAGGTTTAAAAATGCTTCAGAATGAAGCAAGCGTATTGCCACCGTGGCACAACCTGGTAATGCGCAGGTCTCGAAAACCTGTTTCCTTACGGATATCCCGGTTCAAATCCGGGCGGTGGCGTAGTATTTAAATACGCAAAGGAGCCTTATTCTCGCAAAAGAGGTGTACTGTGCCGGCTGAATTTTGGAGCATTCCTGTTGCGCAACTGCTGAGGCATAGCAGCAGCTCGCCGCACGGTCTTTCTTCTGCGGAAGCCAAGCAGCGCTTGCAGCGCGCGGGCCAGAACCGCATTGCGGAAAACCAGAATGCGTCCGACATCAGGCTCTTCCTCTCGCAGTTCTCCTCGCCACTCATCCTGTTGCTGCTTGGCGCGGCGATACTCGCGTTCTTTTTGGGCGATGCAGGGAACTCAATCATTATCTTGGTTATCGTGATTGCAAGCGGCGCGCTCGGTTTCTGGCAGGAGCGCGGCGCAGTACGCGCAATCGAGAAACTGCGCGCGATGGTCGCGACGCAGGTGACGGTGCTGCGCGACGGCCGTGAGCAGCGCATTCCGCTCGCAGAAACCGTTGTCGGCGACGTCGTCATTCTTTCAGCAGGCGACACGGTGCCGGGAGACTGCCGCGTGCTCGAGGCGAAAGACCTGCTCGCTGACGAAGCCGCGTTAACGGGCGAGCCGTATCCGGTGCACAAGCGTCCGGGCCTGGTTTCGCCGGGCACGCCGTTCATGCACCGCACGAACGCGCTCTTTATGGGCACGCACGTCGTGAGCGGAACGGGAAAGGCGCTGATCGCGCGCACGGGCGTGTCGACGCAGTTCGGCCAGCTTTCGCAGCGCTTGCAAACGCAGGCTCCGGAGACCGAGTTCGAGCGCGGCATCCGCACGTTCGGCTATTTCCTGCTGCAAGTGACCATCCTTCTTGCGGCGGCGGTGTTTGTCATCAACCTGCTCATCCAGCGGCCGATCCTTGAGTCCGCGCTGTTCTCGCTCGCTATCGCGGTGGGGCTCGCTCCTGAGCTGTTGCCCGCTATTACCACCATCAGCCTTGCGCACGGCGCGAAGAAGATGGCTGAGAAGAAAGTCATCGTGAAGCGGCTGTCTTCCATTCCGAACTTCGGCAGCATGAACGTGCTCTGCTGCGACAAGACCGGCACGCTGACCGAGGGCGTCGTGCGCGTGCACTCGACGCGCGACGCGGCCGGCGCGCTGAGCGAGAAGACCTTGCTGTATGCGTATCTCAACGCGGCGTTCCAGGAGGGATTCAGCAATCCCGTGGACGACGCGATCAAGTTGCGCGCGAAAAAGCGCTTTGACACGGCGCGCTATCACAAACTGGACGAAGTGCCGTACGATTTCACCCGCAAGCGCCTCAGCGTGCTGCTGAAGCACGGCAATAAGCACATCATGGTCACGAAAGGAGCCGTTCCGAACGTGCTTGCAGCGTGCTCGCGTGTCGAGATTGGGGGAAAACTGCACCCGATCAGCAGGCATGCCAAGGCAATAGCGAAACAGTACGCGGAACTAGGCGAGCAGGGCTTCCGCACGCTGGCCATTGCGGTGCGTGACGTCGCAGAAGACGCAATTACGCGCAAGGACGAGTCAGGAATGACGCTTATTGGCATCCTGGTGCTGTTTGACCCGCCCAAGCCGGGCATCGCGCAGACGCTCAGCCGCCTTTCCGCGCAGGGCATCGCGCTCAAGATGATTACGGGCGACAACAAGTACGTCGCCGCGGCAATCGCCGAAGAGGCAGGCATGCGCAAGCCGCGCGTGATGGTCAGCCGCGAAGTGGAACGGCTCAGCGACCAGAAACTGCAGCGCATCGTCGGAGAAATAGATGTTTTCGCGGAGATCGAGCCGCAGCAGAAGGAGCGCGTCATCCTCGCGCTGAAAGCCGCGGGCAATGTGGTCGGCTATCTGGGCGACGGCATCAATGACGCCCCTGCGTTACACACTGCTGACGTCGGCATCTCAGTCAACACGGCCGTGGACGTCGCGAAGGAAGCGGCGGATATCGTGCTGCTCGAGAAAGACCTCGGCGTGCTCGTGCAGGGCGTGCGCGAAGGCCGCACGACGTTCGCGAACACCATGAAATACGTCTTCATGGCGACCAGCGCGAACTTCGGCAACATGTTCTCGATGGCGGGCGCGTCATTGGTCCTGCCGTTCCTGCCGATGCTGCCCAAGCAAATCCTGCTCACAAACCTATTCTCCGACTTCCCTGAGATCACCATCGCGCGCGACAGCGTTGACGCTGAACTTGTCGAGAGGCCGCGGCGCTGGGATATAAAATTCATCAAGAAATTCATGATTGTCTTCGGGCTCTTGAGCTCGGTCTTTGACGTCTGCACTTTTGTCGCGCTCCGCTGGGTGATGCGCAGCTCGCCTGCGCAGTTCCAGACGGGATGGTTCTTTGAGTCGGTCGTTTCCGCGGCGCTGATCGTGCTCGTCATCCGCACGCGCAGGCCGCTGGTCAGCAGCAAGCCGAGCCTTCCGCTGTTTATCGCGACCATGGGCATCATCGCGCTCACCGCGCTCCTGCCGTTCACGCCTCTGGCGCCCATCTTCGGCTTTGTTCCGGTGCCCCTCAAGCTGTACGCGTACGTAGGACTCATTATTTTGGGCTATATCGTATGCGCAGAAATCGCGAAGTCGTTCTTTTACAAGTGTGTTCAGTGCTGATGTTCGTAGCGTTCGACTGCCGCAATCGTGCCGGGCGTGAACTGTTTCGGGTTTGCCTCGACGCGGCTTAAGAACTCGTTCCACTCGATGAATTCGCCGCTTTCGACTTCTTCAGGCTGGAGCTTGCCCACGCAGTCGCATTGAACGGAGAATTGCTGGACAATCTCGTTCTCCGGGCTGGCGCGGAACTTGAAGATGAACAGTTTCTTGAGCTCGTGCTCTTGGTGCGTGATGCCGAGCTCTTCGGCGAGCTCACGGACTGCGGCCTGGCTGTAGGCTTCGCCTGCCTGCACGTGGCCTGAGCAGGATGCTTCGTAGAGTCCGGGGAATACGTCCTTGGTTTTCGTGCGCTTTTGGACAAAGATTCTTCCTTGCGGGTCAAAGACAAAGATTTGCACGGCGCGGTGGCGGAGAAACTCCTCGTGGCATTCCTGCCGCGTTGCCTCTCCGAGGACTTCGTCGCGGTTGTCGATGACGTCGAGCATTTCTTCCATGAGATATTCTGTGCTCGTGCGGTATATAAGCGTTATCACTGGTCACGCACAGGCAATGCTTTTAAGCAAAATCGCGCTTGTTCTGCCTGTGTTAGGCAAAAAAGCGTTCCTGCAGAAGCTGACCGCGCAGACCTACCAGTTCCAGTCGATGAAGCTGGACAGCCCGAAGTTCGAGGGCAGTTCTCCGCCGTCCGTGTTTATCGGCAGGGCTAATTATCCCAAGGTCTTTGCAGGCCCGATGCTCGCAAAAGAGCCCGACAGCTTTGTCTACGATGCGCCCGAACAATGGCTCGGGCAGTATGACAAGAAGGACATCATTGATTTCCGCTTGCAATTATTGCGCGGCATGCAGCCGGTCGAGATCACGAACACTGGGCGCTATGTCCAGCAGTTGCAGGACATCGCATTGTCGCGGGAATCATTGTACACGCACGCGGAATTCAAGAAAATTCCGCGCGGCGTGACGTTTTCCGAAGACCACCAGCCGTTCGGGCCGTCTGCCGAGCTTGCGCGGATGGAGACTGAGACAGGCAAGTGGCAGAAAGATCTGCAAAAAGCGCACTACGATACTGATTTGACTGCTTCGTCTGCGGTTCTCGACCTTGCGCAGAAAGAAATTCCTTTTACGTCGATTCAGAAAGCGCTGTCGGTCGGCGCGTTTGGCCGCGCAAAGAACCGCAAGCTGGTTCCGACGCGCTGGTCGATTACCGCTGCGGACGACATCATCGGCAAGAACGCGATGACCGACATCAAGCGCAACCAGATTATCAACGAGTACCGCGTGTACGAGTCGCAAGGCATGAACAATTATTATGCCGTGATGCTGACGCCGACGCAATGGCAGTACGAGGCAATCGAGGCGTTCAACCAGACGCTCGGCCCAGGCACGTTCACGTTCTCTGACCACGAAAGCTTCTTCGGTCGCAAGGAATACTCAGACATGGGCGGCTGCTATTACGCGCAGCGCCAGATTATCGCAGAGCAGTTGAAGACGCAGCAGGAGCAGGCCGGTGCGTTCGTGTTCCGCGAAGTGTACAAAGGATATACTCCGACCGGCGTCTGGGTCTGCCGAGAATTGACGCGCGAAGC
>JBGPHE010000043.1:0-7172 GCA_041484255.1 Candidatus Nanoarchaeia archaeon
CACGGGATTGTTGTCGCCTTTCGTGATGAAGTAGATGCCGTCCTTGTCGTCGCCGATATTGATGACGCGGTGGCTGATGATTTTATTGTCGTAGCGGAACGAGATGATGTCGCCGACGTGGATTTCGTCAGGGGACTTGGGGACGATTTGCAGCGCGTGCGCCGTGGGCCCGAGCACGGGAAGCATCGAGCCGGTCGCGGCAAAGCTTGCCCAGCGCGTGTTCGGGATGTCGATCTCGACTTTGTCGCCGTACACGTGCACTTGGTCGTGCGAGATGCGCTGATACGGCAGCAGTCCTGTCGGCGATTCCGCCGCCAATCCGAATTCCTGGCGGGGCATGGCGTTGATGAACAATGCGACGGTGAGAATGAACAGCAGTGAGACTAATGGCAATACGACAAATGCTAAAACGCGCGCTGCCCCCACACGGCTCTCGCGGGCGAACTAGTATAAATAGATTTTGTGCCGAGAATCATCACCAGACGCCGACGACAAGGACAACTGCGAGCGCAACCCAGAAAAGGTCTTCGGCGAGCTTTTTCCCGCTTAACGGAACCTGCACCAGTGCGCCGTAGCAGCCGCAGTTCTCCATCTTTTTCTTCTGGATGAGCGCGGACGCGACAAAGAACGTCGCGAGGAACATCATCAGGAGCGCGGCGATTGCGGAATACTGCGTCGCGATGCCGCTGAGCAGCCAGAGCCCGATGAATGCCTCGGTGAACGGCTGCGCGTACGCGAGCTGCTTGACCTGCTTTTTCGGCAGGATGCCGTAGCTCGCGACGATGACGGAGAATTTCTTGAGCGAGAACATCTTGCTGATGCCGCTGAACGTGAGCAGCATCGCGAGGATTAAACGAATCGGCGTGAGGATGACGACAGGAATCATGCTTTTTTCTCCTTGATTTCCTGCACTAATCTCGCGAGGAATTCGTCAGACTTCTTTTCGCCTTCGACTTTGTTGTCGCGCGTGCGGATATTGACGGACTTGTTTTCCATTTCTTTGCCGCCGATGACGAGGATGTAGTTGACTTTCGCGAGCTCGGCGTTGCGGACTTTCTTGTTGAGCGTCTCGAAGCTTTCGTCGACTTCGATGCGGATGCCTGCGGCGTGATACGTCGCCCAGACGGAGCGCGCGTAGTCGATGAACTTGTCCGAGACAGGAACGATGCGCACCTGCACCGGGCTCAGCCACAGCGGGAAGCGTCCTGCGTAGTGTTCAGTCATGACGCCGAGGAAGCGCTCCAGTGAGCCGAGGATTGCGCGGTGAATCATGACGGGGTGCTGCAGGGTGTTGTCCTGCGCCATGAATTTCAAATCAAAGCGTATCGGCATCTGGAAGTCGAGCTGGATGGTCGCGAGCTGCCAGTTTCTACCGAGTGCATCCTTGACTTGGAAGTCGATTTTCGGGCCGTAGAACGCTCCTTCGCCGGTTTTGACGTTGAATTTCAGTCCTGCGTCCGTCAATGATTTGGTGAGCGAGGCTTCTGCCTGTTCCCAGAGCTTGGGGTCGCCCATTGCCTTTTCGGGCCGCGTGCTGAGGTTGGCGACGTAGTCCATGTTGAAGACGTCGTTGTAGACGTACTTGACGAATTGGAGCAAGTCCTTGATTTCCGCCTGGATTTGGTCGGGCATGCAGAAGATGTGCGCGTCGTCCTGGCTGAATTTTCTGCAGCGCGTCATTCCGCCGAGCACGCCGCGGAGCTCGTTGCGGTGCAGGAAGCAGAAATCGGCGATTCGTAAAGGCAAGTCGCGGTACGAGCGCGTTTTCAGTTGGTAAATCAGGCAGTGCGACGGGCAGTTCATCGGCTTGAGCGAGAAGTCCTCGTTGTCGACTTTCATCAGGAACATGTCGTCGCGGTAGTGTTCCCAGTGCCCTGACGTTTCCCACAACGCCTTGTTGAACAGTTGCGGCGTGACGACTTCCTGATAGCCGCGCTTGCGGTATTCGTCGCGCACAAAGTTTTGCAGTTCGTTGAAGATGATTGTGCCTTTCGGTAAAAGGAATGGCGAGCCGGGCGACCATTCGTGGAACATGAAGAGTTCCAATTCTTTTCCGATCTTTCTGTGGTCGCGCTGTTCGAGCTGCTTGAGGAATTCCAAATGCTTCTTGAGCAGGTCGTCGCTCGGGAACGACGTGCCGTAGACGCGGGTCAACTGCTTGTTTTTGTTGTCGCCGCGCCAGAACGCTGAAGTAATGTTGGTGAGCTTGACTGCTTTGACGTAGCCGGAGTCGGGCGTGTGCGGTCCTTTGCACAGGTCGATGAACCCGGGACCCATGGTGTACGCGGTGAGCGTCTTTCCTTCGCCCGCGAATTCTTTTGCCAATTCAATCTTGTACGGATTGTTCGGGAAAATCTGCTTGACGTCTTCGAGCGTGATGACTTTTCTTTCGCAGACGAGCTTTTTCGCGGCGATTTCGCGCATCTTTGCCTCGATTTTTTCCAAATCGGCAGCATCGAGCTTGAGATTGTCAAAGTCGTAATAGAATCCGTCGTCGATGCTCGGGCCGATGGTGTTCAGCGCGGCAGGATACATCTCCTTGATGGCGTACGCGTAGATGTGCGCAGTCGTGTGCCAGAAGACAGCTTTGCCTTCAGGGTCGTCGAACGTGAGAATCTGGATGCTGACGTCCTTGTCGATGGGCGAGGCAAGGTCCTTGAGCTCGCCGTTCACCTTCATCGCGAGCGCTTTCTTCTCGAGGCGAAGCTCTTTGGCGAGCGCCAAGCCAGTGATGGGCTGGTCGTACGTGCGCTTCTTGCCGTCAAGTAATGTAATAACCACCATTCCTTCTGCGGTGAACAGAGCGGTATAAAAAACTAACTGTGAATGTGTCCGCACATTTATATTGAACACGGCGGTCGGTGAACGCATGGCATTGGATGAGATGCGCGAATTCCAGGACACGTTGGTCTATCAGTACATCGACGGGATTCTCGCGAGAGGGTTTGTCCCGCGTATGCCGAAAGTCCACATGCAGGATTTTGGCACGGAGCTTTCCGGCATCGTCATCACCCACGAGAATGCCGCAGAACACAAGTATGCGGGCGCGCTCGTGACGATGGACGACATGCTTGGCCTCCGAAGTAACGTTCTCTGGCTTGCGCAGCCGTCTGCGGCGCACACGCTGTACGCGAACAACGTCCCGCACCAGTATCATATCAGGCCGGTCAGCGGCGACCCGTGCGACATTGACCGCTACCTGCGCGAGGGGATCGCGTTCTACGACCGGTTTGAAAAGGACGATCTGATGGACATCGCGATAAAAACATTCATCCTGCGCGGCATTCTTGATTTGCAGGCGACGCCCAGGCTCACTGCGAAACCTTTTTAAAGAGGTGGCTGTCTTCATTCAGTATTCTGGACAGCTCGACTGTCCACTGTAGACCGCAAGGTCACACATAGAGGGAAACAATGGGTATTTACGACGTTCCAAAGACCGAACTCATCGAGCGCGCAGCAAAGGAATTGCAAAAGAACGCAATCGTGCAGCCGCCCGAATGGGCGATGTTCGCAAAGACCGGCGCGCACAAGGAGCGCCCGCCGACCCGCACTGACTGGTGGTTTGTCCGCGCAGCAGCGATTCTCCGCAGAATGTCCGATTCCGAAGGTCCTATCGGTGTCCAGAAGTTGCGCACGCTTTACGGCGGCCGCAAGAACAAGGGTCACAAGCCCGAACGCTTCTACCGCGGCTCGGGAAATATCCTCCGCAAGATTCTCCAGCAGCTCGACAAGGCAGGCTATGCCAAGAAAATAGAGAAGGGCCTGCACAAGGGCCGCATCATCACGCCGCAAGGCCTCTCGTTCCTCGGCAAGATCGCCGACGCATACATGAAGGAGAACAACATCGTTCTTCCCAAGAATCCGGGCGGCGAGCTCCAGATGGTGGAGATGCCTAAGGAAAAGAAGGCTCGCGCGCCGCGCAAGCGCGTTGCTTCCGCAGAGGAAGCCGCAACTGAAGCCGCTCCTGCGGTTGAAGGCGCGACCGAAGCTGCGCCTGCAGTCGAGGCGCCGAAGCGCAAGCGCGCTCCGCCGAAGAAGAAGGACGCCGCTGAAGCTGCTCCTGCGGCTGAGGGTTACTAAATGGCACGATATAAGCATCCTGCGCGCAAGAAGCGCCTCGCAAAGCACGGACGTCAAACCAAGTGGGCGCCGTTCTGGACCGTACCGAAGAAGTACGGCAAGGGCAGGCAAGTCCACCCGGGAAGGCATACGATGGTCAAGCGCTCGTGGCGCAGGCAGAAGATCAAGCGAGTCTAAAACATGGCAACCGAACGAACCTACATAATCCCATTGCGCCGCGAATGGCTGAAGAGCGTGAAGTACAAGCGCGCCAAAAAGGCAGTCCGCGCCATCAAGGATTTCCTGCAGCAGCACATGAAGACTGACGCGGCGAACATCAAGCTCGGCACGCACCTCAACATCGAGCTGTGGAAGCACGGCATCAGGAATCCTCCGAGTCGCATCAAGGTCAATGTGACCAAGGACGACAAGGGCATGGTCCGCGCGGAATTGTTCGGCATCAAGGTCGAGGCGAAGAAAGAATTGCCCAAGGCCAAGATGACCGACGTCAAGACCGCGACTGCGGACGCGAAGAAGGAAGAGAAGCCTGCGGAAAAGAAACCCGCAGCGCCCAAGGCTCCTGCGCCCGCTGCGGCAAAGCAGCCTGCCGCTCCGAAGCAGCAGACTGGTCAAACTATTAGGTAATTTTTTATACCTCGCTCCTTGAGGTGTTCTTCTATGGGTAGCCCGTACGATCCTAAAACGCTTGAACCGGAAATCATGAAGTTCTGGGAGCGCGAGCAGATTTACGACAAGGCGAAAGCGCAGGGCAAGGGCGGCAAGAAGTTCTATTTCCTGGACGGCCCGCCGTACACTTCTGGCGTCGTCCACATCGGTACGGCGTGGAACAAGGCGATGAAGGACATCGTTCTCCGTTACAAGCGCATGCGCGGCTTTGACGTCTGGGACCGCGCAGGCTATGACATGCACGGCCTGCCGACTGAGAACAAAATCCGCCAGAAGCACCAGATTTTCTTCCGCAAGGACATCGAGGCGTTCGGCGTTGAGAAGTACAACAAGGAATGCCAGGAATTCGCCGTTGACATGATGCACCAGATGAACAAGACGTTCGAGCGCTTGGGCGTCTGGATGGATTTCGATCACGCGTACATCCCGATCTCGAGAGAATTTATCGAGGGCGAATGGATGCTTATCAAGCGCGCGGACGACCAGAAGCGCTTGTACGAGGGTTTGCGTACGATGCCGTGGTGCGCGCACTGCCAGACCAACATGTCCAAGCACGAACTGGAATACCAGAACGTGAAGGACGAATCGATTTTCGTGAAGTTCCGCGTCAAGGACAAGTCGAATGAGTATTTGGTCATCTGGACCACGACGCCGTGGACGATTCCGCTCAATCTTGCCGTGATGGTGAATCCTGATTTGGATTACGTGCGCGTGCAGGTGGGCAATGAAGTCTGGATTCTCGCCAAGGCATTGGCAAATGTCATCGTGCAAGGCATTGCGAATCAGGTTCCGAAAATACTGGACACGTTCCCGGGCAGCAAGCTCGAAGGAACCAAGTACATGCACCCGTTCGAGGACGTGATTCCCGAGTACAAGGAACTTGAGAAAAACTCTCCAAAAGTCCACACCGTCGTTCTCTCTTCGGAATTTGTCGACACGAGCGCAGGTTCTGGATTAGTCCACTGCGCGCCTGGCTGCGGTCCGGAAGACTACGAGGTCGGCCACCGCAACAAGATTCCTGCGTGGAATGTCGTGGACGAGCAGGGCCGTTTCCCGGCGGCGATGAAAGAGTTCGCAGGCTGGGTCGCGAAAAAGGACGACAAAAAGTTCATTGATGCGCTGGACAAGCGCGGCGTGCTCATCGCGAAGACGCCCGTGGAGCACGAGTACCCGCACTGCCAGCGCTGCCACAATCCCGTCATTTTCCGCACGACCAAGCAGTGGTTCTTCAAAGTCGAAGACTTGAAGCCGAAGATGATCGAGTTCAACAACAAGACCGCATGGGTGCCGAAGGCGGCGTTCAATGCATTCGATTCCTGGCTCAAGAACTTGCGCGACAACAGCATCACCAAGCAGAACTTCTGGGGAACTCCTGTTCCGATTTGGAAGTGCGCGTCGTGCGGCAAGTACGAAGTCATCAGCACAGTCAAGGAATTGGAAGAAAAGTCCAAGCAGAAAGTCATCGAACTGCACAAGCCGTGGATTGACCGCATCGAAATCCCGTGCGCGTGCGGAACAAAGATGCAGCGCGTTCCTGATGTCTTAGACGTCTGGGTCGACGCGGGAACTGCGAGCTGGAACTGCCTTGATTATCCGCACAAGAAGGACTTGTTTGAGAAGTTGTACCCTGCCGATTTCATCGTTGAGGGCAAGGACCAGATTCGCGGCTGGTTCAACCTGCTGATGGTCGCAGGCATCATTGCGTTTGACAAGCAGTCGTTCAAGAATGTCTTCATGCACGGCTACATTCAGGACGCGAGCGGGCGAAAGATGTCAAAATCATTGGGCAACTACATCGAGCCGAAGGAAGTGGTGGATGCAGTCGGCGCAGACGCATTCAGAACGTACGTGATTGGCGGCGCAAATCCTGGTCTTGACCTGAATTACAATCCTGAAGATGCCAAGCAGAAGTACAAGAATTTGGCTATTTTGTGGAACCTGCACAATTTCCTGCTCGACCTCGCGCACACGCTCGGCAAGAACCCTGCGGACTTTGACCCGAAGATCATGGAGTCGTTGTTCTCGGACGAGGAGCGCTACATGGTCTCGAAACTGCACAGCACGATCGCTGCAGTGACAGAAAAGATGGACGGTTACTTGCTGAATGAAGTTCCTGGCTTGATCGAAGACCTCTTCCTTGAGCTTTCGCGCACCTATATTCAGTTGGTCCGCGACAAGGCGGCAATCGGCTCGGACAATGACAAGGAAGTCGTGCTCTATACATTATACCACGCGCTGCTGGAAATACTGAAGCTCTTCTCGCCCGTTGCGCCATTCATCTGCGAGCAGATGTATCAGGACATCCGCACCGCGTTCAAGCTTCCGGAGAAGTCCATCCACTTGTGCCCGTGGCCGTCTGCGGACAAGAAGAAGATAAACGCCGCATTGGAGCAGCACATGAGCGTCGCAGGCAGGATTATCGAGTC
>JBGPHE010000044.1:0-7157 GCA_041484255.1 Candidatus Nanoarchaeia archaeon
AGTCGTGTTCGTCACATTGACGATAATAACCACGACATCTCCTGAAAAGAACGACGGCTCGCCCTCGATGAAGTCTGCGAGGTTATTGTTGGTGTCTTTCGCGCGCACCAACGCCTTGCCCGCAGCCACGCCTGTCGCAGGCGTCCCTTCAAACAGGCCTGCCTTGATGTCTGCGGCCGTGCCCCAGCCGACTGCGTCGATCAGCGCGCCAGCAGCGTCCTTGAGCGCAACGCCGGAATCCGAGTTCGCCATCGTTATCGTCTCTTCGCGGTCAGCCGCTTTCCACAGCGTATCGTCTTTCGAGCTGTTCCAGCCCGCATCCGCAATCAAGAACGTCGCGCCCGGCTGCAGCATTGTTCCGGAAGGAATCGTCGCGTCAGCCAAAGAAGTCTCAGTCTGGAGCGTCCAGCCGCTGATATTCATCGCAGCGTTGCCATCATTGCGCAATTCAACGGCTTCGCCGCCGCTTTCCGTGTTGATCGGGTCGTACAAGACCTGCGAGATGACCACGTTCGCGTGCACCGCAGGAAACAGCGCCAGAAGCGCCACCAAGGCAATAATCGCTTTCATGGCACGAAGAAACACACCTGCTTTAAGGTGTCTTGCGGTCAGTTTAACGCGTTATTTCCGTCGAGAAAGGAAGAACTGCGGAACAGCCCGAAAGCTGTTCAAAACGAATTAAAAACGAAGAAAATAAAATGATAAAAAGGAAAAAAACCTTACATGATGTCTTGCCGCGGCTTGCGGAAGGCAACCATGAGCAGGGCAACGATGATGACGAGCATCACGATGCCGAGTCCGCCGAGCAACCACAGGTAGCTCGAGCTGTCGGTGAAGCCGCCGGTGCTGCTCACGCGAGCGCGAGGCACTGCGACTGCGCCGGACGAGCTGGTCGGAGACGTCTGCTGGCTTCCGGTCTGCGCGTTCGAGCCGGTCTGGCCCGTCTGCGGCTGGATAACCATGCTGACGTTCTGCTGTTCTTCGTCGCACTTGTCAACCGTGAACTCCAACGCCTGCGAGTTGCTGGGCGCGGTGTTGTCAAAGAACGTGTTCAGGGTTGCGCGGTAGAGGCCTGCCTTGGTCTTCGCGGGAACTTCGAACGCGAAGTTGGTCGACGTGCTGTCGTCCTTGTCCAAGGTGATGTCCTCGACCTTCTTGGTGAACTTGACGTCAGGGACGTCCAATTCGATCGCAGCCGAGTCTTCGTCGCGCTTGCCCATGTTCAGGAGGCGCGTGTTGACGTGTACCTGGCCGCCGTCGCATGCGCTGATGCGCTGGGGCGAGATGCTTGCCGAGCGGATCTGGAGGTCGTGCGTCAAGCGCTTGACTTCCAGCTTGATGTCCCAGTGCTCTCCGTGGAACGCGCCGTTGTCGTCGCGTCCCTTGACGAAGATGTCGACCGTGTAGGTTCCTTCGCTGACATCTTCCGCGATGTCGAAGCTCAGGGTGACCGAGTCCTTGTCGTTCGCGCTCAGGCCGTCAATCGAGTCGTCCTCGTTGAGGTCCAAGTCGCGGCTGGACTGGGTCTTTGCCTGGATGTCGATGGTGTTGAATTGGATGTCGCCAACCAAGAGTCCGTTGCCGTTTGCATCGTTCTGGTCGTTCTTCGAGAAGCGGTTCTCGACTTCGATTTCCAGGGTGCACTTGGTGTCCGGGACGAGGTTCTTGACGCGGTCGCCGTCGCTGAGGCTCTGCGTCTTGTCGCCGCAGTCAACGTGGGCCTTTTTGATGTTGAGCTGGTTTGCAGCCTGCATCAGCAAGTCCGCGCTTGCCTGGACGACGCCGCTGATCTTGCCCTGAATCGCGCCGATGACGAACGGCTTCGCCTTGAGGAAGTCGGTCAGGCTCGATGCGGGCTCGACAGCGTTGAAATCGAGAGGGATATTGGCAATAACCTGCACGCTCGTGCTCTGGCCGGGAGTGAGGTCAACCGACGCGGGAACGAAGCGAACAGCGTACTTGCCGTCAGCAGTAGAAGCGAACGTCACGGATTCCGCGATCGTATCGTTGTTGGTGACCGTGAACGTCTGCGAGACATTCTTCATGCGGTCCTGCGTGTCGGTGCCGATGGTCGCGCTGTTGATCTGCAGCGCCGAGACGCTGACAGCCGCAAGCACGAGCAAGGCAATCAATGCAATCATCGTTGCGAACTTTTTCATGTTATTGCCACCCCACTCAAGTATTGGTTTGTTATGAGCGTAGAGTAGTCACATTATTTATAAAGCTTATGCTTCCCGTGACTTCTACGAACTCTAGTTTCGATAGTATATGCGGTAGAATATAAATCTTCGGTTTTACTGCTCTTCGCGCTGCACTTCTTCGGCGATATCCACATTGTCCTCGACGACGCCGACATCATGCTCGGCTTCCACGAGCTCTTCGTCGAGCTTTTCCGTCTCGCTTGCGTGCTCCGCGTGGTGCATCGTCTCCTCGAGCTGCTTGGACTTGAGCTCGGTCAGCTCCTTCTTGAGCTTCTCGAGCTCGGCTTCTTCCTGCTTCAGCAGCTCCTTGGCGTGCGCCAAGTCTTTCATCGTGACTCCTGCTTCCTGCATCAGCTCCTTGACCGACTTCTCCTGCCCTGCCGAGACCGGCGCGCCGAGAATCATTTCCTTCGCGCGCTCATACGCCTCTTCGTGCGTTCCCGCAAGATGCAGGTCCTTCAGGTTCTTCGCCAGCTGGCTGATGCGCGATGCGGTTTCTGCGTCCATAGGCATTGCTCGGAGAAAACGCTATATAATATCTTGTGTGGTTAAGTATATATAGAGGGTTTTCTGTCAGCCCTTTATGACAGTGCTTACGGGCGAACAACTCACGAACCGCCTTGCCGGACGCATGGGCTGGAAGCGATCGGGCGACAAGATCTGGAAAGACTACCAGTTCAAGGACTTTGCCGAAGCGCTCGCGTTCGTGAATGCTCTCGGCGAGCTTGCCGAACGCGCAGGCCACCATCCTGACATTCTTATCCACCAGTGGAACAAGGTGCGCTTAGAGCTCACGACGCACGACGAAGGCGGCCTGACAAAGAAAGACTTTGACCTGGCCGAGCAGATTGACGCGCTGTGAATCCGGCTGTTTCTGCTCATTCGTTACTTTTATAAGGGCATTCTTGTTTTCCCGCAGTATGCGCATCGCACTCCTGGTCGCGGCACTCGTGCTGCTGGTCAGCTGCGCACCGGCACCTATGAACACCGTCACGCTCAAAACAACGAAAGGCGACATCGTCATCCAATTGAATGACGCCATGCCCATCACGACGGAAAACTTCAAGACGCTCGTCTCGAAAAGGTTCTACAACGGTCTCGCATTCCACCGTGTCATTCCCGGCTTCATGGTGCAGGGCGGCGACCCGAACGGCGACGGCACGGGAGGCCCCGGATACGAGATCAAGGACGAGATTCCTGCCACGAACAAGAATGACCGCGGCACGATCGCGATGGCAAACGCAGGCCCCAATACTGGCGGAAGCCAGTTCTTCATCAATGTCGCAAACAACAACTTCCTCGACACCAAGCACCCTTCCTTCGGCAAGGTCGTGAAGGGAATGGACGTCGTCGATGCGATTACGCAGGTTCCGCGCGACTCCAACGACAAGCCGCTCACGCCCGTCACGATCATCAATGCGACACTCAGTTCTACTGCCTGAACACCATCCGAGAAGGTAGGACTTCTAAAACATTTTCAAAGGCAGATTGTTGGAAAGTCAAACGAGAGCACAAGATTTAAAACTTAGCCGCACATACCTCGTTGTATGGGAATTGAAGTTTTCAAACCGCAAGTTGATATGGAATTAAAATATGCAGTTGCAGTTCCAGCAGAAGGCGGAATTGTTATGCCTGTACAAAGTTATGAAACAATGGAACAGCTTCGAGAAGGGTACAAAACTTGGCAGCAATTTGCTTCCGGCAGAGGAATTACAAAACCCGTTCCTATTGAATTTGTAGATAAGACTGGTAAATGCAGGGTTTTAACTGACCTTCTTTCGCAAGAGTGAAGTAAAACCATTTCTAAACCCTCACCTTTTCGCAAGGTGTCAACAACGCTTCGTTTGAAGCGTCGTCCGTGTCGTCAATCCCGTGTCGTCGTGAAGCGCTCGCCGTCGATGTGGAACGCCCTTTTGGCGTCCGGGTGCTCGTCCTGCTCGTGCAAGACTTCTCCCAAGAACAGCATGTGGTCGCCGACGTCAAACTCGCCCTCGACGCGGCACTCCAGCCAGGCTACTGCGTCTTTGACGCGCGGAATGTCGGTGAGAGTCTCGCACGGCGCGCGTTCCAGCCCCGTGGCGGCGAACTTGTCGTGAAACGCGCCGTGCAGCATCCCTGCCTTGACGATATGGTCGACGTGCGAGAACGGCATGAAGTTGACCACAAACGCCTTGGCGTTGTGAATTAGCGTCATCGCGGCTGCCTTTTTGCTCACAAGAATCAAGTATTTCTTCGGAACCTCAGACGCAGGAGAGTGCCAGTCCAGCGGAAGCAAGTCCTCGACTTCCTCGTCCTGGCCCAGGTGATGAAAGATGCCTTTGCAGGAAACAAGAACGGTCTGGCGCGGATTGTACATCATTTCTTCTTGTCCATGATTGCTTCGTGGACGCACATCGCGGCGCCGATCGTCAGCACGGCAAGCACGACTGCGGGAATCAAGTAGAGTGTGACTAGCCCTGCGATATTCAGCACGGGAATCAGCCAGTGCGCATTGATGGCGCTGACGATGACCTCGGCAAGCACCGGCAACGTCGACGTATAGCACCCAATAACGAACAATTCCTTCCACGTCCTGCGCCAGTGCGTCAAGTCCAGCAGCAAAAACAGGATGACCGAGAGCGTGAAAATCATCACGAAATACTTCAGCCACACGAGGATGTAGACGTAGAACAGGATGGACGGCAGGAGGAAGAACACCAGCACGGCCAGGAACGCATTGACCTGGTCGCGGTTCTCCTTCAAGTCCTTCAAATCATCCGTTGCGATCTCGTGCGTCGTGAACAATGGACGATAGGCGATCTTGTCGCGCGTGATAAGCAGGCGCTCGTTCGTCAAGTCCGTGTATGCGCCGCTCGTGTCGAGAATGAACAACGGCTCGTTGCGCGGCAGCTTGATGGGCGAGCTCATGTTGACCTTGCCGTCCAGCTGCAATGCCTCGAACTTGCCCAATTGCTCGCTGATGGCGGCAGGCATCTTGATCATGCGCGGAATGCCGAGCAGAATAATGACGATGAACGCGCACAGCAGGACCTTGGAGAAGAACCCGACCGCGCGGCCCATCGAGCGCTGGCTGATCTCCGGCCAGTGCGACGGCAGGAGCGTCTCCCACAGCTCGCTGAAAAATTTGCCCATGACGCGATGAGAGCGGATGACGTATATAAACGTTACTTGCCGCGCATTTGCGCAGTAGAATTTCTGTCAAAATTGTCGAAGTAGCCGTTTTCCATCTGTCTCACGAGCGCGCGCAATTGCGCGAGAAGCATTTCTGCAGGGACATCTTCGTTGTACCACACTGCATTGCAGCGCAGCTTGGTATCCGTGCCCTGCAAGAGGCTGATGTTCAGGATGAACCTATTCAGTATTTTTTCCACGCAGTTTTCTCTTGAGCCACGCCAATGCCTCTTCCACATCCAAGGGCTCTTTCTGGTTCGGGTCCGTGCTCCCCCAGGTGTATGGGCCTGGAGCGACTGGGGCCTTCTTGGCATTGGTCATGCCTTCATCGATGTTGTTCAGATTAATAAACTTTTCCCAGAAAAATCCGGAAGCTTTCCGACGACAAATGCGCGTCCACAAGGTTTATATGGTGTGCGCCGTGCTTTCCTGCCATGGGTGAACACATTCCTGAAGGACACGGGCAGATGGGATTCTATGAGCATAAGCTCGGTGAGCTATTCCAGCAGGCAGGCTTTCCCTACAGCAAGGGGAGCGTGCCGAATCTGAATCATGCGCTGGGATTCCGGCTGTCCGTGCGCATGGCCAAGGGAGAAGGCACCCGGCAATGCAAGTGGACGCGCGTGTACGACTTCGCATATTGCGCAATCCAGGACAGCACGTATTTCGTGGGCGCCAAATTCGAGAACATCCACTCCAACGACCGCGACAACGACGAAGCACTGACTGCCGAGATGAGTTCATTGGACGAAAAAGTCAACGCTTTGCTGATCGAAAAGCCAGTCATTCTTGACGAGCACGTATCGTGCCTCACTGGCAAAACAGAATAATATCCTTCGGATCTTCTAACATTTCTTTGACTTTGAACGTCGCATTGACCATCTTCATCAACGCGTCGAACTGCTTTGCCCGCTTGAGAATGCTGATGGCGAACCTTCCCGTGCCGACGCGCTTCATCTCGAGCAAACCGCGCTGCGGGTCCTGAAAATTATGGAGTGCCGTCAGGCAGATGACGATGTCAAACGCGTTGTCCTTGAACGGCAGCGATTCGCCGACGCCCTGCGCGACCGGCATGCGCTTCTTCGCCTGTTGTAAAAGCTCAAACGTCGGGTCGACGCCGAACTTCTGGCATTTGAACAGCAATGAGCTCAATCCCGTGCCGCAGCCGACGTCCAGCACCTTGTCGGTCTTCTCGTACTTCATCCGATCCATCACTGCCTTGAGCTTGCCGAGCTGCTCCTCGCGGTGAAGCTCCTCGTAGCCCTGCGAGATCTGCGCGTAGTATTGCATGAATGAGAATAACTGGGGCGCGCTTATTTAGATTTCGGGCATTCCGTTTTTGCCTATGCCGCCGTCGGTATTATTGCCTAGAATGATGCCGGTCTCGTCGATGTAGAAGCTCCTGATGCCGGTGCGCTTGTAGACGACGGGCTGGGCGGTGTCATTCCATGCATGCACGCACATCTGGTCGTCGTTCGCGGTAGTGCTGTCAAAGCAGTGCTTGCACAGCGGGTGGTTCTTGTATTTCTCCGTGCACAGGTTGTCCGGAACCGTCGTGCTGATCTGGGTAACCTGCGGCGCACGTATTGGCGCGGGCATGTACTGCTGGATCGCGCTGCCCCGAATCATCATGCCGCTCATCGCGGGATACATCAAGGCGGAGATACCTGCAAGTGCGACGATAAAGAACGCTGCCAATACGACTCCCACTTTCATGTATGAATACTTGTAAGGTCGAGTATAAAAACGTTTCTCCCGCAACATTAATATAATTCTGCACGAACA
>JBGPHE010000045.1:0-6706 GCA_041484255.1 Candidatus Nanoarchaeia archaeon
AGACCGCAGACCGCGTGCTTTTGATGATTAATGCGCCGCAGGTGTCCAAAACAGGCCCCGCGAGCGCACAATCCATCGTCGCCGTGAGCGACGACCGCGCGATTATCGCGAAAATCTGGAGCACCGAGGTGGAACAATGAGCCGCCGCGCGCAGATTTTCGACTTTGGCATGATTCTTGCAGTACTCGGGGCCATGATTGGCATCTTCCTTGTGTTTGGAGCGGTCGCGAACGAGACGTCGCAGTGGCAAAGCATCGGTCAGCGCGCGTTCCAGTTGCAAAACACGTACGCGCAGGGTGATTATTTCGTGAATTTCATGGCGACAGGAGCGCACTGGGCATCTGCGCGTGTCGTGCAGCAGCTCGGCCAGAACGGCGGCTTCGCACAGCCGCCCTGCGGCACAAGCAAGGGCGTCGCGCTCTGGAACAAGCAGGACGCGCCGACCACGACGTGCCTGCCGACGGCGTACGAGAACTTCTACGCATTGCTCGGCAAAGAAATGGACAAATATATCGCGTTGTACGCCGCGCCGCACACGATTACGGTCGCTGACGCAGACGTGAACGTGCAGGCAAAACCGTTCGCGAGCCCGTACGAATTCCTCATCACCAAAGACAAGCTCACTGGTATTGCGACGGCGCCAATCGCAATCAATCTGTTCTCGCCGCAGGAGCAGGTCAAGGAACTCGCTCCGCTCGACTTGTTCGGGTTGTGGACGACCACGTACACGTTCAATCCGGCCATTGTCGGCGTTTATGTCTTCCGTCCGAACTTTGAGACCGCGTTCCCGTACAATCTGGACGTGTATGCTGCGCTCGGCAAGGCCGCGCAGCGCATCGTTCCCGAGTGCGCGCCGCTGAATTCGACTGAGGAAAAGAAGGCGTGCGCGCAGGTTGCCATCGCGCAGGCGCTTGCGGCGGTCAATGAAACAAAATCGTCTGTCGCGATTGACGCCGAGAACAACATCTATACCTTCACCATTACGCAGGACGGCCAGAAGAGCGTTTTGCTCGGCAAAGACGCGCCAACAATCAGGTTTGCGCTTGTCATCCCGACGGCTGAAGCGCCCGTATCGGCCTAAGCGCAACTCTTATATATTCGCGCAGTTTCCGTTTAATCTTCGACAGGGGTGTTTCAGTGATTCGGATTCCTTACGACGAGATGCTGCAGCGGATTGAGGAGAAGACAAAGCTCTCCCGCGCGCAGATTGAGGAAAAAATCGGCGCAAAGCTCACGCAGCTCTCCGGTCTTATCAGCAAGGAAGGAGCGGCCCACATCGTCGCGAACGAGCTGGGCATCAAGCTTCTCGAAAACTCAGGCAAGATCAAGGATATCTACGCAGGCATGCGCAGCGTCGAATTCTCCGCAAAAGTGCAGACCGTCTATCCGGTGAACACGTTCGCGCGCCAGGACGGAACCTCAGGAAAGGTCGCGAGCTGCATGGTCGCGGACGAAACCGGAATGACGCGCTTGGTCGGCTGGGGCGAGCAGGCAGAAGTCCTGGGCAAGCTCGAGCCGGGAACCGTTATCAAAGTGTCCGGCGGCATGGCCAAGGATAACAACCGCGGCTATTCCGAGATTCACGTGAACGAAAAATCATATGTTGTTGTCAATCCGCCCGGCGTCGTGCTCGGCGAAGTCAAGCAGATGGGCCAGCGCGCTGCCGCAGTCAGAAAAGAAATCAAGGCGTTGCAGGAGAACGACGAGAATGTCGAAATCCTCGGCACCATCGTGCAGATTTACGATCCAAAGTTCTTTGAGATTTGCCCGACGTGCAACGGCCGCGCAAGAGAGTCCGAGCCGGGCTCGGGCGTGTTCAACTGCGAGAAGCACGGCGCGGTCAAGCAGGAATACGCGTTCGTGATGAATGTCTTCGTCGACGACGGAACAGAGAACATCCGCTGCGTGCTGTTCCGCCAGCAGGCCGAGCGCTTGCTCAACAAGACCATCGAGCAGATTTTGCCGTTCCGCCAGGCGCCTGAGCAGTTCGAGGCAGTCAAGACCGAATTGCTCGGCCAGATTGTCAAGTTCGCCGGCCGCACCAAGAAAAACACGTTCTTTGACCGCCTGGAATTCAATGTCCAGATGGTTTTCCCGAATCCGAACCCGCAGGAAGAGCTCGCGCGCATGCAGGCGACTCCTGCGCCGTCGCAGTAAGTATATTATAAGAGTGTTCTCATCGGTACAGTATGCTTGCGAAGACGCACGTCGCGTTCGGAATCCTTGCCGGGCTCATCACGCTGAAGTACGTCGCGCTCGCGCATCCTATTTCAAACCAATTGTTGTTCATCGCGCTCGTGATTATCGGCGTGTTTTTGCCTGACCTTGACCATCCGAACAGCACGGTCAACAATACGGTGAAAGTCACGAAAATCATTCCGCTGTTTTTCAGCCATCGCGGTTTCTTCCACAGCATTTTCGCGGCACTGCTCGTGTTCGCGGGATTGTGGTATTGGCTTGGATTCATTTACGGCTTCGGATTGTTCATCGGTTATCTCTCGCACTTGCTGAGCGACGCATTGACCGTTTCCGGCGTGAACTTCCTGCATCCGGTCGCGACGTTCAAGCTGCGCGGCCCGGTGCAAACAGGAACAATGTTTGAGACACTCATCTTTCTCGTCGTGATCGGCGTCGATGCCTGGCTTCTGGTGCACTGATTCTGCCATTATTACCGAACCACTGGACACTGGTCAGCCTCAAATAGCGTATTTAAACGATAGCGACCGCTATGAATAACGTTGTCTCAACAACACCCCCGATGCGCCTTCCGTCGGGGGCTCCTCTCCATTTCCAAGGGAGAATGCGAAAACCCGAAGCGCACAACGAGGTGTTGTATGCAAGCAATGAATATGGGCCAAGCGCCCGCACAGACCCAAACCGGACTTCCCGCGGCAGAAAACCACGGGCCGGAAAAGAAATTCCGCGCAGGAGCCGTCAGCGCGACCATCTGGCGCAATGAGCGCCAGCGCGCGACAGGAGAAACGTTCTCCTACCACACGGTTGCGCTGGACCGCAGTTACAAGGATCAGGGCGGCAACTGGAAGACAGCGAGCTCCCTGCGCCTGCAGGACCTGCCCCGGGCAGCGCTCGTGCTTCAGGAAGCCTACCGCTACCTGGTGCTGAACGGCATCGCCTCGGACGAGGTGGTCGTGGAGTAAATCATTTTATTTTTCATTTTTTCCGATTGGCGTCGGAAAACCATACCCAAACGCATTAAAAAACGAGGTGAATCAGCATGACTCAGATTGTTGAAATCGATATGGACGAGAACGGACCCAAGGTTACCGCAAAGAAAGTGCAGTCGGTCGCAGATTTGCCCGGCATCGGGCCGGCGACGATTGAAAAGCTCGAGGGAGCTGGCTTCGGAGACCTGATGAGCATCGCAGTCGCGACGCCTGGCGAGCTCGTCGGAGCGACCGAGATGAGCGAGGCGACGGCAAAGAAAGTCATCGCCATCGCGCGTGCAAACCTCGAGATGGAGTTTCTCACGGGCGACGAGATTCTGCGCAAGCGCGCGGAGTGCATCAAGATTACGACGGGAAGCAAGGAACTCGACAAGCTCTTGGGGGGCGGTGTTGAAACCGCAGGCATTACTGAGGCGTATGGTCAGTATGGGGCTGGGAAGTCGCAAATTGCGCACGTGCTGGCGGTTCGCTGCCAGATGCCAATTGAAAAAGGCGGTGCCGGCGGCGCGTGCGTGTTTATCGACACGGAAAGCACGTTTCGCCCCGAGCGCATCGTGCAATTTGCCAAGGGGCTCGGCATGGACCCTGACGAAGTGCTGAGGAATATTAGGGTTGCCAAGGCGTTCAACAGCGACCACCAGGCATTGCTCGCGGAAAAGATTGAGGATCTCATCAAGAAGCAGGGCGTTCCGGTCAAGCTGGTCGTTGTCGACTCGCTGATTGCGCACTTCCGCGCCGAGTTTGTCGGCCGCGGCACGCTTGCGGACCGCCAGCAGAAGATCAACAAGCACATGCACGCGCTGATGAAGCTCGCGGACAAGTACAATCTTGCGGTCTATGTCACGAATCAGGTGATGACGAAGCCGGACATGTTCTTCGGCGACCCGACAGAGGCGGTCGGCGGTCACATTGTGGCGCACAATTCGACGTACCGTATCTATTTGCGCCGCGGCAAGAAAGGGACGCGCGTGGCCAAGATGGTCGATGCGCCGAATCTTCCCGAATCCGAGGCCACGTTCCAGGTCGAGGAATCGGGCATCAGGGACGTCTGAACAGTTTTTCTTTTCCATTTTAAGAAACAGTGGAGGTACACCTATGAGAACCAAGAAAACCAAGACCGAAACAGTACAGCAGGCCGCTCCGCCGGCGCCGCAGCCGGCGCCTGACGCGGCAAAGCAGCAGAATTGCTGCTGATTTTTTTCTTTTTTCTTTTTTATTCTGCTCAAAAGGCATACTTTTAAAAACTCAATTGTGCATAATACGAACTATTGCGGTCGAAAACCGCAAGATGTATTGAACTGTGTAGGTGAATAAGACTATGTATGGTGGAAATAGGCGTGGCGGAGATCGTGATCGAGGCAGCAGCGGTGGCGGAGGCTACGGCGGCGGTGGCGGTGGCGGAGGCTACGGCGGCGGTGGCGGAGGCTACGGCGGCGGTAGCGGAGGCTACGGCGGAAGTCGTGGCAGCAGCAGCATGGGCGGACCCAGCACTGCGCCTGTCAAGGTCGGCGACGAGATTGAAGTCACCATCGAAGCTGTCGGCGAAAAGGGCGACGGCATCGCAAAGAAGGACGGCTTCGTGCTCTTCGTGCCTGGCGTCAAGCAGGGCCAGAAAGTTCGCATTCGCGTAACCAAGGTGCTTCGCAAGGTCGGATTTGCCGAGGTCGTCGGCAGTGCCGGCGCTGCGGCTGCACCTGCGGAAGGAGCAGAAGGAGAATCGGCTGAGGCGCCTGCAGAATCTGCCGGCGAAGCGCCCGCAGAAGAAGGCGAGGGCTCATCCGCGGACTCCGAAAGCTTCGGCGAAGAAGGCGGCGAGGAAAAAGGCGGCGAGGAATAAGCCACTGATTTTTTTTATTTCTTTTTTTTATGAGACTATTTCTTTCATGCGACATTCCGCAAGAGATTGCGGAGTATGTTCACACGCTTGCTGGGCAATTGCCTGATGCAAAGCTCACCGTTCCGAAGAATATCGACCTCACCATCAAGTTTCTCGGCGAAGTTCCTGACGCAAAGCTTGACGATATCAAGAAGCGCCTGTCGCAAATCAAGTTTGCGCCCTTCCGTGCGATGCTGAACGGCATCGGCGCGTTCAATGAAGACGTTCTGCGCGTGGTCTGGGCTGGCGTGACGCCGTCCGAGAAGTTCGAAGAACTGCACGCGCTCGTGGACAGCGCGCTGAAGGGAATGTTTCCCGAGGAAAAGAAGTTCCAGGCGCACCTCACCATCGCGCGCGTCAAGTTCGTTGACGACAAGGACGCATTCCTCAAGGCACTGAAGGGCGTCAAGGTCGAACCGAAAACATTCTCGATCGACAAGCTCGTCCTGTTCTCCAGCACGCTCGACGCAAAAGGCGCGACGCACGAGCGCGTGTTGGAAATCAAGGCGCAATGATTTAAAGAGGACAGAATTGTCGTTTATTATGGGCTTGAAAGCAGCGCTTATCGCTCCGATCGCATCGCATTTCTACCGCAGGACGCGCAAGAATATTATCAATAAGGTCCATAATCATCAAGTTGCGCGCGGTATACTGTACACCCCGCGTACTCTTGAGACTGTTATCCGCATCGGCGACCGCAAACTCAAGAAACTGCCGCACTGGGCGTATTCGTTCCCAATTCCTGAAGGCATCGGCGTGCAGTTCCATGATTTGTATTTCCGCTCTCCGCTGACGCTCGCCGCATTCAAGAACGAGCTTGACATCATCGAGCGCTGGACTGACCTCGGTCTCGGAGGCGCGTGCACAAAGACGATCATGCCCTACGACCGCTTTGGCAACAAGCGGCCGCGTATCCAGGAAACGTCCATCAATGGAGTTGACGGTCTCATCAACGCGATGGGCCTTCCCGGCCACGGCGTTGAAAAGAAGCTCGCCGAGCTCGGCGCTTCGCCGCTTATCCTCAAGAACAAGCCCATCGGTCTCGGCATCGGCGGCAGCTCGCTTGAGGAGTACACGCGCGTCTTCGACGCGTGCGACAAGTTTGCCGCGTGCGCCGCAGTCACGCCGTTCTATTACGAGGTCAATATCAGCTGCCCGAACACGCCGGAAGGCCAGCAGATGGGCAAGAATCCTGCATTGCTGGAAGAGCTGATTCTGTACATGCGGAACAGGACGGATAAGGTCATCGGCGTCAAGCTCTCGCCGGACATGGATGACACGAAGCTCACGGAGTTCGCGCTGCTCGTCAGGAAATTCGGAAAGACGTACGTCAATATTGGCAACACGACGTTCAGGAAGTGCGAGCAGGTCGGGCTGAACCATGGAGACATCAGCATCGGCGGCGGAGGATACAGCGGCCCTGAGCTTTATCCGCGCACCAAGCAGATGGTCGAGCTCATCGCGCCTTTGCACGTGCACATCATCGCGACCGGCGGCATTGATTCAGCGAAGAAAGTGCTCGAATTGCGGGCAATCGCGAAGCAGTACGACACGCCCATCCTGTTTGGCATGGCGACTGCGGTCGTCAAGGACATGTACTGCATTCCGAGAATCAATAACGGCCTTGCGCGAGCACAATCTTTAT
>JBGPHE010000046.1:0-6629 GCA_041484255.1 Candidatus Nanoarchaeia archaeon
GGTACCTTCATCCTTCTGCGAAACAGTATCCACCGCAACGTGCTTGGTGCGGACCGCATCGCTGGGCAGCGTCGTCTTGATGGTGAGGTCGACGCAGTTGGTGTCGTTGGCGTCGCACACGGTCTCGTTATCGTCGGTGGAGTTCACGACGTAAATCGGGCTGACTATCAATTGCTGCTTCGGCCCGCTCAGGTTCAGGACTGCGCGGAGCACCCAGACCTTCGGGTCGAGTTTGGTGTTGACGGTCGCGTCAAAATGCCGCAGGATGAAGTCGCGGTACTGGTTCTTGCGCGCGGTGCGGAAGAACGAAGAGTCGCCTCTGCCCATAAATCCGAGCGTTTGCGCTTGGAGCGATCCGATGAACGGCCTCGGCGGGGAGCCCTTGATGTCCTGCAGAAACGTGGCGAGGTAGCCGATGGACGGGATTCCGTCAGGCGGATCGCTCAAGTATTCGTCGTAGGTTATCTTCCATGGCTTGCTGTGGCCGATTTCGTGCGCGTCGACCGATTCGGGAGCGCCGACCTTGACATATTCCACCTTAGCGCCGCCGTACGTGGCGCCCCTGACGCCAGGGGCAAGCATGCCTTCCGGCGCGACAAGGAGGATGCGGTCTGCCTGATTGGATGCTTTCATGGCGGCGTACTGGTCGTTGGCGTAGCGCATGAGGATGAAGTCTTGCTCGCTCTCGTTAAATCGGTTGAAGAATGCTTTGGTAATCGACCCATTCTCGAACTTCAAGTAAGAGAAGCTGGGCGCGGATGCCTTGAACAGGTCGTCCTGCACCGGATAGGTCGCCTTGATGAACTCTGCAGGGTAGCCGGTGGAGCGCTGTTTTGCCTCGGCGATGATTGCCTTGTCCGAGGCGAGCGTCTCGTCTTTGAAGTTGATCGGCTTCCACTCGACGCGGAACGGCACGCTCGGCACTGCTTTCGCAATGATGGTCTGGCCGAGCTCCTTGCCCGCGAATTTCAGCGTGATAACGGCTGCGGAATCGTCAAACTGGACGTACTGGAGCGGCGTCCATTGGATGTCGCTCGTGCCCGGAACGAGCGCGCTGCTGCCGGGCACAAAGGGAATGCCCGAAACCGCATTGTCGGACGTGTGCGGGTTCAGCTTGAACTCGACAGTCTGGCACGCGTCGACGTGGTAGTCCTTCGTGCTGGTGTAGAGCGACGGAGAGCCGCCTTCGATTTCAATCGTGAACTTGCCGTTGATTTCCTCGCTGCCTGCGGTGATTTTCGCCCTTGCGATGAAGTCGTCGCCGGCGATGCCTACCAAGCCAGTGGGCTTGTGGTGGATCATCGGAAGGGTCGATTGGACGGTCAGATAGGGATAGTCGCCGCTGAGGTCGGTCGAGTACGCGGGGTCGTCGACATAGACGACCTGCGCGGGAACGACTGCGCCGACAAGCGTTTCGGAGCAGGTCGTGGTCGTGCTTGTGGTAGTAGTGGTCGTGGTTGTCGTGGTCGGAACAGTTTCCGTGGACGTTGTAGCAGTGGTCGTCGTGGTCGTGGTGGGATTTTGCAGACAGTTGCACCCCGTGTCGCAGGAAAAGCCAGCACCGCAACCGATTTGCGCGACCGGGTCGCACTGTTCGCCAGGATCAATAACGCCGTTGGGATTGCAGCCCATTGTTTCGGTCGTCGTCGTAGTGGTGTCGGTCGTCGTGGTGTCCGTCGTTGTCGGGGACTCGGTCGTGGTCGTCTCGGTCGTCGTTTCGGTGGTCGAGGACGACGTTGTCGTGTCGGTCGTCGTTGACGCGGTAGTAGAACCGGTGACCGTGGTGGTCGTGCTGGAGCCTCCGCCGCCGTCTGCAGCCACAAGCATCGCGCCGCTGCTCAAAAACAAGGTTCCGAGAACGGCAATGATTGCAATTGCAGTAAGAATCAATGTGACTTCGCCGCGCGAGTCATTGAACAGCGACTTCTTTCCCAACATGCACTTCTCGGCAACTCGTGGCATATAAAAATGTTTCGAATCGCGCAGAAAGCTATATATTATAGGCTGCACGCGCAGAATGCATGCCTATCAAAGCAGTGAGCATCGAGTCCATCGCGGCATTCGAGGCAAAAGTCAATGCTTTGCTCGAAGAAGGATACGTGATTCTCTCTTCCGGCGCGCACTCTGAAGCGTTCTGGGCGATTCTTGAGAAGAAGTGATTACATTTCTTCGGGCGCAGCGATGCCGAGCAGCGCGAGGCCGTTCTTCAGCACCGTTCGTGCGCAATTGATGAGCAAGACGCGCGCGAGTTGCTTGTCCTTGTTTTCTTCCTGCAGCACGGGACACGCGTGGTAGAACTCGTTGAACGCGCGTCCGACTTGAATAAGATATTGTGCGACGATGTGCGGCTTGTACTGCCGCAGCGCATCGGCGACATGCTGCGGATATTCGGCAAGCAACGTCACCAGCCGTGTTTCGCTGGGCGCGTCAAGCGCGTCGAACTTCACTTTGGTTGTGACTGTGATCTTTTCCGCTTTTGCTTTGCGCATGACTGAGCTTGCGCGCGCGTACGTGTACTGCAAGTACGGCCCCGTGTCGCCTTCGAAGTTCAGGAAGCGCTCGATGTCAAAGACCATGTCCTTGTTGCGGTCGTTCATCAGGTCGCCGAACAATAATGCGCCGACCGCGACCTGCTGCGCGACGTCGTCTTTGTTCTTGAGCTCGGGATTTTTCTCGTTGATGGTTTTCTTTGCGAGCGTAATAGTTTTCGCCAAAACGTCTTCCATAAAGACGGTTTCGCCCTTGCGCGTGGCCATCTTGCCGCCATCAGGCGAGAGGTAGAGACCGAAGTCGACGTGCGCAAAGAGGTCTTGCTTGCTGCCGAGCAGTTCGGCGAGTGTGAACAATTGCTGGAAGTGCAGGCATTGCTCGCGTCCGACGACGTACACAAGCTTGCCTGGCTTGTACGTGGAGATTCGGTACAATAATGACGCGAGGTCGCGTGACGCATACGTGGTCGCGCCGTCGCTCTTGCGTAACATTAACGGAATCTCAAATCCTTTCAGCGGCACGACAAGCGCGCCGTCATCGATCTTGGCGAGTTTTTTCTTTTCGCACAGCGCGATGGCATGCTCTATTTTGTCCTGCGCGAACGCTTCGCCATTGTAAGAATCAAATTCCACGCCGAGAATCTCGTAGATGCGCTTGAATTCGTCCAAAGAAACATGCTTGAACTTTGCCCAGAGCTTGCGCGCTTCGGTGTCGCCGTCTTCGAGCTTCTTGAACCATGCGCGGGCTTCGTCGTCGAGCTTGGGATTGTCTTTTGCGTCCTTGCGGAACTTGACGTACAGCTCGGCAAGGTGCAGCAGCGGGTGCTCGGCGAGCTTTTTCTTGTCGCCCCACGTGAGATACGCGTACAGCAATGCGCCGAAGTTCGTGCCCCAGTCGCCGATGTAGTTGATGCGGATGACTTTGTAGCCTTGCGACGCGTACAGCTTGGAAAGCGCGTTGCCAATCACGGTGCTGCGCAGATGGCCGAAGTGGAACGGCTTGCCGATGTTCGGTGAGGAATATTCGAGCGCGATGGTCTTGCCCTTGCCTTCGGTGCCAGTGCCGTACTTTTCGCCCTGGAACTCGATGTCCAGCAGCGTTTTTTCCGCGAGCACGGTCTTCTTGACAAAGAAATTGAGGTACGGCCCCGCGGCGACGATGCGCTCGACAAACTTCGGCGCCTTGAGCGTCTTGGCGAGCTCGCTCGCGATGGCCTGCGGCGCTTTCTTCATTTGTTTGGCGAGCGGGAAACAGGGCAGCGCGAAATCGCCGAGCGAAGAATCAGGAGGAATTTCCAGGGCGATGTCGGTCTTCAGTTCTTTCTTGACAAACGCCTGGAGTTCTTCTTGAAAAGACATGGTTACGTCGGCAATTGGCAAGTTTATAAACTTTGTCTCGTGAACCAAAGGTTCGCGACGATCTCGAAAACCTGCAGGTTCTTCGAGACTTAGGCAGAAGTGAGTTCTTTCTCGAGCTTTTTCAGCACGGTGTCGACCAGGAAGAAGACGTTCTTTTCCGCGTGCTCGGCAGTGAGGGTCTGGCCCTGCCGCAACACCGAACCGGTCAGCGCGAACGAGTCGGTATCGCGCCGGACGTGGAGCGTGAGTTTTTCGCTGCCGTACTGGTCGGTGAATCTGCGGGCGTAGTTGCCGATGATTTTCTTGAGCACGATCATCGAGCCGCCATCGAAGTCGCGGAAGCCCGCGAGCTCGATATTGCCCCCTAACAAATGCGGTTCAGAATCAGGGTTGCTTTGAAACTCGTCCATGTGCTGAACTGTCTCTGGACGATATCGGGGGCGGTTGGACTTATAAAAGTATCGACGGGAAAGCAGGGCTTGTTTACTCCTTATCAGTAGCGATGGTTCCGAAGCTTAATAAAGACCTTCCGGCTTTCGTGAAACGGTGGTTGTGGATGACTGAATGCAAGCGATGCGGCGCCCCGGTGCGCAGTTTTTCTCCGATGCGGAAGTGGTGCGTCGAATGCCGCAGGCTTATTTCTCTCGAACAGGCGCGCGTGCGCAAGCTCAACAGCCGCCAACGACTCAGCAAGCTGCCGCCGAAGCTCGTGCTGAAGCCCGCGTTCAAGCTTAACTTTAAAAACTGAAGCGTCTCGCGCTGAGGCATGCCGACGCGCGAAGACGTGATTCACGACATTCTTGCGAAGAAAGAGCTTGCCGGCATCGAGCACTCGTTTGTCGAGGACATTCTCGCGAAGGAATTGCGCAGGAATCCCAAGCTCGCGAAGCAGCTTGACACGCTGAGCAGCCGCAGCGAGGCGTACAAGAGTCTTGTCAAGGCGGTTCGCGCGGTTCTCCGCAGAAATGTTTCTCTGTACGAGCGCGCGGATGATCCGCGGCACCGCGAAGTCCTGCTGGATGAATTGCGCCAGAGCCGCAATGCCGCGCAGCGCGAGGAAATCATCGAGCATTTGCTCGCCACGCATGCCTCGACGCGCGAGCGCTTGCCGTTCAACGCGCAAGTCTATGATCAACTTTTCTCAATCGTAGGCAAGCCAAAGACTGTTCTTGACATCGGCTGCGGCCTGAATCCAATCGCATATCCTGACAAAGACGCGACGTACATTGCGATGGACATCGACCGGCAGTTGTGCACGATGGTCGCGCAGTATTTCAGCATCGCCGGCGTCGAAGGCGAGTGCAAAGTCGTCGACGCCAAGGGGCTGGAGCAAATCAAGAAGTTGCCAAAAGCAGATGTCGCGCTCCTGTTCAAGCTTGTGGAACTGCTTGAGAAAGGCGAGGGCCACAAGCTCAGCGAATTGCTCATTAATGCGCTGCCCGCGAAGTGGGTCGTCGTCAGCTTTCCCACCGTGACGAGCAGCGGCGCGCCGATGCGCTCACCGCGCAGGACGTGGATGGAGCTGATGCTCAAGCGCGTCGGCTACGCGTACAAGACATTCACCGTGCCGAACGAGATTTTCTACGCAATCAGGAAGCAGTAGGTTTTTTATACCATGTTGCGCTTTATCGAGGGAGCATGGACCAGCTGTTCAAGGCATATGACATCAGGGGACGGTACCCGATGGATATTTCTGAGGACTTTGCGCGCAAGCTCGGCAAAGCGCTCGCAGTCTATTTCACCAATGAAGACATCATTGTCGGGCGCGACGCGCGTCTCGGTTCGGAAAAGCTCGCCAAGGCATTGATTGAAGGCATCACAGACCAGGGCAGCAATGTCGTCGATATCGGCTTGTGCTCGACGCCGATGGCGTATTTCGCTGCGCAGGAGCATCCGTGCGTCATGATTACCGCCTCGCACAATCCGAAAGAGTATAACGGCTTCAAGATTTGCGCCAAGGGCGGCTTGCCGCTCGGGCTTTCGGACGGACTGAGCCAGCTCAGGACGTTGATGGAGCGCGGCGAGTTCGGCAGGCCGAAGCACAAGGGCAAAGCGCGAAGAAAAGACATCCTTGCGAAGTATGCCGCGCACGTCAAGCAGTTCAAGGGCAAGCTCAAATCGTTGAAAGTCGTGATGGACGTGGGCAATGGCGTGCAGGGTGCGCTCATCGCAAAAGTCTTCGCGCGATTACCCATCAAAATCATTCCGTTGTTCTTCGAGCCGGACGGCAATTTCCCGAATCGTTCGCCCAATCCGCTGAAGGAAGGAGCATTGGTCGCATTGCAAAAAGCAGTGAAGCAGAACAAAGCAAATCTTGGCATCGCGTTTGACGGCGACGGCGATCGCGTTGTCTTTGTCGACGAGAAAGGCACCATCGCGAGACCGGATCACGTGCTTGCGTTGTTCGCAGAATACGCGCTCAAAGAGCACCCGCACGCCAAATTCCTGTACGATTTGCGCAGCAGCCGCATCGTGAACGAGCACGTACGCAACAACGGCGGCGTCGCAATCATGACGCGCGTCGGCCACACGTATGTTGCTCATGTGATGCAGGAAGAGAACGCGCTCATCGCAGGAGAACTGAGCGGCCATTATTATTTCCGCGACAATTTCAACGCAGACAATGGCGACATCGCAGCACTCTTGATGCTGAACGTGCTCAGCGCGGCAAAGAAGCCGCTTTCGAAACTGCTTGCGCCATTGCACAAATACTTCAACTCAGGAGAATTGAACTTCACGGTCGAGAACACGACGCAGATGCTCAAGAAGGTCGAAGCGCAA
>JBGPHE010000047.1:0-6588 GCA_041484255.1 Candidatus Nanoarchaeia archaeon
CGCGCGGTGTTTGAGCAAAGCAAGAGCGACAAGGTCGAGTTGAGGATTCTTTCAGGCAAGTTCGGTCTGCTCAGGCCGCAGGACAAGATTCCGTTCTATGACCATCCTTTGACGGCGAACGAGATTCCGTCGTTGAAAGAGCGCGTGAAGCAGCAATTGCGCGAGCAGGGCATTGATGCTGTTGTTTTTTTCTCGAAAAGCCAGGAAACGCCCGAGTGGAAGCCGTATGTCGACGTCATGACGCAAGCGTGCGCTGAGCTCGGAATCGCTTTCGAGCGCCGCGTGTCACCATGATTGCCCGCGTTTCGAAAGAATCAGCGTTGATTCTGGTGAAAGAGTCGAAGATTCAAGGCAAAGGCGTCTTTGCGCGTACTGCAATTCCCAAAGGCACAGTCATTATTGAGTATACAGGCGAGCGGATTTCGAAAAAAGAAGGTCTTCGGCGCGACAAAATACAGAAACAGCAGGGCCAGTTCTACGTGTTCGCGTTAAACGCGCAATGGAGCGTCGACGGAGCAACGGGCGGCGATGCGCGGTTCATCAACCACAGCTGCGACCCGAACTGCAAATACGAACGCAAGGACGGCAAAATCTGGATCTGCGCGCTCAGGAACATCAAGGCAGGCGAAGAATTAACGTACGATTACGAAGACGGCAAGAAAGAAATGCCGTGCAACTGCGGCGCGAAGAACTGCTTCGGCAAGATGTAATTACTTTCTCGAGAACAGCGACTTGTACTTGTTCCAGTACGCGTAGCCGAAGTACGCATTGAACAGGCAGATGATGACGCCGATAATGACAAAGCTCGGCATGAGCACTGCGTTGAACACGACAATTCCGATCGAGACGGGCGCAATGAAGATTGCGGCGAGCGCGGGCAGGAAATTCGCGAGGAACATCAGGCCGACGACTGCCTCAGTCACTTTAATCATCTGAAAAATGCCGCTGTCCCAGAACGCGTGAGTCACGGGAACCAGTGCGGGCGGCACGCCTGCAGGATCCCTGCCGCCAAGCAAACCCATCACACCGCTGGCAAGCATGAGCAAGCCAAACAGGATACGCAAAGTGTGCAAGAGATACTTGTTGCGGAAGTTCATAGACGAAGAAATCCGTGCTCTGTTTAAATATTTTCGCATTGGAATGGTGCTTTTGCTCACCCCGAATCTATATATAGAGCGAATTGTTCACAAAACGCATGAGCAGCAGCATCACGGCAGCGGTTTTCGACGTGGACAACACGCAGCTCGACTTCTATACGATGAAGAAGCACTGCGTGAAGGCGGGTTTGGAGAAGATGATCTCCCGCGGTTTGCCGGTGAGTTTTGATGAGGCCGAGCGCATTCTGGATGAGGTCTTCAGGAATGAGGGCTGGGAAGACCAGCGGCTGTTTTGGCACGTTGCTGAATACGCGGGAATCAAGGATCAGGTGAATCTGGAGCGGTTTGCGCAATTAGGCAAGACCGCATACCGCAAGCACCAGCGCGATTACTTGCAGCCGTATGAGGGCATGCGCGAAACATTGACGTATTTGCGGGATGCGGGCATTCGGTTGGCGATTCTTTCTGATGCTCCGCGGCTGAAAGTATTTGACCGCGTGTGCGACGCTGACTTGGAGGAGTTTTTCGAGGATCGCGTTGTCGGTGCGGAGAAGGACGACCCCTTCAAGAAGCCGAGTGCGGTGGCGTTCCAGCGCGTGCTCGACGTGTTGAAGCTGAATTCTCCCCAGGGCGTCATCATGGTGGGCGACCAGCCGTACCGCGATGTGCTGGGTGCGAAGAACAACGGCTTCATTGCGGCCTGGGCGAAGTACGGCTACATCCCGAAGCACGATGAAGACATCAATACGGTCGTTACGCGCGCAGATTATGTGCTCGAAAAGCCTACGGACTTGATCGAAATCGTGAAAAAGTATGCGTAAGAAGGGATATATTTTCTATATAATAAATAATAAACAGCCATTCTCCATCGGAAATGATGGGGGTCTATCGTCGCTAAAATCCGCTTTTAAACACGAAAGTATTTAAATAGTCGGCATTTAAAGCTATAAATACAGTTCACCAGAAGTGGGGGTGTGAACCTTATGGCAAAAAAGCCAACAAAGAAATCAAAGTCTGCCGAACCTCAGTCCGGCAAGCGCGAAATTAAGGTCGTGAACATCGTCGTCTCGGCCAATCTCGGACATGTCATTCCGCTCGAAAAGATGGCGGCGACGCTGAGCAATACTGAATACAATCCTGAGCAGTTCCCGGGCCTGGTCATCCGCATCAAGGAGCCCAAGACCTCGGCGCTGATCTTCTCGTCGGGCAAGATTGTCTGCACCGGCGCGCGCACCATGGCGAACGTGCACGAAAGCATCCGCAAAATCATCAAGTCGCTCGAAAAAATCAACGTCAAGATCAAGGGCGAGCCTGAGGTCAAGATCCAGAACATCGTCGCCGCAGGAAGCGTCGGCATGGACTTGAACCTGAACGTGCTCGCGATGAAGCTGGAGAACACCGAATACGAGCCCGAGCAGTTCCCGGGATTGGTGTACAAGCTTCCCGAGCAGAAGGCGACGTTCCTGCTGTTCAGCAACGGCAAGGTCGTCTGCACGGGCACGAAGAGCGAGCAAGAGGTCAACACGGCCTTGGACAAGCTCATCGAGAACCTGAAGAAGGTCAAGGCCAAGTAAGGGCACTAGTCACTAGACAGATGCTCATAGAATACTAAAGGGGGTGGATGAGTGAGGGGGCTATGCTCTCTCACTCAAGAGATATCATGTCAGAACAGGTTGTCAAGCAGTTGGACGCGACTGAGCTGATTCAGAAATTGCACGACTTCTTCCAGCAGAGCTACTATTTGGATCTGGTGGAGAATGCGCGCAAGGGTCAGAAGTGGCTGCACGTCAATTTTTCTGACCTGAGCAAGTTCGACCCGGACATTGCCGACGCGTTGCTCGAGCAGCCGGAAGAAGTGTTGAAGGCTTGCGAGATCGCGATTGAGCAGTTTGACGTTCCGGGCGGCGTTGACGCGGTCAAGGGCTTCACGGTGCGGTTCATCAACCTGCCTGACTCGAGCCGCGTGATGATCCGCAATGTGCGTTCTCCGCATTTGACCAAGTTTGTGTTGGTTGAAGGCGTCGTCCGTCAGAAATCCGACGTGCGCCCGCAGGTTACTGAGGCAAAGTTCGAGTGCCCGAGCTGCGGCAACACGATTTCGATGCTGCAGTTGGACCAGAAGTTCAAGGAGCCGACCCGTTGTTCTTGTGGTCGTAAAGGAAAGTTCCGTCTTCTCAATAAAACGCTCGTGGACGCGCAGAGCATCGTGCTGGAAGAGGTTCCGGAACAGCTGGACGGCGGCGAGCAGCCCAAGCGTTTGAAAGTGTTTTTGAAAAATGACTTGGTTTCGCCGCTGAGCGAAAAGAAGACCAACCCAGGAGCGCGCATTATGCTCACCGGCATCATCAAGGAAGTGCCGATTATTACCCGTTCCGGTGCGCAGAGCACGGTGTTTGACCTGTTGATCGAGGCGAACTCCGCGACCGGCGTGCAAGAAGACTTCACCGACATCATCATCTCGCCTGAGGACGAAGCGATCATCAAGGAATTGTCGCAGGACCCGGCGCTCATCCGCAAGATGGTCGCCTCGGTCGCGCCCAGCATTTACGGCCACGACCAGGTCAAGGAAGCGTTATTGCTGCAGATGTTCGGCGGCGTGCGCAAGAAGCACACGGACGGCGTCGTCCGCCGTGGCGACATTCACATTCTTCTCGTCGGAGACCCCGGTGCTGCGAAATCGCAGATGCTCAAGCGCATGACGGTTGTCGCGCCGAAAGCGCGTTACGTGACCGGCAAGGGAGCTTCCGGTGCAGGTCTTAGCGCTACGGTCGTCAAGGACGAGTTCCTGCAGGGCTGGTCGCTCGAAGCAGGCGCGCTCGTGCTTGCAAACAAAGGACTGTGCTGCATTGACGAACTCGACAAGATGGCCAAGGAAGACGGCTGGGCGATGCACGAAGCGCTCGAACAGCAGACGGTCACGATTTCGAAAGCAAACATTCAGGCGACATTGCGTTGCGAGACCACGGTGCTTGCCGCAGGGAACCCGAAGTTCGGCCGCTTCGACCCGTATGATACGGTCGCGAACCAGATTGACCTGCCGCCCACGCTCATCAACCGTTTTGACCTCATCTTCCCCATCAAGGACATTCCCGACTCGAAGAAGGACGAGAAATTGGCGTCGTTCATGCTGGAATTGCACAAGAACGTCATTGAAATTCCTCCCTTGGACACGCAATTGCTGCGCAAGTACATCGCGTACGCGCGCCAGCACATCGTGCCGAAGCTCACGGACGCCGCGATCGAGGAGCTGAAGGAGTATTTCATCAAGATGCGCGCCTCTGCTGGCACGGGACCCAGCGCGCGCTCGATGCCGATTTCCGCGCGACAGCTCGAAGGACTGGTCCGTTTGAGCGAAGCATCGGCGAAGATGCACTTGCACGACAAGGTCACCCGAAAGGACGCGAAGAAGGCCGTAGAACTGCTCGATTACTGCCTGCGCCAGGTCGCGATGGACGAGGAGACCGGCCAGATCGACATCGACCGCATCTCCGGCGGCATGCCCGCGTCGCAGCGCAACAAGATCGTGGGCGTGAAGGAAATCATCGCCGAGCTCGAGAACAGGCTGGGCAAGACCATCCCGATGGAAGAAGTCCTCAAGGAAGCCCAAGCGAAGGGCATGTCCGAGTCCGAAGTCGAGGAAATCATCCAGAAGCTCAAGAAGTCCGGCGACGTGTTCGAGCCGCGACACGGGTTTGTCAGCAGGATTTGATGTTAAATGCGATTTGGACATATAGAAACTCCTGGTGAACGTGCGGTTAAGGCAGAATTACGACATCTTGGTCTTCGATTTATCCAGGAAGAGAAAATTACTGGATTAAAATGGGACTCGAAACAAGTACGATATGCTGATTTTTATTTACCTGATTATGATGTTTACATTGAATTCTTAGGAAGTCAAAACACGAGTGCTGAGCACCGAATAGAATACGCAAAAAAGAAAAGAGCGTACCAACAAAATGGCATCAAATGTATTTGGATTTACCCGAATCAACTTACGCACACCAGCACAGTAATAAAAAACGGATTACAACGGTTTGGTGTAACATCGCCAAGTAGATCTAAAAAACAAGAACGGGTAATAATTTATAATACGCCCAGGCATGATTTAAATTGGGCAGCATGGTTGATTCTGATAGGAATAATCGCATTAGCGTATTATGCACAATCTAAATCGCTCGGGTTCAGTAACTTAATCGACATAGCTAATAAAAATGTTGAACTGGCTGCTATTCCTGATTTCAAAGTGGAGTATGACCAGTTTTTTGAAAAGCTCCAGGTAGGAATGACTGCAAAAGAAGTCTTCTCGTCAGTGCCTAATTATTGGGAATTTAACCAGCTTAATCCAACTGCAGTTGATTTTTACAAATTCACTCCAACCCAAAATAGAATTCAAGTTAGTTTTAAAGACGTGTTCAGAAAAGCAGATAGTGTTAATGGTGGAGTTACTTCAATTTATTGGACCGATGCGAAAGTAACAAACATAATTCTATTTGAACACGGTAAAAAGATTGCTGAAAAATAAAGATTATTCTCCCGTCGCATTCCGTTCATTCGTAATCTGCTGCGCTTCTTGCTCTGCTGCGGACTGTTCTTGCTGGACGGTCGAGAATCTTGCCAGGCTCTGGCAGCTGGTGAGCAAATATCTGTTGCTGAGCTGGTTGCAGACGGTGTAGTCGCCGGTGAATGCGAATTCCATGAGGCAGTTGTCGCGGATGCCTGAGTCGGTGATGCTCGCACACAGCGCGCTCTTCTTGCTCGCGTTCGCGATTGCGGCAAAGCACGGGTCAACATCGACAGGGATCGTCAAGCTGTTGCAGAGCGTCGCTGCTTTTTCTGGATCAGACTTCGCGACTTTGACTGCCTGGTCTTGCACGGCGCTCTTGTCTTGCGTTCCGCCGCAGTCTGCAGCGCACTGGACTGAGTTTTCGGTCGACTCGCACTGACCATTGCCGCAGAAGTCAGGCTTCAATGCGTGCACGCAGCTGCCGCGCACGCACGTATCATCAGTTGCAGGGTTCAAGTCATCGCAGCTCGGCGGGCATTGCACGACTTCAGGCTGTTCTTCAACAGGAACAGATGGTGTCGTTGCAGAAGGCGCTGCCGCAGGCTGCAAAACGTCAAAGGACGCGGTTTGCGTGCGCGTGGTACCGTCAAACTGCGCAGTGATGCGCACTTCGTACGCGCCGGGCGAAAGCGTAGCAGGTATCGGTATCTGTTCGGAAGACACCGCGCTCGCGCCTACCTTGAGCTTTTCATTGCGGCTCGTCACAGAAGCGTGCGTGTACTGTTCGGAAACAAGATACGCGATGTCAACCGGCGTCTCGCTCGACTGCGCAGAGGTCAACACTGCTGAGACTGCAATCGTGCCGCCGGGCAAGACTTGCTCAGGCTGGACGCGTAATTGAATCTGAATATCTTTAGGAGTCGACGTGAACAGGAACAGCGCGGCAAACACGAGTAAAATAATCACGAAAATGCCGCCGAGAACGAA
>JBGPHE010000048.1:0-6542 GCA_041484255.1 Candidatus Nanoarchaeia archaeon
AGATTCTCAAGTACGTGCAGTGATTGCATGATTAAGAACGTCACCCGCAACACGATTCTCGCGCAGCAGTACGACCTCTGCAGCAATTTCTTCTCGCGCGGACGCGGACTCATGTTCGCGAAGAAGATGACGCCCACGATTTTGGCGTTCCGAAGCGAACGGAGTGCGGCAATCCACACGTTTTTCGTCAAACACTACCTTGACGTGCTCTTTTTGAACAGCGCGTGGGAGGTCGTGGACCTCGTGCAGGGCCTTCAGCCCAAGAATTTCTACACGCCGAAAGAAAAGGCAATGTTTGTCGTCGAGCTTCCGGAAGGGGCGATAGCGAAAAGCAAGACGAAGTTAGGCGACGTCATCAACTTTAAATAGACCGATAGTTTGTGTTTTCTTGATGAAACGTATCAGCGGCACGGCACGTTCCCTCTATAGCCAGTTTGGACCGCACGGGAAATCGCAATTCTCCGTCGCAAAGGTGCACCGCTTGCCGCAGGGCATGCTGATCGACTTCTTCCCGACCAAGAACGAGCAGACGCTGCAGGGAATCGTCAGCGCCATCGCGCACGAAAAGGGCGTTCCGATTGAAGCGCGCGTCCTGCACACGCTCGAGGACTATTGCAAGGTCTATCACAGCGCTATTTTCGGCCGCGACGCGGCAACTGAAGACTTGCTGAAATACGCGCTCACGAATCAGTCGCAGTGGGACTCCGGCAAAGGCCGTGCGTACGACAGCGTCGAGTTTTATGAGGGCGGAGAAGGCTCGTCAGCCATCGACATCGTCAAGGGCGACCACGTCATCGGCATTTACGCAGTTTCTCCCGCGAGCACGGCCGGCAAGAAGAACATCTACCGGAAGCGCGCCATTCTCCGCCGCGTCTACCAGTTCTGCCAACGCAACGGCTATGGGCCGATGCAGCTGACGCTGCTCAAGGGCTATCGGAACGGCGCAGGCTGGAACTTGGAGCCGACGATCGTGAACTCGCAGCCCGAGCCCGCCGAGAAGCAATCATCGCAAGCTTTAAATAAGTAGCAAACGGATTTTTCTTGTATCAGGGGACGTAGTACAACCTGGTAGTACTGCCGCCTCCAGAGCGGTAAATTCGGGTTCAAATCCCGCCGTCCCCATGCTTATTTCTAGAGAAAAGAATGTGTTCGAGACAACGAAAACAAGACCTGCTTAGTCCTTCAACCCGATCAGGCGCAGCAGCTGGTTGCGGAACAGGACAAGCGCGAGGAGAATCGCGACAATCGCGGCCACGGTAAAGATAGTGCTTGCGTAGCGCTTCCAGGACGAGGGAATGACCGCGGGCTGCACGACGAGGTCGACCGAGTTGCTGCGGACAATGCCGCCCTTGCCGTCGTCGGCCATGAACACGGTGCGTTCAGAGCCTGACCAGCCGTAGTGCGGGACAAGCAACGCCTTGGAACCGATAAACGTGATGTCAATGTTCTGTGTGGGATTCGCCGAGAACGTGAGCGAGTCCATGTCCGGGTCGTGGAAGTACTTTGCCAAATCGACCGTCTGCTGGGTGTCCTGCTTCCAGACCTGGGCAGGGATGCCGACGCCGTTCTGCGGCGGAGGCGAAAGCATGAACAATGCAAGGATCGCGACGGCAACAACAACGCCGAACACTGCCTTGCCGATCCAGCGCGCGTTAAACCGCTTCTTCCTGCGCGCGGCCTGCGGGCGCTTGGCCGGCTTGCCGACGATGGAGAACTCGCCGAAGGAATCAGCGTCTGCGCTGAAGTAAACGTACTTGTTGTCCGTGCTGACGGGCTCGGCGACGATGGATTCCCAGCGGTCGTTCTCGAGCTTCATCAGGCGGACAGCGTCAGGGGAGATGCGCTTGCGCATCATCCAGGACTTCTTGACGCGGAACGTCATGCGGGACGCGGAAACGACGTCTCCGTCGGTGTTATCCGTGATGACGAAGGATTGGTAGACTCCTTCCTCTGCAGGCGCGATGGTGGGCTTGCAGCGGCGGATTGTGACGACGAGCTTCTTCACAACGCTGTTGAGCTTGAACGACAGCTGCGTGATGCCCTTCTTCCACTTGGTGTCGAGCGTCAATGCCTTATTGGCGACGACGAGCTTCCAGCGTCCGCGCGCCATGCGGCGGCGGCGCATGCGGTACAGGAACAGAATGACGACAAGGGCGATGATGCCGCCCAGCAGCGCGTCTGCGTGCTGCGCGACAACCGTCTGGTAGCTCAAAATGACCGCGATGAAGACCAAGATGAGCAAAAGCAATGCAATCTTCCAGAAGCGCTTGCCCGTGGTCTTGATGCCTTCGATAATGGAATCTTTGGGAATGACCAAGTGCTCCTGGCGGAGCTGCTTGTCGTAGTCGCGCTGGGCTTTCAGGCGTTCGCGCTCGAGTTCGCGCTCGTGCTTCTCGGTCGCACGCGCGGCTGCTTCCTCTTCCTTGCGCTGCTCTTCGGCCTTGCGTTCTTCGCTTTCTTCGCGTTCCTGGCGCTTGGCTTCCTTGAGCGCGAGGCGCTCGAGCTTGCGGCGCTCGTGGTCGACGCGCCTTTCGGCGAGCTTCTGCTGGTATTCGGGCGACTTGTATTTCTTGACGCCCCAGACGATGAGCCAGATGAGCAGGATAAGCAGGACTGCTCCGCCGATGGTGACGGGCAGCAGGTCGGTGAACATGCGTTCGGCCAGCGTGGGCGGGCCGAGCTTGACGGTCAATTGCTTGGAATAGTCCTTGCCGGTCTCGGAGACGAGCGCGTGGAGCGTGATCGTGTACGTTCCCGCGGGCGTTCCCTCGACGGGCTGCATGATGAGCTTGACGTCCTTGCTGTCGTGCGGCGAGATTGTGACCTGGTCGGGCTGGATGGTGACCCAGTCCGCGCCCTCGACGCGCAGGTCATAGGACGACTTGCGGTTGCCTTCGTTGAACAAGGAGATGGGCGCTTCCTGCGCCGCGAATCCGGCGCGGATCTTGTCCACGCCTTGTGCGATCGTGACGATGTCGGAGTTGTTGATGCGCAGGAACATGCCGATTTCCGAGCGGAGCTTGGTCTTCTCGGTCTCGACAACCAGCGTAGGATTGAAGTCGCCGGAGAGCGTGCAGTCCTTGGGGCGCACGGTGATGGCGATGGTCTCGTTCGTGTGCGGCAGGAGCGTCAAAGCGGTGTCGCTCAGCGCGGTCTGGTCGGGCGAATCGGTGACCTGCAAGTGGTAGATGTCGTCGAATTCGGCAGGATTGTGCAGGACGAAGGAGAAGTCCGCGGGGTCGCACGGCAGGACTTCCTGCGCGAACGTGTCCGGGACAAGAACGATGTTGTTGGGCGTCTGGACGATGACGTCCTGGCTCAGGAACAGCTCCAATTCCTCGGTTTGGATGGAGACGTCAAGAGAGGCATCTTGCGCATCACAGGGAATAGTGAAGAATTCCTGGACAAGCTGCGACTGGCCGGGGTTCAGGGCAAAGGAATCGGGCAGGAATTGCACCCATTTCTTTGCCGTGCCTTCTGCGGCAAGGTCATAGCCGCTGGCGACGTCGCCCGTGTTGGTAATCGTGATATTGCCCTCGGCAGGGCTGCAAGCAAACGAGAGAACGCGTCCGGTGCCGGAAGCGGTGAAGTCTTCGATTGCGGCAACCGAGGATACTGCGAGCAGGCAGAGAACGAGCCAAACCCACACTTTTGCCCTTGCTGCCATCGTTTTCATTCCAGCGGTGCCATACGATGATGGCTAAAACGCTGAGAAAAAAAGGAAAAAACTAGTAATAGGTCTGCGGCGCCGAAGGCTGTTCCTCGTCGTCCGACTTGAGGCGGCTGAAGCCGATGATCAAGCCCAGGATGACCAGGAGGACAACCAACAGGATGAGTCCCCATTCCAATGTGGTGCGCAGGATGCCCTTGCCCGAAGCCGTGACGTTTGCAGTCAATGCGATGTCCTGCACGTTCTGGCCGCTCGAGCTGACCGTTGCCGTCAGAATCTGCGCTCCGACAGGCGCGTCCTTGGACGCGGTGACGAAGACGTAGACGGTCTGCGTCTTGCCGCCGTCGAGCACGAACGTGCTGGTCGGCGAGATCTTGACGTCAGCCCAGTCTGCCGCACTCACGCCGACGGTGTAGGACTTGCTGGTCCTTGCCGAGTTCGTGATGGTCAGCGGGAAGATTGCGGTGCCGCTCTGCGGGAGGTTCTCCAGCTGGCTGCCGACCGAGATGGTCGTCTTTGCAGCGGGAGAGGCCGCGTCGCCGCAGGTGTCGTCCGCGAGGACTTCAACCTGCTTGGTCGCGTGCTCCTTGCGGAAGCCGTCGTTGAACGCGACTTCGATGTCCGCGTCGTAGACGCCTGCCTTTGCGCAGGTCGGGATCTTCAAGTACATTTCCTCGGTCTCCTTCTCGTTGTCGTTGTTGCGGATTTCGCTGATATAGCTCGAGGTGGAGATGCCGAGCTGTGCGATGCTGACGGTGACTTTGACGTCCTTCTCGTCGTTCTCGCCCGTGTTGCGGACGCGGACGACGCTCAGCAATGCGCTGCCTGCCTTGAGGTGGCTGTCCGGGTTGAACATAATGTCGCGGATCATCACATCGTGGCGGGGCACGTCGATTTTGAGGTTGTAGTTCTGGACCAGCTCCTGACCGTTGCGGTCGGAGAAGATGAGGCGCAGCTTGTAGCTGTCCTCCTGGAAGAACTGATTAAGGTCAATTTTGAGGGTCTTGCGGTAGGTGACGTTTGCGTCTGCGTCGAACGTGGGGATCGCGTCGTATGCAGGGAGAACGTCGCTGTGCTCGTCGCCGCTGAAGAATCCTTCAACTTGCATGTTGCTGATGTCTTCGCTGGGCGTGAAGACGACAACGACATCGATGGTGTTGTCGCGCAAAACGTCGAAGCGGTTGTTGGCATTGGCGCTCAGGACAACATCGTCAACCTTGACTTGGTCGACGGAGAGCGGAAGCGCTGCCACGCTGCCTGCCAGCAGGACTGCCAGCGTCAGCATCAGTGCGATTTTGAACGGATTCATCTTGAATATACCCCCATGGTTTGTTGCTGTTGATGGACACGGAACACGCGCCCCGTTTATAAAGCTTGCGGTTATTATCTATTCGTCAGTAGTGAATTTATTTGCATTCTTATGCAGCGTCGACAATCTCGATTTCGCGGTGCACGATGCGCGCGCGGTTCTCGTTGTAGATCTCAAAGCGCACCGGATACGTGCCCGGCGCGACGTCTGCGGGCAGCTCCAGGATGAGGAGCTTGCTCAGCTGGTCGCCGACCGTGAGGTCGAACGGGCCGATGGATGCGCGAACCGCGATGTCAGGAATCGTGATGATGACCTTGGTGTCCTCGAGCTTCTTGGTGCCGTCGTTTTCGAACGTGACGTACATCGGGACCGTGTTGCCCGGCAACTGCTGGAATGCGTCGTGCAGGACGATCTGGTTGATGAAGATGCTCATCGAGTCCGTGCCCGTCACGTGCTTGATGGGCGTCGGAACGACGGGAACGTCGCACGTGGTGCAGATCGGCGGGAAGTTTCCGCCCGTTCCGGGCGTGATCTGGTCAGGTCCGCCGGGGTTTCCGGGGATGGTGTCGATCGGGTCGAAGTTGTCGTCGAACGAGTCAGAACTCGTGTCGCCGGAGCCGATGGCGCCGTCCGCGGTTCCCGAGGTTCCGCCGTTCGTGAAGACTGAGCTCATGGAAGCCGTCGAATGGCCATTGAAGCCTCCGTCGTCGAATCCCGAGAAGCCGCCGTCGGTAAAGCCCGAGAAGCCGCCGTCTGCGAAGTCAGCGTACGCGAAGAAGGGAATGGACAGTACGACGAGCGCGGTAAGCGCCGTTGCCATTGCCACATTCCATTGCTTTGCTTTCATGGTGTACTCTCAGTAATATATAGTAAGGAAAAAATTATTTCTTGGTTGCCTGGTATTCGGCGCCCTGGGTGATGACCAGCTTGACTGCTGCAGGCATGACCTTGTTGTACACGCCCTGGCGGTAGTCGTTCTTGCCCAGCATCTCGTGGGTTTCCTTGGTGAACGCCTCTCCGCCGTCAATCTCCTGGAATTCGCCTGCTTCGAGCAGCTTGCCGACGCTCTTTGCGTCGTGCAGGATCCTGAAGCCGTTCTGGGTGACGACATAGTCGCGCACCTGGCGGTTCGGGAGCTTGCTGTAGCTTTCGGACGCGTTTGCGACCAAAGACAGGACTTCCTTTGCCTTGAAGTAGACTGCGTTATCGTTCGAAGCGGCGAGGTCCTTGGCCAAAGCCTGCGTGGTCACTTGCGTGGTTCCTTCCCACTTCTGCGAACGGTTGCCGTTCAGGTCGTGGTAGAGGTTGACGCAGATGGCGAGGTTGCCCTTGCCGTTCTGGAGGCCGTAGTGCACGATGTCTGCCATCGCGGTTGCTTCGGCTTTCTTGCCCTTTGCTTCCAAGTCGAGCGCGTACTGCGCAGCCTGGCGGATTTCGCTGACGTCCAGCTTCAAATCCTTCTTGTGCTCTTCGGCGAACGCGGTTGCGTCCGAGACGAGCTGTTCAAGCTCGCAGTCTTTGGAGACGGTCTTGCAGCCTGCGAATGCGGCTGCGCCGAGACCG
>JBGPHE010000049.1:0-6436 GCA_041484255.1 Candidatus Nanoarchaeia archaeon
CGCTTTTGCAGCCATAGTACATTCTCCGACCGCAGAAGTGGTATATAAATGCTTCTCAGCGCACGTATTGGACCAGCCAGTCGCGCGCGATGCGGTCCAGGTCGGTCTTCGCGAAGAGCCGCGTGCCGTGCCCGCCCGAAGGATACAGCTGCAGCGACTGCTTGTAGGCCATTTTGGCGAGCCGCTGGGCCCAGAGCGCGCTGTAGTCGTCGTCTTTTGCCGCGACAAACAGGATGCGTTCCGTGTAGCGCTTGGCGCTGTCCGCAGCCCTGACGCCGTGATAGTCCTCGCCCGGCGAGATAAGCACCAGTGTCCGGACATCCGAATCAGTGACTGCGTAATTCAGCGCCGTGTTCGCGCCAATGCTCGCACCGACAATGCCGACGTACCGAATGCCCTGGTCTTTCAAGAACTGCTTCGCGGCCTTGACGTCGAGCGTGAACTTGCGATAATCTTCGTCCGTGAACGTGTTGATGTTGCCTGAGCTGTCGCCGTGGCCGCGGAAGTCGATCGCGATGACCGCGAAGCCTGCCGTGTGGAGCTGCTGCGCGAATGCTGCGTAGTCTTCCTTGCTTCCGCCGAGCATGTGCAGCAGGATGACGCCTCTGCTTCCGGGCGCAGCGAGATAAGAATACGCGATAGAATAGCCGTCCGCGGTCTCAAGCGTGCCCGTCTGCCCTGACGTTATTTTTGCGTTCATTTGTCCGCTCGGAGACTGGCACGCGGCAAGCATCAGCAGTGCCGCAAGCGCAAACAATCGTTTCATTTCGTCTTTTGCACCACAATATGCATCGTCTGGCCTTCCTCGATCTGCAACGGCTCGGTGCTCCATGACTGCGAAGGCGACGGAGAGCTGTTCTGCTGCACCGTCTGGTGAATCACCTGCGAGACTTTCGGCAGCGGAGCGAGCGACGTGTTCTGCGCAGGCGGCAACGTGACATTCGGCACGGGCGCCGCGGGAAGCGCGACCGGCTCTGCAGCAGGCACTTCAGTGATATTCTGCTGGAGTATTTTGGGCGGCTTCAGCTGGTCCTCAGGAATCGTCACGCAGCCTGCAAGCATTGCCAGCAGGACGAGCGCGAACAGTTGTTTCATGTGACGACAATCTTTCCTTTCATGCCCTGGTGGATTGCGCAGTGGTACGTGTACGTGCCGGGCTTGTCAAACGTGTGCGACGCGCTCTTGCCGCTCTGGATCGCACCGGTGTCGAACGACTTGTCATCGGCAGTCGCGGTGTGCGCAGTATTGTCCTGATTGGTCCAGCGCACCGTGGTGCCTGCAGGAATTTCGATATCGGGCGTGCTGAACGAGAATCCCTTCATCGCGACGTCGACCGTCTTCGGCTTGGGCGCGAGCTTGTCTGCCAGCTGCGGCGGAAGCGGAGGCGGCGTCGACTGCACCGGCGCCTCTTCGGGAACCGCGGCAGGAGCCGCTGCAGGAGGCTGCTCCGCGACCTGCGCGGGCTGCACTGCAGGCTGCGCCGGAGCCATCTGCTGCGGCGCGCACGCCGCAAGCACGAACAGGATTGCGAAAACCGTCAGAAACGCTTTTGTGTTCATCATATCACCCGCGCTGACGGTGTCAGCGGCACTATTTAATGTTTTCTTTTAACCCAAATCCACAGGATAACTCCTGCGATAAACATCGGAACGTTCAATGCCTGGCCCATCGTGAACGGGCCGACGTAAATCTCCGGCTCGCGCACGTATTCCGTCAGGAAGCGGAAGACCGAATACAGCATCAGGAAGAGCGCAAGAATGGCGCCGTGCGGGAGCTTGCGCTTGCGCTGCGTCCACAGGATTGCGAAAATGACGACATCGTATGCGGCCTCGTACAATTGCGACGGGTGGCGGTAGCCTTCGGCATTCGGGAACTTGACGCCCCAGGGCAGGCTCGTGAGGCGGCCCGGAAGCTCGCCGTTGATGAAGTTGCCGATGCGGCCGAATGCCTGCGCCAGCGCGATCGGAACGATGCAGACGTCGCACAGCTGCAGGAACGGAATCTTCCTGCGCCGCGCAAACCATGCTCCTGCGACCAATGCGCCGAGCAGTCCGCCGTGGAAGCTCAGGCCGCCGTGCCAGAGCGCGATGATTTCGCCCGGGTTCGCGGCATAATACGGCCACCGGTACACGAAGACCTCGAAGACACGCGCGCCGAGCAGGATTCCTGCCGTGAGCCACACCATGAGCCAGTCGACGTCGTCGTCCGTGAGCGTGATGAGCTTTTGTTTTGCGGCGGCGCGCACATACCAATACGTGACCAGGAAACCGAGCGCCCACATCACGCCATACCACCTGATTTGCACAGGACCGAGCTGGAGCGCGATAGGGCTCAACGCGTACTCAAACACCATGGGAAGCACTCCGCACGACACGCGCGACATACAGCCGCGACCACGCGAGCAGGAACAGCAACAAGATGGTGCCGATAATGAAGTACGCGGTCGCGTTCACGGTGAACAGCCAGCCCACGATGAGGTTGCCGACCAGGAACTGCACGATGATGAGCACCAATGCGGGAACGATGACCTGAATCTTGCGCGCGCCGACCGAGAACGCGCTGCGGATGTTCAGCAGCGGATACGACACAATCGCGAAATAGCCGAGCGCGACCAAGATAACGGAAAGCAGCAGCGCCGAGCCCTGCGCGGGCTGGCCGGAGAGCTTTTCCACCACGAGCCGGCGCAGGTCAAAGACCGTATCGGTCGCGTACCACGCGACGTACAATGCCATCCAGAGCGCGTTGACGCGGAAGAACTGCAGCAGGGATGCGCGCCAGTGCGTTTTCTTGCCGGTGAGCGACGTGGCAAGCCACCAGTTGAGACCGTGCAGGACGCAGTAGAGCACGAAGACCGCGATGACGAGCAGTGCGAGGAGTCCGATGAACTGCGCAGTGTAGTGGCTCACGGGCGGCTGGAATAGCGCGTCAATCACCGCAGGACGCGCTCTGCCTTCCGCGGCGCGCATCTGCTCGGACAGGAGCGTGCCGATAATGATGACGTGCACGCTGAGCTTGTCGAAGATGGGCGCGGTCAGGAAGCCGAAGCAGAGAAAAAACACGAGGTCGATAAGCATGCTGGCGAGCGCGTAGAGCTTGTGCTGCGCGATCGCCTTCCAGGACGCAATCCACTCCTTGACAAACGGCAGCGCGACAAGATTCATAGCGTTATCCCTGCGGAATCACCGATTGCGCAAACGCCTGCGCGGGCGGCGTGGGGAACAAGGTATTGATGTTCACCACGAGCAGCACCAGCGCAAGCACGACGAGAAGGATGACGAGAATAAAAAAAAAGTCCGCTTTCTTCATTGATTTACTGCGGCCACCAGCAGCACCGGGTGTACGGCGTCAGGCCTGACTCGCACATCGCGCCCATCGACAGCATGTCGTTGGCGCGGCCCATGTCCGTCACGGCATTGCCGCGCGTGCACGCCTTCTGTTCGGGAACCAGCGCGACTCCTGCCGCACCGGTAACGCCGATCTGGCCGGTAAAGAACAATACGAGGACGACGATGACGAAAATCGCCACGACGCCCCAGGTCGCCAGCCAGATGTCGCGGGACGCGCCCGCATGGTCGCCTTCAAGCGACGGAATTTGAGCTGCTGCGTGGAAATTCAGTTTCTTGTTGATTGCCATACGACGTCACCCCTTTGACTCACTACTACGATGAATCGCGCACTTTGGGTTTAAATAGTTTTCGCTTTGAGCTTCGGCTCGTACAGCCGCATCAGGAGCGCGTTGCCCACGACCGAAACGCTCGAGAACGCCATCGCGGCCGCGGCGATCATCGGGCTGAGCAGGAAGCCGGTGAACGGGTACAGCACGCCTGCCGCGACCGGAATGCCCGCGACATTGTACGCGAACGCCCAGAACAGATTCTGCTTGATCTTGCGCAGCGTGTACGCGCTCAGCTCGATCGCCGTGACGACGTCACGCACGTCGCTCTTGATGAGCACGATTTCGCCCGTTTCCAGCGCGACATCGGTTCCCGCGCCGATGGCGATGCCGATATCCGCCTGCGCGAGCGCGGGAGCGTCATTGATGCCGTCGCCCACCATCGCGACGATTTTGCCTGCGTTCTGCAATTCTTTTATTTTCTTCGCCTTGTCGCCCGGCAGGACTTCGGCAAGGACTGTTTCAATGCCTGCCTTGCGCGCGATCGCCTTTGCCGTGCGCTCATTGTCGCCCGTGAGCATGATGACCTCCTTGCCCATCTGCTTCAACGCAGTAACCGCCTCGAGCGCGTGCTCGGTCACAGTATCCTGCACGGCAATGATGCCCGCAAGCGTGCGGTCGATGGACACGAGCACCGCAGTCTTGCCCTCGGTTTCGAGCTTGTGCATGACTTCCTCTGCCTGCTTGAGCGCGAAGCCGCGGCTTCCGAAGAGCGCGCGCGTGCCCAACAAGATATGGTGCGCGCCGTACTTGGCCTCGACGCCTTTGCCCGGGTGCGCCGTGAACGACGTCGCGTGCGGCGTCTTGAGATTTTTCTGCGCGGCCTTTGCCACGATGGCCTCGCCGAGCGCGTGCTCCGAGCCTTTTTCCGCGATTGCCGCGTACTTCAGCACGTCGGTCGCGTCATAATGCTTGTCCAGCACGACAATGTCCGTCACTTCCGGCTCGCCCTTGGTGAGCGTGCCAGTCTTGTCGAACACGATGGTAGTGAGCTTGTGCGCGGTTTCGAGCGCCTCGGCGTTCTTGATGAGCACGCCGTGCTCCGCGGCCTTGCCGGTGCCGACCAGGATTGCCGTCGGCGTCGCGAGGCCCAGCGCGCACGGGCACGCAATGATGAGCACCGCGATGAACGTGCTGAGCGAGAACACGAACGACTCTCCTGCCGCAAAATGCCACGCCAGGAACGCGAGCACTGCGATGACGAGCACGGCAGGAACAAAATACTGCGCGACCGTGTCTGCGATGCGCTGGATGGGCGCCTTGCTCGCCTGCGCGTCCTCTACAAGCCTGATGATTTGCGCGAGCGTGGTGTCCTTGCCGACCTTGGTCGCCTTGAACCGGAACGCGCCGGTCTTGTTGATGGTTGCGCCGATGACGATGTCACCTGGCTTCTTTTCCACAGGAATGCTTTCGCCCGTAATCATTGACTCGTCGATGGACGAGCTGCCGAGCGTGACGATGCCGTCGCACGGAAGCTTCTCGCCCGGCCGGATGACGACGATGTCGCCCGGCTGGACGTCTTCTGCAGGAATATCGACTTCCTTGCCATTGCGGACAATGCGCGCGGTCTTGGGCTGCAAGCCGATGAGCTTCTTGATTGCTTCTGACGCGCGACCCTTGGCAACCGCCTCGAGCCACTTGCCGAGCATGATGAACGTGATGATGACCGCGGCAGTATCATAATACATTGCCGTGCCGAATATTTCCGGCCAGAAGGTCGCGGCCGCGCTGTACGCGTACGCTGCAGTGGTGCCGAGCACGATGAGCGTGTCCATGTTCGCCGAGAACGACTTCAGCGCGTTGAACGTGCTGGCATAGAACCGCCAGCCAACGACAAACTGAATAATCGTCGCAAGCGCGAACAGGATGTAGGATTGGTACGGCACGCTGATGCGGGACCATTGCGGGAAGGACAGCGCGATAATCGGAATGCTCAGCACGAGCCCTGCAATGAACAGGTTGCGCGTCTTCCGCGTCTCGCGCTCGCGCGATTCCTTCTCGCGGTCGAGCGCGGTCTCTTCCAGCGGCTGATAGCCTGCGGCGCGGATCGCTTTCTTGATGACTTCCGTGTTCGTCTGCTTCGGGTCGTAGCGGATGATCGCCTTTTCGTTGACGTAGAGCTCCTTGGACTTCACGCCCTGCACCGACGCGAGCGCGTTCGCGATGGCCGCGACGCAGTGCCCGTTGTCCATGCCGAGAATTTTGAGCCTGATCTCGCCGGGCGCGGTCTCGCGCGCAGAAACCTTGTAGCCGAGCTTGAACACCGTCTGCGCGAGCTTGTCTTCGCTTGTTTCCGGAGACGCGACGATGCGCGCGCGCTCCGAAGCAAAGTTGACGCTCGCGCTTGTTACTCCCGCGACCTGCTTGAGCGCGCGCTCAATCTTGCCCGCGCAGCTCGCGCAGTGCATTCCTTCAATAGGCAAATCGTACGTGACTGTCTTGTCGTTCGAGCTTTTCATCAAGAATGTTTACACATTCACCCCTTACTTATGCAGTTGCTTTACCGCTATTTAATCTTTTGCGGTAAAAGCGAAAGAAATATAAAAAGCTTTACAAAATATGTCAAGTATGGTGGTTTCATCGTTCGCAATCCTGTTCGGCGCGCTTGCCCTCGTGCTCGCCTGCACCGCAGCGTACATCTACCGCTCGCGCCACAAAGTCGACGAAATGCACGGCATGATGGCAGGAATGGCGATGGGCATGCTCGCAGGGCTCATCGTCGCGACGCTCTACACCCTGCCGACCGGCGACTTCCTCTGGGGA
>JBGPHE010000050.1:0-6386 GCA_041484255.1 Candidatus Nanoarchaeia archaeon
AACTCGACCAGCCCGGTCACGGCCATCCAGCTGAACTTCACGCCAATCGCGGGCCAATACTTGATACTAGGCTACGGCGAACTCCAGCAGAACGCCACGGACACGTTCCCGAACGCAGACGTCGGCTCGCAGCTGCTGATGAATAGCACGGCAATCATCGGCAACATGACGTGGCGGCCGGACACGACCAGGACGGGCAACCCGCCGGGCGATTACTTGCAGTTCTTCACGCACGAGCTCACCAATCTCACTGGCAACGACCAGAACATGAGCATGCAGTTCTTCGCGGCCAATGCGAGCCCGGTCTTTATCCGCCGCGCGCGGGCGATCGTGCTGCGGCTCAACAATAGCGACGGGCTGACGAACGAGACCGGCGCGAACTTCAGCCAGATAACGCCCGCGAACATCTTCCACTCCATCGTCAATCTGACATTCAGGCCGGTCGTCAATCAGACTGCGATCCTGATTGCGAGCGCGGAAATCCTTGCGAACAGCACGAACGACTCCATCTTCGTGCAGCTGACGATGAACGGCACGGCGGTCGCGCTGACCAGGTTCCAGGCGAACTCGCCCTTCGGCATCAGGCGCTTCGCGACGCACCTTTTCATGAATCTCACGGCCAATGCAACGCAGAACTTTACCATGCAGGCGCAGTCCGTGAACGTCGCCAACAAGTCAGTCAGGCGCGCGCGTGTCTCGGTCATCCCTGTCAATGAGGTGTTCGCCAACACGAGCGATGGCATCACGTACACGACGTCCACGACGCCGCAGAACAAGACATTCCTGTTCTTCAACCTCACGAACCCGCAGGATGTGCTGGTGATTGCGAGCGCGCAGGTCAACATCAGCACGTGCACGAACGGCGAGTTCGCAGGCGTAGGGCTTTTCATGGACGACGTTGCGCAGGGCAACCTGACTTGGGGCTGCCAGGACGTGACGGACACGTACGGCTTCATGGTCGTCACGCAGACCAACCTCACCACGGGCGCGCACACGGCGCGCATCGCATTCGAGCGGGACGCGGGATCCACGGGCAATGTCTCGCTGCAGCGCGCGCGCCTCACGGTCGTCCCGGTCGCGTTCAACAGGCCGCCGACCATCGCGCAGGTCATCCTGAACTCGAGCGCGCCGTTGCTGAACGACACTTCCCAGAATCTGACGGTGTTTGTCATCAACGCGACCGACCTTGACCCTGACCCGGTGCAGAACATCACGGACTGGCGGCTGTTCAACAGCTCGCTGTACAACAACGGCAGCATCGCGCTACTCAATATGCCGTTCGAGACCAACACGAACGGAAACGTGAGCGCGCGTATCCGCGGATACACGATGATTGCAAACAACGGCACGCTCGGCTTCGGCAATAATCTGACGCAGGGACCGACTTGGACTGCAAGCGGCCAGGTGGGCGGCGCGTACAATTTCGACGGCGTCAGCCAGTTTATCAACACGACGAGCGCAGCGGACGGCGCAGGCCTCAAGACGTCGGACAACTTTACCATCACGGTCTGGTTCAAGACGCGAACTATTCCGCAGGTCAACGTTTCAGGTACTGCGCAGTTTATGGTATGGGAAGGAGGCAATAATGCCAACGGCTTCGGCAACGTGATTCCGCCCGGCGATCCTGAGATGAGCTTCGGCCTCGGCAAGATTACCAATGGCTCAGGCTTTGTGGGTGCCACCCTGTACTACACGCTCGGCGACACGGACGAGGCGTCCTCGGGAAACATTATCAACGTGAGCACACCCTTCAATGACACGGTCAATTGGACCTTTGTGGCGGCAGTCGTCTCCAATATGAGCACGGCGCCGGTCGCGGCGCTGTACGTGAACGGCGTGCTCGTCAGCACCGACCCGACCGCGGATATCACGCGCACCAATCGCACGAACTGGAACGCAACGATGCGCATTGGCCGTCCTGGCGCAGCTCAGCGCTTCTGGAACGGCTCGCTGGACGAAGTCCTGATTTTCAACCGCACGCTCTCGCCCGCGCAGATCAACCAGCTTTACCTGAACGGCAACGCGAGCAAGCACATGACGACCGTCGTGAGCGCCGAGCTGGTCGCGAACGACGTCTGGCAGACGTGCGTCACACCCAACGACCGCGCAGTTGACGGCAATACGACATGCAGCAACAATGTCACCATCCGTTCTGCGGTTGCGGTGCCTGCGGTCTTCATCATCGAGCCGAACAATACGGTGTATGACCAACGCACGCCTGTTGCGCTTATCATCAACGCGACGTCATCGATCGGCATCAGCGTGGTGCGTGTGAACATCACTGCGCCGAACGGCACGGTGTACAATGTCACGCTCGGCAACAACATGCAGAACGACTCGTTTGACACCAACACGATGGGCACGCAATGGTTCAACGAGACATTCACCGGGCCGAACCAGAATTGCACCGCGAACATTGACGTGAGCGCGGTCGACAAGGCATTGACGAGCATCAGCGGCAACGGCGCGCCTCGGCCCGTCGGAGTCTGCACGATCATCTCCACCGGGTTCATCATCGGCGACTTCGACATCAACATCACGTTGAACATGCAGGGCGGCCCTGCACCGGACTCGGCGGCGAACTTCGGGGTCGGCGAGGTCAACTCATCAATAAACAGCACGCGCAACGCGTTCATGACGCTCTCCAACTTCACCGGCTTCGGGCAGGTATACACGGTCTTCGTGGACGACGGCACCATTTCCGACTACATCGCGTCATTGCCGACCAACGACACATCCGGCAGGATGCGCATCGCGCGCGTGGGCAACAACTTCACGTTCTACGCGTTCAATACCACTGCGGGCAACGCGTGGATCCAGCTCAACTCGAGCATCCTGAACCTGAGCCGCGCGCTCCATGTCGTCTTCGATGCGGAGTCGGACAGCGTCAACTACGGCACGGCGAACGTGACGTGGGACAACTTCAGCGTGGCTGTTCAGCCCTTGTTTGTCGGCGTGTTCGAAAACACAGGCATCAATGGCACGTACAACGTGTCCGCCATCGTGAATGACACCGCAAACAGGCAAAACAACACGGAGCGCAGCAACTTCACCGTCGTGTTCATTGATGACAAGCCTTCCGAGCCGTTCATCATCACGCCCACGCCGGGGCAGTTCGTGAGCGGCAACTTCAACATCACCTGGCAGCAGGTCGTGGACGAAGAGAACAACAACGTGCACTTCAATATCACGCTGCTCAACCTCACCTTTGCGCTCAATGCCACGATTGTGTCGAATTTCGGCAACCTCACCAGCACGCTCTACACGTGGAACACCACCAACACCACCGATGGGGCGTATTCCATGAACATCCTCGTGTTCGAGAACGAGACTTCCCAGGGGCTGTCGAACAACAACACGCTCACCGGCAACTTCACTGTGGACAACACGCCGCCGGTCATCGCTATCATCGGCTGCGCGCCCAATCCTGCGAACCTGTCGCAGATTGTGAACTGCAATGCGACCGTCACCGACGCGCTTTCGGGCGTGAGCAGGGTTGTCGCGAACGTCACCCTGCCGGACGGCACCGTCATCGCGGCGAACGTGACCGTGCAGGGCGGCAGCGTCTATAACTTCACCATCAACGCTTCGCAGACCGGCACGTACAACGTGACGTGGCGCGCCAACGACTCGGTGACCAACCAAGTCAACAATGTCAGGGTCGCGAACGACACGTTCCAAACGCAGTCGCTCGGCGCGCTTACTGCAGTCCTGCTGACGCCGCAGCCGAACATCACGACGAACGTCACGCAGAACGTCTCGTTCCCGATGCAGGCAAACATCACATGCACGGGTGCGGCGGGCGCGCTGTGCGGGAACGTGACGGTCTTCGCGCGGTACAATGTTTCCGCGAACCCGTACGGCACGGGCGCTGACGGCGCGCTCACCATCACTGTCTTCAATACGGTGGTGAACAACTACACGTTCCTGCGGGCGAACGCCACTGCGGGCTCGAGCACGATCACGGTCAACAGCACCGCAGGATTCAATATCGGCGACCAGATATTCATCATCCAGTCGCAGAACAGCACGACCAATGCGACGATGGGCGCGTACGAGTTCGCGAACATCACGGACATCAACAACGCGACGTTCGTCATCACGCTGGGCAGCGGGCTCGGCAGCAGCTACTTCGCGGGCGCGCGCAACACGACGAACTCCACAGTTGCGCAAGTCATCCGCGTCCCGCAGTACACGACGGTCAATATTGCGGCAGGAGCGTCCATCACGGCTCCCGCGTGGAACGGTTCGGTGGGCGGCGTCGTGGTCTTCCGCGCGAGCGGCGCGGTCGTCGTGAACGGCTCCGTCAACGCGACAGGAACCGGCCTGCGCGGCGGCATCGGCATCAAGGCCGCGGGCGCGCTGAACTTCGGCGCGCAGGGCGAAAGCGGTTTGGGGCTTGGCGTCAATCTCAACAGCTCCAATCTAGGGGCAGGCGGCGGCGGCTTTAATGACTTGGTCAGCGCGGGCGTCAGCGGCGCGTCCGGAGGCGGCGCGGGTCACGCATCCGCCGGCGCGAACGGCTTCAACTCGCCGGAAGGTCAGATTGGCGGCCAGGGCGGACTCATTGTCGGAACGGCAGATCTCGCGACGATGCGGCTCGGTCCCGGCGGCGGTGGAGGCGGTTCGGACAACAATGGCGTGACTCCTGGCGCAGACGGCGCTTCGGGCGGAGGCATTATCTTCGTCGCCGCAAACCAGCTCACTATCAATACGGGCGGAACTGTTCTCGCCTCAGGAACAAACGGCAGCAGCGTGACCGCGAACCAGTTCGGCGGCTCGGGCGGCGGCGGCGCAGGAGGTTCTATCTACCTGCGCGCCGCGAACATGACGCTCGGCACCGGGCTCGTGAACGCTTCAGGAGGATTCGGCGGCTGCAGCGCGGGCCAGAGCTTCTGCGGCGGCAACGCGAGCGTCGGCAGAATTAGGCTGGACTTCGACGTCATCTCGGGCGCAAGCACGCCGAGCTCGGGCTTCAACAGCTCCGCTCCCGCGAATACCACGCTGGTGAACATCAGCACGCTGACGAACGCGCTCCCGCTGTTCACGACCTCGGCGAACCCGCAGTTCTGCATCCTGAATGACAGCCAGGGCTGCATCGTGAACTGGACCGTGACTGCGACCGCCGGCTTCGACACGCTCATTCTGCTTGCCGCGAACGCGTCCAGCAACTTCTCCGCGATCCCGCCTGCGTTCTCGTTCAACGCGACCATCAATATCACGCCCCCGCCGACGCTTACCAGCTGCCCCGCGACCATCAACGCGAGCACGACGCTCACGCAGAACCTGACGTCAACAGGCACGTGCATCACCATCGGCGCGAACAATGTCGTGCTGGACTGCGCGGCATTCACGGTGTTCTACGGCACCAATGGCAGCAACTTGGTGTTCGGCGCGCTGTCCATCAACCGCTCCAACATCACCATCAAGAACTGCGTCTTCATTGACAACCACACGAGCGGCACGTTCACTGCGGGCATCAACTTCACGAACGTCACCAACTTTCTGCTGCTGAACAACACGGTCATCTCGAACGGCACGGCGAGCAACTACGGCATCCTTGCGAGGTTCTCGGCAGGCAATAACTCAATTATCAACAACACCATCAACACGTTCGTCAATGGAACGCTCGGCCACGGCATCTACTTGTTCGCCGTCAACAACACGAACGTCACCGGAAACGTCGTCGCCACGAACACCACTGGCACGGTGAGCGCGATTCGCGTCGAGAGCAATGCTAACCGCAACCTCATCGTCAACAACAGCGTCAGGACAAACGCCTCGGGAACGCTCGCGCACGGTATCTACCTGTTCACCACGGTGAACTACAACATCGTGGCGAACAACACCATCTTCACGAACGGCACGAACCTCAACAACGGCGTCCGCCTCGAAACAACGGCGAACAACAACACCGTGGACGGCAACGTCATTCAGACGGGCGGTTCGGGCACGACGAACTACGGCATTTACGTGTTCACCGGCTCGGTCAGCAACAACATCACCAACAACATCGTCAACACCTCGGGAACGAACACCAACGCGGGCATCCGGCTGGAGAGCAACGTCAACAACACATTAGTGTGGGAGAACAACGTCAGCGCGAGCGGCACGGCCGCCAACAACTACGGCATCTACTTGTTCACCAACGTGAGGGGCAACAATGTGTCTGCCAACAACATCCTTACGAACGGCACGAACCTCAACAACGGCATCCGCTTGGAGACCAATGCCAACAACAACACGGTTGACAGCAACATCATTCAGACGGGCGGTTCGGGAACGACCAACTACGGCATCTACCTGTTCACGACCGTGTCGCAGAACAACATCACCAACAACACGGTGAGCACGATCGGCACCAACACGAATGCAGGCATCCGCAT
>JBGPHE010000051.1:0-6285 GCA_041484255.1 Candidatus Nanoarchaeia archaeon
CGCACAAAATCCTGAACGGCATCCCGATGGAAAAAATACGGTTCAAAGACCACATCGAGCTGGACATGGGCCGGCACGAAAGCGTCCAACTGCCCTACCGCTACGTGGTCAAGGACGGCGAGCCCATCCTGCCGCCCGGACTCGTCGAGATGCTCAAAGAGCAAAAAGGTTTTTAAACGACTTACTGTCAGTTCTTCGTATGGACCAACGCGCTATCGTTCCCAAATGGCAGGCACGCTGGAACGAGAAAGGAATCTTCACGGCTAGGGATAAATCTGCGAAGCCGAAGTTCTACAATCTCGAGATGTTCCCCTATCCGTCCGGCTATGGCCTGCACATGGGGCACGTCAGGAACTATTCCATCGGCGACACGATCGCGCGCTACAAGCGCATGCAGGGATTCAATGTGTTGTATCCGATGGGCTTTGACGCCTTTGGTTTGCCGGCAGAGAACGCCGCCATCAAGAACAAGACGCACCCGAAAGAATACACCGAGAAAGCAATCGCTTCCCTGACCGCGTCCTTGAAACGCCTCGGTCTGAGCTATGACTGGGACAGAACGCTTGCGACGTGCTACCCTGAGTATTACCGTTGGAACCAGTATTTCTTCCTGAAATTCCTCGAAAAAGGGCTCGCGTACCGAAAAAAGGCGCCCATCAACTGGTGCCCGTCCTGCGGAACCGTGCTCGCGAACGAGCAAGTTGTCGACGGCAAGTGCTGGCGCTGCGAAAGCAAAGTCGAAATCCGCGACCTCGAGCAATGGTTCTTCAATATCACCAAGTACGCCGACGAATTGCTCAAAGACATCGACGGACTCAAATGGCCCGAGCGCATCAAGTCCATGCAGCGCAACTGGATCGGCAAAAGCATCGGAACGCTTGTCGAGTTTGCAATTAAGGGAACAGACAAGAAGCTGCCGGTGTTTACCACCCGTCCCGATACGCTGATGGGCGTCACGTTTGTCACGCTCGCTCCCGAGCACCCGATGGTGCACGAGTTTGTCCACGGCACGCAGTACGAAGACGCGGTCAGAACGTTCACCAACAAAGTCCTGCTCGAAGAAAAGTTCTCTCGAGCGGCCGAAGACAAGGAAAAAGAAGGACTGTTCATCGGCAAGTACGTCACGCACCCGATCACGGGCAAGGATATTCCGATTTACATCGCGAACTTCGTGCTGATGGACTACGGCACCGGCGCCGTAATGGCCGTTCCTGCGCACGACACGCGCGACTTCGCATTCGCGAAGAAATACAACATCCCAATCGTTGCCGTGATCAAGCCGAAGGACAAAGAACCTCAGCTTCCGTACGTCGAGGACGGCGTTTTGTTCAATTCCGGCGACTTCAACGGCCTGCCGAGCCAGCAGGCAAAGCACGAAATCACGGTCGCTTTGGAGAAAAAGGGTTCAGGCAAGGCAACGACCAATTACAAACTGCGCGACTGGCTCATTTCCCGCCAGCGCTACTGGGGAACGCCCATCCCGATCATTTATTGCCCGCAATGCGGAACGGTACCTGTTCCCGAGAAGGATTTGCCGGTCAAACTACCTGAGAACGTCAAGTTCACGGGCGAAGGCAACCCCTTGGCAAACACGCCGAGCTTTGTCAATGTCAAATGCCCGAAGTGCTCCGGCAAAGCAAAGCGCGAAACCGACACGATGGACACGTTCGTGGACAGCTCGTGGTATTATTTGAGGTATACTTCGAATAAAGACAAGAAACAGGCATTCAATCCGGACAAAATCAAGTATTGGATGCCCGTCGACCAGTACATCGGCGGCGCAGAACACGCAGTCATGCACCTGCTGTACGCACGCTTCTTCACCAAGGTCTTGCGAGACCTCGGCATGCTCAAGTTTAACGAGCCATTCAAGGCATTGTTCAACCAAGGCATGGTTTGCAAGGATGGCAACAAGATGAGCAAGAGCCACGGAAACGTGGTTTCGCAGGAAGACGTCGAGCAGAAGTACGGCATCGACACTGCGCGACTCTTCATGCTGTTTGTCGCTTCTCCCGGAAAGGATATCGAGTGGAGCGAGGACGGCGTGCAGGGCAGCTTCAGGTTTTTGCAGCGCTTGGACGTGCTTTTTGCAAAGCCGCGCGCTCCGAAGGCAGACAAATCAGTCGAAAGCAAGATTCATTCCGCACTCAAGGCGGTTACGGAGTATTTGGAAAGCTTCGAATTGAACAAGGCAATCATTGCCATCCAGGACTGTGTTGATTTCCTCGAGAAAAAGCCCGCAATGCACGCAAAAGCGCTCGAATTGCTCACGCTCATGCTGTCGCCGTTCGTTCCGCACGTCGCCGAAGAGCTCTGGGAACAGCTCGGCAAGAAGCCGTTCGCGTGCACGCAGAAGTGGCCCAAGTTCGACGCGAAGAAAATCGACGCAGAACTCGAATACCAGCACGTTTTGTACGAAAACTTGAAGTCAGACATCAACGGCGTGCTCAAATTGACCAACATTTTGAAGCCGATGGCCATCAAACTCTTTATCGCAGACCAGTGGAAGAACGACTTCTACAAGGAATTCAAGCAGCGCTTCGAGAAAACCAAGAATCCTGGAGAAATCATCAAGCAATTGATGCAGACTGACCTGCGCAAGCACGGCGAAGTCATCACCAAGATGGTTCCCAAGCTCATCGCAGACCCCGGGCGCATCCCGATGCACATCCTCGGCCAGAAAAAAGAACTTGCTGCGTTCCACGCAGTCAAAGACGAGCTCGCCAAGGACTTCGGCTGCTCAATCGAGATTGCGCGGGAACAAGATTCTCAGGAACCCAAGGCGAAGAACGCATTGCCGGGCAAGCCCGCGATGGTTGTCGTCTGATTTATTTTTGCGGAAGCAGCGTTATGAGCAGAATTTCTTCCAAAGGAATCATTTTTCGCTCAAACGAGTGCTTTGTTTGCACGTTGCCAAAAACCTACGCAGGGATGACGGTAGTGATTGCCGTGCTCGATTAGCACATACGTCGTGTTGGCCACTTGCTCTAGACCGCATAGCTTACCCTCAATCCCTACGTTTTTCCACCTGATAAAATAGGTCGCCTTCGGATCAATCTCTGCTTCGGAACCGGCAATTAATCTACTGAGAATGTCGACGCCAAAAATAATCAGCTTGGTCCATAGAACAGTGAACCCAGTGCGTTATTAATAAATGTTTGGAAAGCGTGTGAAAAGAAGTAGCAGGCGCGCAACCAAATGGACCAATGACAAAACAGCCGGTTGATCTCAAACCTCCCTCAGTTCCGCACCCCTGCAAGCATTCACCCTTGCAGTTAGCGCTGCTGCCTTCCGGCCCTGACGCGATTCCCACAAGAGCAACCCTGCAGGACAGAACCTCAACGTCGGGAATGAGACCGACTGCCCTGCCCTAGGCCGCTCTGGCTGCTTCTCCCCGCCATGAAGCCGACTTGCGGTAACAAGAGACGGCTAATCTCCCGGAAGAGCCTGCCAATAATATCTACCACGATAATGTTTTTAAATGTAGTGGTTTCTTCGTCTACTATGGCGACTGCCCTGCACACGGCCGACCGCGTCCTCACCGACGTAAGCAGGGCTGTGCATCTCGTCGGCTTTCTCAACCCGACCAACCTTCCGGACGAAGAAAAAGCGTTCTTTGCTTCCGCGTCGTACGAGCCGACGTTCACGTACCGCTCCTTTGCGCGCTCCGGCCTTCGCACGCGTCTCGAAGGCGTGAGCATCGCCGAACGCACGCCGCTTGCGCAATTGTTCCGCGACAGCAAGGAATTCATGCTGAACGAGCTCGACGTCATCGATCACATCGGCAAAGACACCTTCACCGACATTCCGCTGTACGGCACGCCGTCCCGCGCATTGGTGCACAAGGCGTACGAAATCCTCGAACATACCAAACGCCAGCCGCCCGGAAGCAAACCCTATCCCGCGACGTACCTCAAGGCGGCCATCCAGAAACAGCTCCTTGCGTACCAGTTTCCCGGCTGGAACATCGCCATCAAGCCCGCAATCTCGCGCGTCGCCGTGAGCCCGAGCAAGCGCAGCATCGTCATCAATGACAAGGCAAAATTTTCCGAGAACGACATCAAAAGCCTGCTCGCGCACGAAATCGGCGTGCACGTGCTCCGCGCGATGAACGGCTACCGCCAGCACTACGAGATCTTCGGCGCGGACGCCATCGCCGGCTACCTGCCGACGGAAGAAGGGCTCGCCATCCTGAACGAGCAGAAAGCAGGAGCGCTCTCGGTCAACCGGCTCAGACGTTTTGCAGGACGCGTTGTCGCGGCCTCCACCGCGCTAAAAGGCGGATTCCGCGACGTCCACAACGAACTCTGCAAGCACTTCACGCCCAAAGATGCGTTTGCCCTGACAGTGCGCGTCAAGCGCGGACTCAAACACACGTCGCAAGCAGGCGGATTCATCAAAGACCATGTGTATCTCGAAGGAAAGCTCGCGCTCGAAGACTTTATCGCGCACGGCGGCAAGCTCACCGCGCTCTACGCAGGAAAAATCGGACTGGAGCACGTCGACCTGGTCGAGTCAGGAGTGCTGTTGCCGCCTGCTTATCTGCCTCGCTTCTGAGAAACTTTAATATAGTCAATAAGTCGCTCTTTGCGCATGCAACTCGGACCTTTGCCTACACGCCTTGAGCGTTGCACATACTGCGGCGAGAAAATTTCCATCCCTTTTGTTCCCTCGCCTGATCGCGCCTTTTTCTGCCCGTCGTGCGGAACGCGGAAAAAAGACTTTCTGAAGTCGCCGTACGTGGTGAACTTTGTCGCGTTCCTCAGCGAAAACCTGGAACTTCCTGTAGGCAGCAAACTCAGAATTGCACGAGTAAACGCGTGGATTGTTCAAATCTTGCTCAAGGAAAAAGGCGAGAAGGAGAAAGTATTGTATGTCATCAAGTGGACGCCGATCGTCCCCTACCTCCGCGCGTCCAAAGCGACTGCGCGGTTCGACACAGGCTTTGACATCGACAAGCAGCTGAAGCCCAAGCTCGCAGTCGTCGTCAAGGCGTTTGTCAAAGAGCACGGTCTCGAAGCGCCCATTCCGTAAGCTCATTCTGAAGACGCTAAATCTTAATAAAATCTGAGAACTCTTTCTATTGAATGCGCGCGCGTATTGTCTTTCTTGGAACTGCCGGCAACCTCAGCGTCGTGAGCAAGCAGGCAAGAAGCTCAGGCGGGTTTATCGTACAGGTTGATGAGACACAACTGCACGTCGACCCGGGGCCTGGCGCTCTTACGAACGCCGCATTATCAGGCATCAGCGTCCGCGGACACACCGGAATCCTCGTGACGCACGCGCACCTCAATCACTGCAATGACTTGAACGCGCTCATCGGCGCGATGACGCTCAATGGGCTTGACCGGCACGGCGTGCTCGTCGCTCCCGAAAGCGTCATCAAGGGCAGCGAGCGCCTGAAACCCGCGCTCCACGACCATTTCGCCAATCACCTGGAAAAAATCATCACCGTCCAGCCGGGCAAGAGAATCGCGATCGAAAACATCGAAATCCAGCCGCTCGTCACGAAGCATGCTGATACGCACGCGCTCGGCTACAAGATGTTTACGCCGGAATTCGTCCTCACGTACACCGGCGATACAGACTATCTCCCCGAGCTCGGCGAATTGTATTCCGGAGCGGACATTCTCATCATCAACTGCCAGAATCCGGGCAAAAGCAAGGAGCCCGGGCTGTGCACTGCCGATGTCGTCAAAATCCTCAAGAAAGCCCAGCCCAAGCTCTGCATCCTTACGCATTTCACGCAGAAAATGCTGGACGCCAAGCCGCTCTATGAGGCACGCGAGATCCAAAAGCAGACCGGCATCACGGTCATCGCAGCCGAAGACGGCATGACGTTGGATCCTGTCGCCTATTCAGCAGAACTCAAGCAAAAAACGCTCAATCTCTTCACAGCAGGAAAAGAAGACCATAGCCAATCAAACAGCCCGCAGTAAGGAACGGCATCGCGGGATAGAACCTTTGCTTCTGGCCATACCACAACAAACCGAACAGCGCGAGCGCGGAACAGACCGGAATCACTAACGCGTGCTGGACGCCCATCGTCTTCATCACGACGCCCGCAAAAATCAGCGGGAAGCCGATGTCGCCGCCGCCCAAAATGGCGGTGCGCACCTGCTTGTCATTCTTTGCCGGCCGCTGCGTCAGCACAATCTTCTTCGGCGAGTACGGAAGCATCATTCCGGCAAAAATGCCGCTGCCGGTCTGGAACTGCGCCATTTTCGCCATGTGCTTGGACTGCCACACCGCATACATGTCGTACACGGAGATGAGCAACAGCAA
>JBGPHE010000052.1:0-6256 GCA_041484255.1 Candidatus Nanoarchaeia archaeon
CCAGATGTCGTCCATAGCGCAAAGGAGAATGTGCACGTATAAAAGCTTCACCCTACCGTAATCTATATAAAGAACTTCTGCCTCTCAAAAAGGTGAGTGAGAAAAGGAACGCAACAGCCTCAACGAATGTTTTCTCACCAATGAACGGTGTTAGGAGGCAATAAAGGACAATGGCTAAGCTGAAGGCATTAATGCCGTCGTTACGGGAAAAGAAACGCTATTTGGCGTTTGAAATCCTCTCGAAAGGCAAAATCAAGGCACATTCAGGAGTTTCCAGGGCTATCTGGCAGGGAATGCTCTCCTTTGCAGGCACGAAGGGTGCCGCACAGGCAGGGCTGATGCTGTTGCCCGAGAAGTATAATGAGCGTTCGCAGCGCGGCATCGCGCGCGTCAGCCACACAAGCGTGGACGCGCTGAAGGCCAGCCTGGCGCTCGTGCAGGAAGTCGACGGCACTCCCGCGATCGCGCGGAGCCTCGGCGTTTCTGGCTCTTTGAAAAAAGCTACAACGCATATCGCAGGGTGATACACAATGGTGAAAAAAGGAGACGAAGAAGCAAGCGCGCAACCGATGCCCCATCAGCTGATGGGCTACGACCGCGCGATCACGATGTTCAGCCCCGACGGAAGGCTGCTCCAGGTGGAGTACGCGAAGAAAACCGTCAGGCAGGGAAGCACCGCTATCGGCATGGTTTGCTCCGACGGAGTTTTGCTCGTCGCGGACAAGCGCATCGTCGACAAGCTGGTCATCCCGGAATCCGTTGAAAAGATTTTCAAGATCGACGACCACATCGCCGTGACCGCCTCGGGAATCATCTCCGACGCGCGCGTGCTTGTGGAGCGCGCACAGGTCAAGGCGCAGCAGCACACGGTCACGTACGACACGCCCGTGGACACCATCACCATCGTCAAGGACATCTGCGCATTGAAGCAGGTGTGCACGCAGTCCGGCGGATTGCGTCCGTTCGGCGTGAGCCTGATCGTTGCCGGCATCGACAGCGACGGGCCCAAGGTGTACGAGACCGACCCGACCGGAATCTTTTTCCAATACAAGGCGACGGTCATCGGCGAAGGCGAGCCGGAAATCGAGGAAATCCTGGGCCGCGAGTACAAGGACTCGCTGACCATCGAGGACGGCCTCAAGCTCGCGCTGAAGGCATTGAACCAGATTTTGGACAAGAGCTTTTCCGTCGAGCGCATCGCCGCGGCATACATCAAGACCGACGAGAAGGTGCTCAAGGAAATCACGCGCGCCAATCTCGACCGCGTCCTGAAAACGGTGAAGACCAGTAAATGACTGAAGAACACATGAACCGCGCCCGACTCAAAAAGGGCACGGACGTTTTCGAGGTCGTCATCGATCCCGAAAAAGCGATTGCAGCGCGCCACGGCAAGGCGGACATCCGCGACGCCGTGCGCGTTCCCAAGATATTCAGCGACGCCAAGAAGGGCATGCTTGCATCCGAAGAGCGGATGAAGGCGTTGTTCGGCACGTCTGACCCGTGGGAAGTCGCCATGAAGATCATCAAGGACGGCGACATCCAGGTGACCGCAGAGTACCGCGAGCAATTGCGGGAGCAGAAGCGGCGCCAGATCGTCGATTTCATCCGGCGCAACGGGGTGGACCCGCAGACGCACGCGCCGCATCCGGCCGCGAGAATCGAAGCCGCGATGGTCGAGGCAAAAGTGCGCGTCGACGAGTTCAAGCCCGCGGACGCGCAGGTGCAGGAAATCCTCAAGGAATTGAGGGTAATCCTGGCAATCAAATTCGAAGTCAAGGATATCGAGCTGACGATTCCGGCACAATACGCCTCGAAGGCGTACAGCACGGTGAAGCAGTTCGGAAAAATCCTGAACGAGTCGTGGCAAAACGACGGCTCGTGGAAAGGCACGCTCGAGATTCCGGGCGGGATGGAGCAGGAGCTGTATGACAAGCTCAACGCCATCACGCGCGGCGAGCTGGTCGCCCGAGTACTCAAGGTAAACTAACAACAAAGGTGAATGAACAATGAGCGAAGATGTAATGAATGTCAAGGAGCGCGATATCGTCGTTCCTGGTGAGGTCGTGGCAGAAGGCATGGGCTTTTTGCCGAGCAAAGGATTGTACCGAGAAGGCGCCAAGATTCACGCAGGCCGCCTCGGTATGATCAGCATCGAAGGCAAGGTCATCAAGCTCGTTCCGCTGACCGGAGCATACGTTCCGAAGCTGAACGACAAAATCATCTGCAAAATTATCGACGTGCTGATGACTGGCTGGCGTGTCGAAACGCGCAGCGCGTACAGCGCGGTCTTGGGCCTGAAGGACGCGACCACGGAATTCATTCCGCGATCCGCGGACTTGACGCAGTACTACGGCCTGAACGAATACATCCTGTGCAAGGTCGTGACCGTGACGAGCCAGAGGCTCATCGACGTCACGATGAAAGGTCCTGGGCTCAAGAAACTCAAGGACGGCAGGCTGGTTGAAGTCAACGCCTTCAAGGTTCCGCGCATCATCGGCAAGGAAGGAAGCATGCTGATGATGATCCGCAACGCAACGGGATGCTCGATCGACGTCGGCCAGAACGGCTGGATCTGGGTCGCAGGACCCTCGCCCGAGCAGGAAATCCAGGCGGTCGCTGCCCTCAAGAAAGTCGAGGAAGAAGCGCACCTGCCCGGACTGACCGAGCGCATGAAGGTCTTTTTGGAAGAGCTCACCGGCAAGCCGGTCGAGATTCCGACGGTGACTTCGGGCGGTCAGATGACCGCGAGCGAAGAAATGGCAGCGCCCGAACCGCAGCAAGAGCAACAACGCGAAGAATACCGCGAGCGCAGACCGCCGCACGCCCGACACGGTGGCGGCAGGCGTTTCCCGCCTCGCAATCCAGGTGACTAAAAATGGCAGCAAAAGCAGTAAAAATTGACTATCCCAAGCGCCACGACGGGCGCGGCTGGGAGGACTTGAGAAAGATCGAAGCAAAGGTAGGAATCATCCCGCGCGCAGACGGCAGCGCGATGTTCCGCATCGGCCACACGGTCGCATACGCGGCTGTCTACGGCCCGCGCGACCTGCACCCGAAGTTCATGCAGAACCCCGAAACCGGAATTCTGCGCTGCAGGTACAACATGATGCCCTTCTCGGGACACGGCGAACGCGTTCGCCCCGGCTCGAGCAGGCGCAGTCAGGAAATCAGCATGCTGATGAGCAAAGCGTTGCTTCCCGTGCTGGACTTGAAGGAATACCCGAACTCGGTCGTTGACGTGTTTATCGAGCTGCCCGAGACTGACGCCGGAACGCGCTGCGCAGGCATCACTGCCGCGGCGATGGCTTTGGCCGATGCAGGCTTGCTGATGAAGGACTTGGTCACATCGTTGTCCATGGGCCACTACAACGGCAGAATCATGGCCGATATTGACGGTCACGAGGACTGCGACGTGGGCATCTCGGACATTCCGATCGCGTACATCCCGACCATGGACAAGTTCAGCTTGCTCCAGCTGGACGGCGACGTGCCGAAGGAAGACCTGTTGAAGCTGCTGACCCTCGCCAAGAAGAAGGCGATGGACATTTACAAAGTGCAGCAGGCGGCGCTGAAGGCGAAGTTCTCCAGCGACGGCCACAATGGCAAGAAGGTGAAAGCATGAGCAACGAACACATTGTAAAATATATCACGAAAGGCATGCGCTACGACGGTCGCGCGCTGGACGAATACCGCCCGGTAAGCATCGAGCTGAACGTGTCGCACTGCGCTGAAGGAAGCGCGCGCGTGAAGATCGGCGAGACCGAAGTCATCGCAGGTGTCAAGCTGTCGCTCGAGAAGCCCTATCCGGACACTCCTGCGCAGGGCAACCTGATGATTAACGCGGAATTGACGCCGATGTCGAGCCCGCAGTTCGAGACCGGACCGCCGGGCGAACAGGCCATCGAGCTGTCGCGCGTCATCGACCGCGGCATCCGCGAGTCGAAGGCGATTGATTTGACCAAGCTGTGCGTCAAGGAAGGCGAGAAGGTCTGGAGCGTCATGGTCGACATCGTGACCGTGAACGACGAAGGCAACCTGTTTGACGCGGGCGCATTGGCCGCGATTGCGGCGCTGAAGAGCGCGGTCTTCCCCCACGTGACCGAAGAGGGCAGCGTGGACTACAACAAGAAGACCGACAAGCACGTCCCGATGAACCAGTCGCCCATCGCGATTACGGTCATCAAGGTCGGCGACCGTTTGCTGCTCGACCCGTCGCCTGCCGAAGAGGCAGCGCTGGACGCGCGGCTCACGATCGCGCTGAATGACGCGAGCATGCTGTGCGCGATGCAGAAGGGCGGCGACATGCCGCTCACGCTCGAGGAGATTGGCGCAATGGTCGACCTCGCGACAAAGCAGTCCAAGGAGCTTCGCAAGAAGCTCGGGTGATCACTATGGAAAAGCACACTAAGTATGAAGTCGCGCGCATGATTGGCTCGCGCGCCTTGCAGATTTCAATGGGCGCTCCCTTTTTGGTCAAGCTGTCCGACGAAGACCTGGCGAAGATCGGCTACAACCCGATCGAGATCGCGAAGATCGAGCTGGCCAAGGACGTCTTGCCGATTACGGTCAAGAGACCCTTGCCCGTGACTCGCGCGCAGAAGAAGGCTGCAAAGGACGCGAAGAAGTCTTCGGTATGAAGGAAATAACTCCTGAAAAGCTGAAGAAGTACTTCGACGTGACCGGCAGGGCCTTGAAGAAGGTCAAGATAGCTTCTGAGCAGAAGATTGACTGGAAGAAGTCCGCCGCTGATTTCTTGGACATGGCGCAGCGCTATTACGACGACGCCAAGCACTTCGAGAAGAAGGGCGACGTTGTTACTGCGTTTGCGGCTTTGAATTACGCGCATGGCTGGCTGGATGCCGGAGCGCGGCTCGGTCTCTTTGACGTCGACCACGACGACGTGCTGTTTACCGTGGATGGTCCTTCGAGAAGGCAGGGTTTTTGATACGATTTAATTCTAAAAGTCTTGGGAAGGTTTTTCAGTATCAGTTAGCGGTCCTGAGTTCTTTAGTTCTTTCACCGGAATATTGATTACGTGGCCATCTATTGTTCGCTCTTCGTAGGCAAAATCTTTGTGGTACCGCCCTTGAGGAACGAGATATTCTTTTATCGGACGTCCATGTTCTGGGTGTTCGCAGCCAGTCATAAGACTGGTGTATTCGGGGCTTTTGATGATGCCTGGAATCTTGTGCCCATCCAAGTCAATAGTTTCATAAGAAACCTTTTGATCTACAGAAGCATCGTGCTTTGTCTGGTATTGATTTGTTGGTTTATTTTGAACCGTAACATCACACCGCATCTCGCATCCAGCAAGAATTGCCGTCAAACCACCAATGATCGCTATTTGTCGCAGCATACACTTACCTAATTCTCTTAACTATAAAAAACTTCACCTTTTTTTGGCTATTTGTCGTTTCCTCAATCAAGTGATTATCCAAAGCAACGTTTAAATACTGAGTTGTCGCCCTGTTGCGCATGCAGGATATCGTGCGCAAGGACATTCTTGACGTGAGCGAGCAGGTGCTTGCCGCATTGCAGGCAAATGACCATCACGCACTCGGAGAGCTGAGCAATCACGTCATCCACGACGCGAGCATCTTCCAGGACGAAGACTCAGTTACGTTCGCCGTTCTCGTGTATGCATTGAGCAAGGTCGTGCAGCGCTGCTGCGAGGAGCACGTGTCGTGCGTCAATCTTCTTCCATTGCTGACGCAGGCAAAGGACGCGCTCGCTGCAGGCAAGGATGAAGACTATCGCGCGCGCATCCGCCAGACGCTGGATGAAATCAAGAAGGTCGACGAGAAGCTGAAGCTCTACATCACCGAAGTGATGGAAAAGGCGCGCGTCAAGAAGGCAAGCAAGCTCACTGAGCACGGCATTTCGTTGGCACGAACCGCGGAACTGCTGGGCGTTTCGCAATGGGAATTGCAGGATTATGTCGGCAAGACCCAGATTGCCGAGCACGAGATGGGCACGCCGGCAAAGGAACGGCTCTTACGCGCGCGCAAGTGGTTCCCATGAGCATTCTGCTCGACTCCGGCCCTGTCATCTCGCTCAGCACCAATAGCTTGCTGTGGGTGCTGGAAGCGCTCCAGAAGCGCGGAACGTCGTTCTCGATCGTTTCCAGCGTGAAGCGCGAGCTGGTTGACCGTCCTCTGGCGACGAAGCGATTCAAGTTCGAAGCATTGCAAGTGGAGCGCATGATTGAGCAAGGCACGCTGACCGTTATCGACAAGCCTGAGTTCAAGAGCAAGGC
>JBGPHE010000053.1:0-6159 GCA_041484255.1 Candidatus Nanoarchaeia archaeon
GCCGGGCACGGCATCGGGCCGGCGTCCACGCTGAGGAAGACCGTGTCCACGAACTGGCTGCGCTGGCCCGTCGTCACGTTGCTGACATTGACGCGCAGCTGGAGCGCGTTGATGGTGCTGACATTGCCCCTCACGAACAGGTCGAGGTCGCACGTGTCGTTGCTGTCGAACGTGGTCGAGTTCAGCTTGCAGAGCCGCTGCCAGTTCGTGCCGTTCCTGATTTCCATGTACACCGACAAGTTGGTCGAGACGCTGTAGTGATGCTCGATGGTGACATTGCTCTTGGTAACGTAGCCGATGAAGCTCTGCGTCCAGTTGAACGACATGAACGTCGTGTTGCTCGCATTGGTCGCGTTCTGCACCGCATACACATTGTCCGTGGAATTGATCAGCGAGAGCGAGAAGTTCGTGCCGTTGTTGTAGCGCGCGAGGCTCGGATAGACGACCGCGAGATTCTGGTCGTGGATGAAGTCGTACTCGATGAACTGCGACGCGTTGCCGACGCTGCTCACCGTCTTGAGGTCAAAGACCGCGGACGACTGTGTCGCAGACATGTTCAGCTTGATGCCGTACCGCTGGGAAGCGCCCGTGACGAGCTGCGATACGCCCACGCTCGTGTTGGTGTTGTTGAGATACGCCTGGACGTAGACGCTCTGCGTGCCGTTCGCGCGCGCGACAAAGTCAATCACGCGACCATTCGTCAGGTTTTGCGCGAACTGGACGCGCACGTACTCGTTATGGCGGATGGGCTGCGTGAAGTTGCCGTCCGCGACCTGGATGAAATTGAAGATGTTCTGCACGATGACGCGGCTCGCATTCAGCCTCCACGCGTCTGTCGCGTTGATTTCGCCGAACGCGGGGTCTTCCGCGCTGAGCGCGATGGTGTACGCCTGTCCGGGCACGAGCGACTGCACGACCTGCCAGGTGCCGTTGCAGGACTGCGCGGCATAATTCCACGCTTTGCACTTGACAAGGTCGCGGCTCTGCGCGGTCGCAGTGTACGTCGCGTCGGTAAAGTTCAATCCTGACAGGTCTGCGGCAAAGCTGTTCGCGAGGCCGCTCACATTGAGCTCCTCGACCTTGAGCTGCGTCGTGCCGCTCACGCCAACGTTGTCAAAGTCGATCGTCCTGCCCTGCGAAAGGTTCAGCGTGACGTCATAGGTGCCGTTCTGGACGCTCGTGACCTGCAGTTTGGTGGTCGCGTCGCGGATTTTGAGCGGGAATGCGCGTTCAGAGCCGCGGTGGTCGAGGATGACCAGCGATGCGCGCTCCGCAAGCGCAGGCAAGACGCGCGCGGCAGGCTGCAGAGGCGGCTGAACAATCTCAGGTAGCGGCGCGCTGACGTTTATCGTGATGTTCTGCGGCGCAGGCGGCACTACGCTGGTGACGACCGCCTCAGGGGGCGTGACTTGGACGGCAGGCGGCACGACACGCACCGCAGGCTGCGGCGGAACGGGCTGCGCGGGCGGCTGCTGCGGTTCAGGGGCTTGCGGAACGCTCGGCTCGGGCGCAATATCACCCAGGCCTGCGATGAGCGTGTCCTGCAATTGCTTGTCGACGGGAGCGGAAGGCGCTTGCGGCGGTCGCGGAGCTTGCCTGCTCGGCGCCGTGTCGCCCAAGCCCTCAATAAGCAGGCTCCGCAGTTTCGGATCCGGCAGTTTCGGCGCGGGATGCTCGACGATAATTGACGGCTGCGCCGTGTGCTGGGCAAACGGCTGCGTCGCCGCGAGCGATGACACGACAACCGCGGCATGCGGCGCGTCGCTCAGGCCCTCGGCGAGTATGTTTTCCAGCGAAGGCTGCTGCGCGGTCGCAGTGCTGAGCAGCAGCAACATCAGCGCGAGCAGGAGGAGCTTCTTCATTGGAGCTTCCTCCGCGCGCGGTGGTAGACGGTCGCGATTGTGCTCGGGCTTTTGTTGACCAGCTGCGCGATGTCCTTGTGGGAGAGATTCTGGCCGCGCAAGTGATGGGCGACATACTCGAGAATGGAACATTTGCGTTCGGCGAACAGCGAAACCGGAATGGTATGGGGCGATGGCGGAACGCTCAGCGCGGCAGACTGCTTGCGCTGGGCTCTCTGATACGTGCACCAGATGCCGCGCTGGTCGCGGTTCAGCAGGCGGGCGATGTCGGCGTAGCGCAGCTTTTCCTGCTCCTTGAGGTATTTGACCAATGCTTCGGCAGGGCTGAGCTTTGCGGCGAAAAGGCTGACCGGCACGCGCAGCTCGCCGCGCTGCTGCAATGCTTCGGATAGCTGTGCAACTAGCTGCACGAGCTGCTCGTTCGAGAGCGCCGCGGTCTGCGCGGCAAATGACTTACTTTGTCTCTTTTTACCCACTATCAACCACTTTGTTTGTAAATACCCACTATCTTAACGCAGAAGATACTGCTGTGACAAAGAGCAATACACTCGCCAGCAATTACTCTCTTTGTCTCTACCCAACACATCTCCCACGAAGGAAAAACGCGACCAACAAAGTATAAAAGCGTTTCCAAAACACTTCTTCTGTAATAGATAGGTGCGAGAACACAACGATTTTCACTACTTGGTTAATACGAATGATTAAAAAGAAACTTGTGACAACATTTTCATACAACATCGTTAAACAAAGAGGTGGTTGAGCAATGAAAAAAACAGCACTTCTGTCAGTGATGGCGCTCATGCTCGCAGGCATGCTGCTGCCCGGTGCATCGGCATTCTGCCAGCACATGTACATCCCGTCGTACTTTTATCCCGGATCGCTCTGGGACCAAGCAGATGCAGGGGCGCCGATCGTCGATTTGATGATCATGAACCCTGCCAGCGGACCGGGCACGAGCTCGAACTCAGACTACGTGACCGCCGTGCAGAACGCACGCAACGCAGGCCTTAAAGTGCTCGGCTATGTGCACACGAGCTACGGTCAGCGCGATATCAACACCGTCAAGGGCGAGGTCGACACCTACCTGAGCTGGTACAACATCAGCGGCATCTTCCTCGACGAAGTCAACACCAGCGTCGCAGGAATCCCGTACTACCAGAACGTGTCGAGCTACATCAACGCGACGGCAGCGCACTATGTCTCATTGAACCCCGGCACCGTGCCGAATCAGGGCTACATGAACATCAGCGACAATGTAGTCATCTTTGAGGGAACGTACAACACGTACAAGAACTGGATCAAGCCCGGCTGGGTGAACGAGTACGCCTCGTCGAAGTTCACGCACCTCGTGTACGCGACCTCGGGAAGCACCAAGCTGAGCGACGCCATCACGAAGTCCAAGAGCCGCAATGCAGGCTATGTCTTCGTGACCGACGACGTTCTGCCCAACCCGTGGGACACGCTGCCCACGCTGTGGAGCTCGGAACTGACGAAGATTAACGCAAGCAGCACCTGCTGAACGCGTCGCAAGAACTTTTTTCTTTTTATTTTTTCTTCTTTCTCAGACAAACGCAGAAATCAATGTTCCGATAACAACAGCGAGCAACACAACGCTTACTGCGTGCCAGACTACCTTTGCGTGCTTGTGGCGCACGAGGTGCTGTAATGCAGTGTGAAACATCCTACCGCCGTCGATAGGACCGATCGGGACAAGGTTGAACAATCCGACGCCGAGATTGAGCAAAAACAACCAGCTGACGAGCTGGGCAAGCCAGACAAACAGTTGCGGCAACAGCCAGCCGTGGCTTGCGACGACCGATTCTTTCAGATGGCGCGCTTCGGTCACGCTGACACCGAGCGTGCCGCGGTCGGTTCCGGCCATCACTGCCGCGCTCGTGCCTCGTTGCGTGGTGACGCTGACCGTGTCGCCGGGCTTTTTCGCGGCAAATGCATGCTCAAAGTCCTCGACCGTGTGCACGGGAACCGCGTCAATCTGCTTGATGAGGTCGCCGGACGCCAAGCCGATGCTTGCGGCGGGCGAGTGTGCGGCGACTTCCGTGATTGCCATGCCGTCTGACGTGAACAATCCCTGCGCCGCAGGCTGCATCGCCAGCATCAGCGCGAAGAATATCGCGCCGAAAACGATGTTGACAAACGGTCCCGCCGCGAAAATGCTCAGTTGCGTGTATTTTGACTGCTTTGCGAGGTGCGCTTCGTCGATTTCGACAAACGCGCCGGGAATAATCGGGATGATTGCGCCGAGGAACGCAAAGCCGGTCGACTTGACCTTGACGCGGTGCGCGCGGGCGATGATGCCGTGCCCGAACTCGTGCACGACCATGATGAACAGGATGCTGATGATCCAGTAAAAGAACGGCACGTAAAAGACGCCCTTTGCCTGGATCGGGAGCACGACTCCGACGGTAAGCGCGTTCGCGTTCTTCAGCAGGATGACCACGCCGCGGATAAGCTCCTCAATCATGACCAGCATGCCGAGAAAGCCGACCGGAATCATGACGTAGCCTGCCTTGCGCAGGAGCTTTCCCTGGCTTCGCGCCCAGCGATTCATCAAACTCATGCCGAATTTGGTGCGGTAGAGCGCGAAATAGAAGATTTTACCGACGGATGAGACCTGCAAACGCTTGCGAGTCTTGATAAGAAACGCGCCGAGCAGAACAATGAATGCCAGCAGCGCGAACGTATCAATCGACATGCGGTTTGCTACCGACAGGCTCTTTATATGGGTTATGCACGACTAATAGAACTCATCCTTGACGCCGAGCTCGTTTTTGAGTTGCACATACGCGTTCTCGACCTGCGCTTCTTTTATGTAGCGCAGCGCGTGGCCGCTGCCCATCAGCTTTTTTGCCGTCCTGAACGCGTCAAACGCCTGCTCCTTGTTTCTCAGCAACACATACGCGAAGCCCTTTCCCGCATACGCGTCCGCGAACGTGTCGTCGATCTTGAGCGCCTGCGCGTAATCGTCGAGCGCGCGCTGGGAATCAGCCAGCAGCGGCCCGCTCTGCATCGCGCGCATCGTATAGGCGAACCCGCGCTTGGCGCGGTATTCCGCGACATTCGGCTTCAGCGCGATGGACTTGTCAAAATTCTCAAGCGCTTCAGGCAGCTGGTTGAGCTGGAAATACGACCAGCCGCGCGCGCCCAGCGCGTCGGCGTTCTTCAGGTCCTGCTCGAGCAGGTCGTCCAGCCAGCGGATGGCGTGGACATAATCCTGGTCCTCGTAGCACTGCTTCGCTTTGCCCGCGATGTCTGCGAGCGACGGCTTCGTGGCGCAGCCTGCCAGAATCGCGGCAAGCCCTCCTGCGATAAAGCCCCTTCTGCCGATGTTTTCAGCCATACGCTCAGGAACAGAAACGCCCTTTAAATGCCTGCTGACCCATCTATAATTAGGTGCCTTTTGAGAGTGGAAAACCCGAAGCTTTATAAATAGGTTGTCACTACAAAGTGACTATATTTAGGGGGGAAAAGGACCAATGTTCAAGAAGCTCATCACGCTGGTCGCGCTTGTCTTCCTGCTGGGCTGGCTGTCGAATACATTCTACTCGCAGTACGCCCTTGCGCATGCTTCGCCGTCAATGGAAGGCGAAATCCAAGCCACCCCTTTGCTCGATCTCTCGCTCGCAGCCGAACAACCGGCCGCAGAGCGCTCTCCCGCGACGTACGGCCAGGAAGTCTCCTCGCCCGCAGACCGCCTCAACATGGGCAATGTCCATGTCACGGGCAATGAAGTCGTCATCGACGGCATTCCTGGCAGGCAATTCGAAACCGCGGTCTTCACGAGCACGCACTCGATGGACCCGGTGCTCGACGAAACCTCACAAGCCATCCAAATCATCCCGATGTCGTCCGACGAAATCAGGGTCGGCGACGTCATCAGCTACGATTCCGGCAAGTACGGCGTCATCATCCACCGCGTCATCGGCATCAACACCGACGCGAGCGGCTGGTATGCCGTCGTGAAAGGCGACAACAACCCGTCACCCGACCCCATCAAGGTGCGCTTCTCGATGATCAAGCGCGTCCTGGTCGGCGTGCTTTACTAACCATGGCAAACCTCTTCGAAAACCTGGAAATGCTCGTCGAGGAAGCCGCGCAGAGCGAACGATCCAAAGAAGGCAAGTCGAACCGCCTGATGATGCGGCCCAGCCAAGTCACGCCCCAGCTCTACGAGATGCTGAACATGTACTCGTTCACGCTGCGCCAGAAAAAGGACATCTGCAACCACTACGACACCCTGCACAAGCTCGACGGAATGGACGGCGGCAGCGCGCTCCAC
>JBGPHE010000054.1:0-6102 GCA_041484255.1 Candidatus Nanoarchaeia archaeon
CGAGTTCCGCGATGCCGCGCTCGCGGCCCGCACCGCGTTCCCGGACAACGCGACCCTGCTTTCCTACCCCGACGACGGCTTCTGGCTGGAATACTGGTCGGGAAAGCGCGCGCTGCTGGACGGCTGGGGCGCGCAGACGCCCCGCGTCGACCAACGCTGGGCTGCAGCGCAGGCGATTTGGCACGCGCAGGACATCAGCCACGCGCGCCAGGCATTGTACGCGAACGGCGTCAATGGCATCGTCATCACCGAAACGATGCGCGACGGCCAAGTCTGGGACCTGCCTGAACAGGACCTTCTCTTCCTGCTCCGCAACAACGAAACTTTTAAAAGAGAATTCCACTCATCTATCGTCGATATCTGGACCGTACTTCCGGAGCACTCGTAAGATGATTCAATACATCCTCTGGGCAGTCTCGTTCATCAGCCTCTGGATCACGCTGGTGTGGCTGAACGTGTTAGTGATGGAGCCGAAGCCCAAGGCGACGCTCGCGCGGCTGCCGCACGTCACCATCGCGCTGCCCTGCTACAACCGCGAGCTCGGGCTGGGCAAGACGATACGCTCACTGATGGCGCTGCACTACCCGAAAAACCTGCTCCAATTCATCATTGTCGACGACTGCTCCACCGACCGCACGCTCGCGGAGGCAAAATGGATTCAGAAAAAGCACCCGGAGTATGACATTCTCGTTTTGGAGCACCCGAAGAACCGCGGCAAGGCCGCTGCCGTGAACACGGCGCTCGCGGAGGCAAAAGGCGAGCTGTTTGCCTGCCTGGACGCGGACACCACGGTTCACCCGGACGCGCTCAACCTGCTCGTGCATCATTTTGCGAGCATTGATCTGGGCGCCGTCATCGGCCAGGTCAAGGTGGACGGGCCGCAGAACCTCTACGAGCGCCTCCAGCGCGTGGAATATATCCTCAGCAACTTCATCCGCAGGCTCTGGTCGAACATGAGCACGCTCTTTGTCGCGCCCGGCGGCGCCCTCTCGGTCTTTAACACGGAAATCCTGCGCAAGGTCGGCGGTTTCGCCGAGGCCGGGCTCACGGAAGACCTTGAAATCGCGCTCCGCCTCAAGGCGAACGGCTACGACGTGCAGATGGAGCCGCGCGCCATCACCTACACCAAGGTGCCGCAGGACTGGAACGCGCTCTGGCGCCAGCGCATCCGCTGGTATCGCGGCTTTGTCGTCAACCACGCGAAATACAAAAAGCTTTTTTTCGACCCGTCGCGGGGCGCGCTGGGGATGTTCCAGCTGCCTCTCAATGTCCTCAGCGTCGGGCTTATGCTGCTTACGGTTCTGCTGGTCAGCTACGGCAGTTTGCGCAATCTGTATCAGGCGCTGTACCGCAGCATCACCATCAAAGGCTACTTCCTCAATCACTTGCTTGACCTGCCGACCTTCAAGGAGTTCATGTTGAGCCAGAACGTGCAGGTCGCGCTGCCCATCGTGCTCGGCACGGTGCTCGGCTTCTACCTTATCTACCTCGCGCACCGCCAGATGGAGGAGCGTCTGCTGGTCAATATCCATCATGTCTGGCTGTATTTTGTCATTTCGCCGTACGTCACGACCGTTCACTGGATTTCCGCCCTGATGCAGGAGGCATTCGGCACGCGCAGAAAATGGTAAAACACCAGATGTTCGCTTCGCTGATCATTCTTGTAGTCATCGTCTTCGCCATCGGCATCATCGTCGGCAGGAGCGTGAGCAATCCCGAGCTTTCGGACGTGGACCGGTTCATCAAGCAGAGCGAGCTCACGACCGAATCATACCTTATCGAGCAGGATTTGCTTGAGGGATTCGAAAAGAACTGCGACCTCGCGCAAATCCGCCTCGCGACGCTTTCCGAGGAGCTGTGGAAGCTGGGCAAATTGCTCGGCACGGACACCGCGAAAGAAGATCTGGGCGCCGCGAACTACGACTTCCTCAAGCGCAAGTTCCACCTGATGCAGATCAAGACGTACACGCTGTATCACCGCCTGCGCCAGGACTGCCAGCTCGACGTTCCGGTGGTGCTGTTCTATTACCAGAAGCAGGACCCGCAGTCGCTCGAGCAGGGTGTGGTCCTGGACAAGCTCGTCACCGACTATGACGTCAAGGTCTTCGCCATCGAGTACAACTATTCCGCAGAGCTGCGCTTCCTCGAGGACTATTACGATATCAAGACCATGCCCGCGGTCGTGGTCGACTTCGACACCGTGCGCCAGGGCTTCACCGGCTACAACGAGCTTGCGGCGCTGGTCAACCAGACGCGGAGCGCCCAGAACGCGAGCGTACAGCAGGCGGCAACGCCTGCCGCCTACGCGGTTGCGAGCTGAACCATGGCGCGCCCGGGCATCATTCTCAGCAGCCTCATCCTGACTGTCCTTATTTTCGCGCTCGGCATCCTGCTGAACTACGGGCTGGACTTCGTGCGCATCGACACTATCGCGAACGTGATGAGCCAGCACGAGCTGGACACGACCGCGTACGTCGCCGAGCAGGAGTTCACCGACTCGTTCGGCGGCAACCGGTGCGAGCTGATGAACAGCCGCATCGCCCAGCTTAAGGAGGAGATCCGTAAGGTCGGCGCCGACCTCGGCAGCTACAGCGCATTCAGCTTCTTCAAGAAAACAGACTATGACTATCTCAAGCACAAGTATTTCCTGCTTGAGCTTCGTTTCCTGACGCTCATCGAGCAGCTGAACAACGAGTGCAATCGGCCGTACATTCCCATCATTTTCTTCTACAAGATCGATGACGACACGAGCGAGCGGCAGGGATTCATGCTGGAGGACATCAGCAAGGGATTCGAGCAGGAAGTGGTCGTGCTCTCGCTTGACAAGGACTACGCCGACGAGCCGCTCGTGCAGCTGCTCGCGGCGCGCTACAACGTGACGAGCGCGCCGACGCTTATCGTGAACGACGAGAAGCAGGAAGGGCTGCAGTACACGGGCGCCATCAACGCGACCATCCGGAAGCTGCTCCGCCGCGCAGACCCGTACGGCCAGACTGTCGATTTCCACTACGTGCTCACTGCCGCAGGAAGGGACATTCCGTCTTTCGAGGCGAATCTGTCCGCGATGCTCGCGGAAAACCTCTCTTCCGCGGCGCGCGGCGACGTGCTGCTGATGCTCGGCCGCATCGCGGCGAACAACACGATGATCTGCGACAGCCTGCCCTGGTATGACGAGGCGATCGCGGAAACGAACGACACCGAGCAGCAGGCGACGCTGTACGAGACCGTGGCGTCCATCGACTGCGGCCGCAACAAGAAGGCGTTCTATCGCGAGGCCGCGCAGCGCTGGCAAAAGCTCAACAACACGCCGCGCGCGCAGATCGACGCGAGCATGTCAACGGGCAAAAAGCTCAACCTGAAATTCGAAACCAGCGGAGTCGCGCCCAATCTCACGGTTCCTGCGTCGTTCTCCGGCATCATTCTCGGCGAGACCAATGTCACCTTACGGCCCGGAGACCGCGTGCTCGCGCAGGCTGACCGCGTCAGGCGCGACTGGCTCGGGCTGCAGGCGAACGATTCGATTTACGGCAGCCAAATCTTAACAACGTTCTCGGAGCGGCTGTGGTATAACGCGTCCGAGCTCCGTCCGGAAATAGGCTGGCACGAGGGCGGCAGGCTCAAGGAGCTCGTCGACGCGGGCATGTCGCCGTTTGTCGCCGTCGGAACCTTGGCCGCGCGCCAGGGCGATAAATGGTACGGCACGGACGAGAAGGGCGTCTTCCGCTTTGAGATCCCGCTGGACAAGGTCAGCTATCCCACGACGCGCTTCCTGCGCGACGATCTTGCCGTGCTGATGGACACGCACGGCATGAACATGATGGTCGAGCAGGCGATACGCGACAATGTTTCTGCGGTCATCGCGTGCTGCGACCATCCGGGCAAAATCAAGGCCGCGGAATACCTGAGCAGCAAGGGCATCGCGGCAATCTGCTTCCCGGATAAGTACTTGTATCTCGCGCTCGGCAGCAATACGCTTGCGATGGGCAGTCCGCCGGTCACGCATGAAGGCGTGGACGTCATGATTGGCGGCCAGCCGCTCGAAATCCTTGCGAATGAACCGATTGTGGTGATGAACGCGACGAGCTTGCCGTACGCGCTCTGGTATTACCAGACGCCGGCGAATTATTTCTCCGCATTGCAGGCGGCGATTCCACGATTGAACGTCACGTACGTGCAGGTGAGCGACTTCAACCAGATGTTTACCGTCATCCAACGCGCGAATGCGGTGCGCGCGAACGTCATCGGCATGCGCGTCTTCAATTCCAATGATTACGGCGCGGTCAAGGGTTGGCTGCTGGCCTCGCCGCAGCACCGCGCAGTCCTGTTCCACTCGACGCCGTACCCGTACGGCTACCTGCTGACCAAGGAATTCCCGAAGCAGACGAGTTTTGACGACCCGAATCCGAAGTTTGTGCCATGAATGTCCTGAACCATTTCAAAAAACATCAGGAACTCTACGCCGTGCTCCTGATCGCGCTGCTCGCGCGCCTGCTGTACTTCTTTGACTTCCACGAAATCTGGTGGGATTCCGGAGTCTATTTCGGGATGGCAAAATATCTCTGGTCTGCAGGCAATGTAGGGCTGTGGGAGCACATCCGTCCCGTGCTCTGGCCGCTCCTAATCGGCGTCGCGTGGTGGCTGAAGCTCAATATGGTCTGGTTTGCGCGCGTGTTTGAGCTCGTCATCAGCATGATTTCAATCGCGCTCGTGTATCTGCTTGGCAGAAAGCTGTTCTCGCAGCGCGCCGCGGTCATCGCAAGCATTCTCTGGGCGTTCAGCGCTGTCGGATTGTATCTCAGCTTCCACGAATATACCGAGCTTCCTGCGGTCACGCTCGTGCTCGCGGCGCTGCTTGCGTTCACGGACGAGCGCTGGGCATGGGCAGGCGTGTTCGCGAGCCTCGCGTTCCTGATGAAGTTCCCCGCAGGCATCTTTTTGCCCGTGTTTGGCATCGCGCTGCTCGCGCAGAAGCGCTGGAGAGCGCTGCTTCCGTTCGGCATCGGCTTTGCACTGCCGACCGCGGCGTTTCTCGTCTTTAATCAGGTGATGTACGGCACCGCGTTCGGCCCGCTGATTGACGCGCACGCGAGCATTCTCAGCGTGCTCGGCTGCAATGTGCTGCGGTATCAGCCCTGGTGGCAGTATTTTGTGTGGATTCTTGCCGATAATTGGCTGAATGTTGCGGCAATCGCGGGCATCGCGCTTATTATTTCGCGCGGGAAGAAGCAGTATCTGCTTCCGGTGCTCGCGCTCGTGATTCCCGCGCTTTATTTCATGCAGATGCACTGCCGCGAGTATCGCTATCTGGTCCTGTTTTTGCCGCTAGTCTCGTTGTTTGCAGGCGCAGGCATCGCTGCAGCGGGAGACTGGCTGAATCGCAAGCGTCTTTGGACCGCAATCGTGCTGATTGTCGTCGCGGCTTCCGTCTTCCAGGGCGTCCTGTTTTATCAGGGCAGCGAGCGGCTCACGCCCGATCTCGCGGCAGAGCAGTACTATCATTGGCTGGGCGGCAGGCATATCGACGGAGAAATCTGGAGCAGCAACCCGGTCGTAAGTGTGTACACGGACGCGCCGGTGCAGAAGATTTATTACCCCATGTATGAGCAGGGCAGCGCGACTGATTTTACGAATTACTTGCACGCGCATGCAGACCGTGTCGGCGCCGTGCTGCTTGACAATTGCGGCGGCGGCATCATCTGCCCACCCGATGACGCGACATGCGCGGAACAATTGAACGCGACGCGCTCAATTCTGAATCAGAACTTCAAGCAAGTATTCTTCGCGCAGAACGGGAACTGCTGGTACTCGATTTACGCGCACTAGCGCTGCTTCATCTTGAGAATGTCTCCGATGGTCATGCCTGCGGGCCGTTCGTCGTCCTGCTGCTTGTCCACGATGCCGCCTTCGATGCGGACTTCGACGAGCGTGACGTGCAACAGCTTTTCCAGCCGGCGCGCGAGCTCGATGTCGGGCTCGAAGTGGCCGGTTTCCATATGGTGCACGAGCGATTCCTTGACGGTGATGAGCTTGGCGAAGTCCTGCTGGGTGAGCCCGCGCTTTTCGCGCGCTCCGCGCACCTTGTCGCCGTAGCCTTCGATGACG
>JBGPHE010000055.1:0-5996 GCA_041484255.1 Candidatus Nanoarchaeia archaeon
CGTTCCTTAACGATGAACACTCATTCAGGGGGGTGGACATGAGAACCATAAGCTTTTTAAGCAAACTACTTACCGAGGGTGTATGACTGACAAGCAAGCCGAACGCTGCAGTTCGTGCAAGACCGCGATTACCAACGTGCAGGGCACTGTTCATTTCATGTGCCCGCAATGCGCCAAGGCGACAATCATTCGCTGCGAGCGCTGCCGCCGGTTGGCCGCGCGCTACACTTGCTCGGAATGCGGCCTTGAGGGCCCGAACTAAGATGGCCGACGCAGTCGTGGCAAAGCCCGCAAAGCGCAGCGCGCGTGTGGTCATCACGATGGTCATCAATCCGGAAGGACCTGACGTCGACCTCAAGCAGCTCGAAGCCGCGGCACAGCAGGAAATCACCGCCTTTGGCTGCGATTTCGGCAGGGCCGAGTACGAACCCATCGGGTTCGGCGTCAAGGCGCTCAAACTCATATTCATCATGGACGAAGACAAGGGAAGCCCTGATGATCTCGAAGAGAAGCTCGCGAAGCTCGCGGGCGTCGCATCGGTCCGCGTCACGGACGCGCGCCGCACCATCGGATAATATGGCAAAACAAAAAGTGCAGAAGAAATCGAACGCGCTCGTGTGGATTGTCCTCACTATTATAGTAGCCGCCGCGCTCTGGTATTACCTGAAGTCTCCCGTTTCTGCGTCTTCCATTGAAAACATCACGTCGGACGAGCACGTCACGACCCTCGGCATCGCCAAGGGCGACCTGGTCGCGATGGACTTTGTCCTGAAGATGCAGAACGGCACCGTCATCGGCACCAACAATGCCACGCTCGCGGAAGACTACCGCGTGAAGAACTATGTCAAGCACGGCCCGTACCGCTTCATCGTCGGCCAGAGCGACATGGTCAAAGGCTTTGACGACGCTTTGCTCGGCATGGACGTCAATGACACCGCGACCAAGATCATCCCGCCCAGCGAGCCCGTGCTCGAGCTCCGCGTCAACACCACGCGGCGCGTCGTGCGCAACCAGCCGTATCCGCGCTTCCACGAGCTCTCCATCTCCAAGTTCAAGCGAGCGTTCTTCAAGGACCCGGTCGCAGACATGGTCGTCATGAACGCGTCGCTCCCGTGGCCGCTCATCGTGGTCAACATGACCAACGACACGGTCCTCCTCGAGGCGAACGTCGTGGAAGGCAAGACCTACCACTTGCCCGGCTACGAGTGGAACTCGTCCGTCGTCATCAAGGCGGGAAACACCGTCCTCGTCCGCCACAATCCCATTGAAGGCCAGACCATGCACACGGACTTCGGCCCGGCAACCGTGCACGTCGGCGACGCAATCCTCAACATCACCTACCAGGTCAAGCAGAACGACGTCCTGGAGTACGCAGTGCCCGTCCAGGGACAGGCAGGAGCGATGTACGAGTTCAAGGTGCTGAGCGCGAACGACAGACAGTTCATCATCCGCCGCATCGATTATCCCGCTCAGGAGACCCTGGAGCTCACGGCGCACATCCTGGACCGCACTCCGCACGTCAAGGATGTCAAGGCGCCGATCAACACGAAATAAGTTTCTGAGAATTATTCTTTTTTGCCCTTAACGCCTGCTTTGGCGCACTTTTCCGAGCAGAACTGCACTTCGTCTTCGTCATTGATTTTCTTCTCGATAATCTTGGACTTGTCATTGCTCAGCACCTTGTTGCACTGCGCGCAATGGCCGAGGTCGCCTTTCTCGCTGCCTTCCGCAAAGCCCTCTTCCCAATCGGCGACTTCGTCGTCTTCCCGCAGCTCCTCGCGGCCCTCTTCCGTGGTGGTGTCCGCTTCCTTGCCGCCGATGTGCATCTTGTGCTCGATTTCCTCAGGGGTCTCGTCGTGCTCGTCGCCTTCCTTGAACCCCATCGGGACTTCGTCGACCGCTTCGTCGCTGTCAACCTTGGGCTTTTCGAAGATGCTTTCCTTCTTGGGCTTTGCCATAAGAGTGACCGCGCTCGCGGGAGTATATTAATTTTTCGTGAAGAACTTCGCGATTTCCGCAAGCGGCTCGATGGAGATTTTCAGCTTCCAATCCGTCGGGAAGCACATGAAATAGCGCGGCCAGGCATAGCGCTCGTCCAGGAAGATGATGACGCCGCGGTCGGTCTCGGTGCGGATGCACCTTCCCGCGTTCTGCATCGTCTTGGTGAGCGCAGGCATCGTGTAGCCGTAATCCCAGCCCTTGCCGTACTTCTTTTCGTAATAGTCGATCAATTGCTGCGTCTCCAAGTCAGGGCGGTCCAGCGGCAGGCCGACCACCACGACGCCCTTGAGCACGCCGGGCAAATCGATTCCTTCGCCAAAGCTGCCTGCAGCGACCGCGAGCAATGCGGCTCCTGACATCTGGTACTTCTTGAACCGGTCGAGGAAGTCCTGCTTCTGCTCCTTGGTCATGTTCGGCTGCTCCAAAAACAATGTTTTCGTGCACAGCGTGGAAAAATAATTGTTCACGGTGTCGCGGATCTGGTAGCTCGGAAAAAAGAACGCGACGCAGCCGGGCAACGCGTTCCCGATGCGCGCGCAGTGTTCTGCAATCGCTTTGAACTGCGCGTCCGAGCGCTGCGTGAACTTCGTGGTCGTGCGCGGAACCACCAGCGCGAGCCTGTTCTCCGGAGGAAACGGCGACGAGTATTCTTTTGCGATGCGCTTTCCGGGCGGCAGGCCGAGCATGTCCGCGAACATCTGCACCGGCGAGAGCGTGCCGGACATCGTAATCGTGCAGTACGCCTGCTCGATCAGCTCGCGCGTCGCGATCGACGGGTCGAGGCAGCGGTAGCTCAACTGGATATTCTTGTCGTCCTTGGTCAGAATGCGCGAAAAGCCGTCGTCGCCCTCGGGCCAGCGCTCCAAAAACTCCGCGACCGAGCCGAGCATTGATTTTTGCTGGTCATTGCGGATGACATCTGCCGCGACGTCGAGCTTCATGATGAATTCTTCGAGGTCCGTGAACTTCGCAATCTCCGCGAGCAATGCCTCGCGCGTGATGAGCTTCTCGCCGCCCCACTGCAGCTTCTCCGCGAACCGCTGCAGCACGGCGTCAAGCTCGGTGAGCATCAGCGCGACGTCGTCATACTTGTACTTCCTCGCCTCGCGCACCGCGCCCTGGATCAAACGCTGTGAAATGCGCTGCGTGAGCAATTCTCGCGCACGTGCGGGAAGGTTGTGCCCTTCGTCGAAAATGATGATCGCCTGCTCGATCTTCTTGTTGATCTTCTTGAAGAACGACTCGCGGATGCGCGGGTGGAGCAGATAGTAATAATCCGTCACGATGACTTTGGATTTCTCCGCGAGCATCAAGGAAACTTCATACGGGCAGAGCGTCTTCGCGCTGCTGCGCGCGATAACCTCTTCCGTGGGCAGCGGCGCGTCGTTCGTGATTTCTTTCAGCACGATATCGCACTCGATGTTCTTCGGATTGCGCGCGTTCGTGTAATAGTCGCACTTGTTGCCCTCGCGCAACGCCTTGCAGTACGCGAAAAAGTCGCTCGAACGCATGGTCGAGACGTTCGGCTGGGCGCACATCCATTTCTTGCCGATGATCGATGTGGCGGTGAACGTCGCGTTGTGCTTTTTCTTGATGGCCTGCAGCGTGTCGAGCACGATTTTGTGCTGCGTGTGGCGCGATGTCAGAAAAAAGACCGTCAAATCGCGCTTTTGCGCAAGCTCCAGCGCAGGGCTGAGCGTCGCCGCGGTCTTTCCGAGGCCGGTCGGCGCGTGCGCGATGAAGTGCGTGCGCGTTTCGAGCGCGTTCGCGACATCCTGCATCAGCTGTTTCTGCACGTCGCGCACGCGATCGTGCGGAAAAAGAATGCTCATCACTGCAACAAATCGGCGCTGATTTATATGCGTTTGCACAAATTTTTCCGACGATAAATCGCGGCGATATACATATTACAACACCACATTCGAAAGGTTTAAATAGAAATCGAATTTCATTGGAATCAGTCTGAGCGACGAAGAATCGCTTGGTGTGGGGGATTTTTGCAACAAGCGTTGCAAAAAATGCAAACCAAAACCTTTAAATATATCTTGCGTCATAACGATTATAGGATATATGAAAGGAACTGTGTGGGGTTGAGTTGCGTTGAAAAACAAGGAAATCTTTAATGTCTTTTTCCGCGAAAAGCCATCCATGATGCTCGTTGAGCTTCGCAATGCGAAAGCCGAAGTCTATGCTTCTTCCCTTGCAAAACAGATCGACTGCACGTACTCGCACGTCGTCAAGATCCTGCAGGAGATGGAGCGCGAGGGCTTGGTCAACTTCGACAAGCAGGGCCGCCTGAAGCTGCTCACGCTGACCAAGAAGGGCCACGATGTCGCATCGCGCATCGACGACGTTCGCGGCATCTTGTGATTCCGTTTGTTCTTCCGTCAGGATTAACGATTCTTTTTGCCCTGCTCGCAGTCTGGGAATTGTGCTGGAAGGGCTTCGCACTCTGGAAAGCGGGCAAGCACGACCAACTTTACTGGTTTGTCGCGATTCTGATCATCAATTCCGCAGGAATCCTGCCGATTGTCTACATTTTCTTCTTCCAGAAAAAGAAATCGCGCAGGTGATTACCGCAGCGCAAGCCTGCGCAGCTGACTTGTTCTCACCGCTGACGTCACATCTTTCTCCGCATACTGCGGAGCCCTGCGCAGCCATTGTGCGACGTATCCCTTGAGATAGAATAATCCGCCAAGGACGTACGGCGGCCTCGCCGTGAGCCGTATTCCGCGCGCGAGCGCGAACAACGGGTGCGCGCCGCAGAAATAGGCCGCCTTGCCTTCGCGCTCCCTGCCGTTCCACCAGGCGCCGGTCGTGCTCGCGATGGGCCGCAGGTGAATACCGCGCGCCGCGTCAAAACTCTGCACGCGCCAGCCGCGCAACAGCGCTTTCTGCTCGTCAATCGTGTCCCAGCCGAGGCACTGCGGCAAACCGCCGATGTCCTCGAAGCATTCTTTGCGGTAGACACGCGCATGCGCTGCCGTTGTCCACGCGTGCAGGCGCTCTTTGAGCAATCTGCCCTTGACCAGCATCGAAAACGTCCCTGACGCGATGCCGAGCTGCTTGTCAGTCTTGAATTGCTCAATCATTGCCGCGAAATAGCGCGGCGGAAGCGTGATATCCGCGTCAAGCTTGGCAATATATTCAAAATCAACGCCGCTGAGACGCGCGAAACCTTCGTTGAATGCTTCGGCAACGCCTTTTCCGACGGCGCGTTTGCCTCTGTTGTTGCGCGTGACCACTTCAATCCACGGATACTTCGCCGCTGCTTCCTGCAGGATGCGCGGGGTCTCGTCAGTCGAGCCGTCGTCCACGATGATCCAGCGCTGCGGAAGCACGGTTTGGCTTGCGACTGCCGAGATTGTGTGCGCGAGATACTTTGCTTCATCGCGAACAGGCGTGATGATTGCGTACTTGCCGGTTGTTCCCTGTGACGTCGCGAAGAATGACGCTGCAGCGTTCATGCGCTTGTACAACGCGTTAAAGCGATGCCGCGCATACCAGCGGCCGCCTGCCCTGCGCAGGAGCTTCGGCACTTTAGTTGAGCGCAACGCGTGCTCGAATGCGCGCGACGTGAACGACGCGCGCTGCAAGCCCAGCATCAGTATGTCAATCAAGTGTCGCACGAACGTCTGCGGTGATACATTGACACGCGCGCTGTGCTCGGCGAGCGTGCGCAGGATCGGTCTCCAGAGCGCAAAGCTCATCGCGCGCGATTCTTCCTCGGAAAATCCGTAGCGGATGAAGCGCGAGCCGATATGGCCGCCGGAATAGCAGAGTTCCGCAGGGAAACACCGCACGCCGCGCTTTGCCTGCGCTTCTGCTGCGTCGTCCGCGTACGGCACGTTCGCCGCAGGAACGATTGCTTGTGCGTGTACGTTCAGTTCTGCGGTAATGCTGTGCGGACGCGCGCCGGGAATCAGGAACGTGACGGGCAATTCAAGCAGTTCTTTGTGTGAAATCGTCTTGAAGCGCGTATGCTTGACAAACGC
>JBGPHE010000056.1:0-5937 GCA_041484255.1 Candidatus Nanoarchaeia archaeon
ATCATTCTCTGGCTGTTCGGACTGCTGTACTGGCTGTTCCTGATGAGCTTGGGCATCGGATTGTTCAATCTCCTGCCCATCGGTCCTATCGACGGCGGAAGGATGCTGCAGCTCGCCATGCGCAAGCTTTTTAAGCAGGTGCCCGGTCAGCACGCTTGGAAGTTTATCAGCTCAGCCTTTTTGCTGATGGTGATTGTCAATGTCATTGCGGGTTTCATTCATTAGCGTCGTTGTTCTCCTGGTCTTGCTCGCAGGCTGTTCCACCTCGCCCAGCGGCGGCGTGGTCATTAACCAAGAGCCGACCGGCCCGCGCGAAATCATCGTGAACAGCACGCCTGCCGCTCCGGCAGCGCAGCCCACTGCGCCTGCAGCGACGCCCGCTCCCGCTCCTGCGCCCGTGCAGCACATCCCGATCAATGTCTTGCCGCAGCAGCCCGCTCCTGAAGTGTATATTGTTCCCGCAGACCACCCGCCGGTCGACCGTTTGCAGAGCTGCCTGGACGGCTGTGAGCTGAAGTGCAAGCAGAGCGCGGCAGTTTCCTGCCGCCAGACCACGGGAACCGCGTGCAAGGCAAACTGCGGCGACATCATCGACCCGTCCGCGTGCTCGATCGCGTGCTCGTTGCGCGACGCGCGTTCGTGCGAGCCCAAGTTCAGAGAATTCTGCGGCGCGCAGTGCGTCAAGCGCTGCTACTAAGCCGCGCCTTTTCCGTTCTGCGTCCCGCGCTCTTCGTCAAGCACTTCTTTCGCGCGGTCGAGTGCTGCGAGAAACTTGATGCGAATGGTGCCGAAGCGCTCGTTCAGCGAAATCCACGGCTCTTCCGGCGGGTTCATGAAGTTGGCCATCATCATGGCGATGGCATTCCCGATGGTCTGGATGCGTCTTCGCGCCTCGCTGACGTAATTCGGCGGCTTGTTCGCGAGATAGTGGATCAGCATGGTTTTCTGCAGGATTTCGTCCTCGTCGTACTCGATGAGCTTTCTCCAGAACTCGCGGTCATCCTTCCAGAGATTTCGCAGAACCGCTTCGCGGTAGAAAATCTCGCCGAGCGTGATGAACAAATCCTTGGGCGCGTCGACGGATTCGGCAAGATAATGCCAGCACTTGCCGAGCTCTTCAGCCGTGAGGACAAAGTCATCGGCGTACGTGGACAGCCAGTAGTCGAATTCGTGCAGCGGGTCGCCGCTTTGCAGCGCTTTCTTGATAACGGCCAAGAGCGTGACGCTCATCGCTTGCCCTCGAAGAACTTCCTGACGCGCTCATTGCCTTGCGGCTTGGCATTCGGGCCGAGCGCGTAATACTTCTTTTCGACCGTGGAGCCCCAGGAATACTGGCCGCGCTCCTCCTTGATTTCCGTGACGATGAATTCGCCGATGGCGACGCCTTTGCGCAGATGATAATAGATGTTTTCGCGCGTGCACGGCGGGAAGATCTGGTTGTAGATTTTGGCGAGCTCGTAGCCGTAGCCCTTGCCTTTGACGGCGATCATTTCCACCATATTCTGGCGGATTTCAGAACGTGTCGGTCTTCCGCGCGGCATAGCGGAAATGTTCCGAAGTGAGTTTAAATAATTTTCTATATGTAAAATTGAGAAAGCTTAATATATGAATTCGCATCACAAAACCGCATGGTCAACTGGGTCAAGCTCCTGTACGTGTTGGTTATCGCACTGCTCTATGTTCCGATGGTCTTCCTCGGCGCGAATGTCTTCTTCCCGAAGTATACGGGAACGGACTCCTATTTCCGCGGCTATGAAGACTGCAACATGAAGTATGTCATTCCTGAAGTCAAGACTCCGGAACAGCAGCAGATGGCTCAGGCGCAGCAGGATCAGATTGCGCAGTGCAATGCAGCGCAGCGCGTTGCCGAGCAGCAGTGGAATGACGCGCGCAACGAGTACAACGGCCTGAAGTATGCCGGAATCACCGCATTCAACCTGGTCATCTTGCTCATCGTGCTGTTCGCATCGCTTGCGGACACGGTCATCATGGGCATCTTCTTTGGCACCGTTGCTGCAGCATTCGGCGCGACAATCAACTACTGGGAATATGCACGCACCAAGACCGGCTTTATCCTGATGCTGGTCACGTTCTTTGTCGTGATTTGGTTCGTGAACAAGCGCGCCCGCCTGCTCTTCGACCAGAAATCCAAGAAGCGATGAAGGTCATGAAAAAGGTCATTCCCGCAGGAGTTCGTGTTGCAAGCGTATTGTCTTGGGCACTTGGATCAAGCACTCTTGCAGTCGTTATGCTTATTGGCGGTGTTGGTAACATAACCACGATTTTTGAGTCCATCTGGACAGTTCTCTGGGCATCATCTGTTTTTTTCCTCGCTGCAGGGTATGGTTTGTGGCAGTCTCGTAAATGGGCCGCAATCCTCGCCCTTGTTTTGATCGCGTTTTCATTCATATCTTATGGGCATTACTTTAGCACGTCTTCAATGAGCAGCATGGCGTTCCTGAAAGAACTGCGCGTGTATATCACGTTGTGGGTACTATTGGGCGTGCTCGTACTATACTATTGGAAGCACTATAAATGAAAGCTTTCTTCAAGTTATACAAGCGCTACGCGAAGCTCGCTGCCGCGGAAGCGCTTGCGGTGACGGGCGGAAAGGAAATCGTTCTGATTGGCGATGAAATCATGATTGCAAACGTTCCGCACGCCCAATTCTCGCGTCTCGGCCTGTCGCACGCGGCGTTTGAGTTCTTGTTTGTGTGCAAAAAGAGCCAATTGCGGGCGGCGATCGCGCGCTGCAACTTCCAAAAGCACTACCGCGTCAATTTCAAGGTCACCGCGCACCATGCTGATGCGGAAACCGAGCGCGAAATCGCGCACCAGGTCGCGAATCGTATCAAAAACTCGCGCGCGGAGATGAAGACGCCGAAGTCATGGTTCCATTTCTTCTTCATCGGCGATAAAGTCGTCGCGGGAAAGCTGCTCTGGCAGAACCATGAGGACTTTGAGTCGAGAAAAGTGCATCGCTGGCCTGCTCCGCATCCCACGGGAACGCACCCGCAATTGGCGCGTGCGATGATCAATCTCACCGGCATCGAGCGCGGCGAGCTCGTTGACCCGTTCTGCGGCGCTGGCGGCACGCTCATCGAGGCAGGCTTGATGGGTTTGAAGCCCATCGGTTACGATATCGCGCCAGAACTGCTCGCAAAAGCAGCAAAAAACCTCGAAGGCTACGGCGTCAAGAGCTACAAGCTCGCGAAAAAGGACGCACGAACGCTTTCAGGCAAGATTTCTTACCTTGTCGCTGACCTTCCCTACGGCAGAAACACGTCGCCACACGGCTTGAGCGAGCTCTACGCCGCATTTCTCGCGCGATTGCATCATGTTCTGCAAGGAAAAGCAGTCCTCGGCTTCCCGAGCACGGTAAAATACAAACCGCTGCTCAAGAAAGCGAAGCTGAACATCGTTGACGAGTTCGAGTGGGAGATCAATCGCAGCCTGAACAAGAAGATAGTTGTTGTGGAAAACCAGCGCAAAAGATAGTAATTTCTAACGGTTAAGGTGAATGTGGTATGCAGTTCCACATAAATTCAAAATAATTCTTGTATCCTTGAGCCAATTGTGTGTCGGTTATTAAAATTACGAAAATGTCATTCTTGAGAAGCGATTGGATTGCTATCTTGTCGGCATAAATTATGGTTGTGATGTTTGAAACATGTTTCTCGGGCAGATACTTTATCTTTACTGCTTTTGGCAAGGATGCGAGCAGTCTTTCTGCTGATTTATTCGCTAAATATCTTGCAGTGATTTTTGCTTTCTCAAACTTCTTCACAAAATGAGGAAAATCGTACCGCAATACATCAAATGCATTACCAGTGACACCAAATGCGAGAACCTCTTTTGCATGATTCAAAATATCCTGATAAAATGTCTTGATGCCTTCCTTGCCTTCAAAGACTTCTATGTGAAATGGCTCTGCAGACTTTCCTAATGCCTTTAATGTTGGTAAAATCGATTCCACTTTTGCCTTTTTCGTATCTAGCATCTCGATCAGTTTTTCAGGAGAAGCGGCTTGAAAGTATCGCTTTGAATCTTTAATCACATAACTCACGAGACCTTTATGGATTAAATTCGTAAGTTCCAGGTATACTGTGGTTCTGTTTATCCTCGTGAGTTTCGCAAGTTTTGAAGCAGCGCAGGTTTTTTCTTTAAGCAATTCGAGGTAAATCATTGCTTCCTTATCATTTAGTCCGAGCTCTTGCAATACGTCCCGTTCCATAGGGTCAATATCATGCAGCATACTTATAAATGTTGTCATTAAATGACAACGAACATTTAATACTTCCCGCGCAGTTATGCGTCGTATGGGAACAATAAGTGTTAGCGAAGCGTTGAAGAGCACGCCACGACCACATTATCTTTGCGGAATGGCAGAGTATGTTCAGGAAAATGGTCAGCATAGGCTATTGGGAAAAGTAAACTTCAGTTCTGATGGCCATCCTTCAATAGAAGACAGAGGCACCAAATATCTTAAAAATCCGCACGTAAACGCGGGCGACTGCCTTTTTGCGATATGGAATGCGGCCCACATCATTGCAAGTAATCAAGGTTATTCTATCAGAACATTAATTGATGAGATAAGAATCGTCCCTAAAGCGCTTATTCCGCCTGATCAAGAACTTGATTTGGAGTTAATCGCTACCGAACCTCAGGAAAAATCCGGCAGGAATCAGTCTAAGTACTATTTGGGTAGATTAGAAGGCCGAATTTCTAAGGAAAGAAAGACTTTAATAGAAGTTTTTGCTAATTATTTCTTAAGAAAATAGGTACACCTTTCTTTGATGTTCAAATAAGCAGTTATTCAAGAATTAATCTCGGCGCCTGAGCTTTTTCTCCATTTCCGCGATCTTGAGCGTCGTTGCGACGACTGCGTCAGGGGAGAGGGAGATGGAATCGATGCCGCACTGCACGAGGAACTGCGCGAAGTCGGGGTGCGTCGAGGGCGCGTCGCCGCAGATGCCGATTTTGCGCTTGTTGAGCTTGACTTCGCGGATGGCGTATTCGACCATGCGCTTGACCGCTTCGTTTCGTTCGTCAAACAGGTCTGCGACGATCGCGCTGTCCCTATCTAAGCCTAACGTCAACTGCGTCAAGTCGTTCGAGCCGATGCTGAAGCCGTCAAAAATCTTGGAAAACTCGTCCGCGAGGATGACATTGCTCGGAATCTCGCACATGACGTAAATTTGTAAATCATTTTTGCCCTGCACGAGCCCGTTTTTGCGCATTTCCGCGATGACGCGCTTGCCTTCGTCAACGGTTCTGCAGAACGGCACCATGACTTTGAGATTCGTAAGCCCGAATTCGTCGCGCACGCGCCTGATCGCCTTGCATTCCAATGCAAATGCAGGCGCATAGCCCGGTCGATAGTAGCGTGATGCTCCGCGCCACCCGATCATGGGGTTTTCTTCGGTTGGCTCGAAGCCTGCGCCGCCGATTAATCCAGCATACTCGTTCGTTTTGAAGTCGCTCATGCGGACAATGACGTCGTTCGGGTAGAATGCCGCGGCAATCATGCCGACGCCCTGCGCGAGTTTGTCGACGAAAAAGTCAGGCTTGTTCTTGTAGCCCTGCGTCATCTGCTCGATTTTGCGCTTTGCAGGCTCGAACTTCAATGTATCGAACTTCAGCAGCGCCATCGGGTGGATTTTGATGTATTCGTTGATGATGAATTCCATGCGCGCCAGTCCGACGCCCTGGTTGGGAATAAAACTCAAATCAAACGCTTCTTCAGGATTGCCGACGTTCATCATGATTTTGGTGCGCGTCTTCGGCATGGTCTTTAAATCGATCTTGTCAACCGCGAATTTCAGCAGTCCTTCGTACACTTTGCCGTCTTCGCCACCTGCGCAGTCCACGGTGACCTTTTGGCCGGTGCGAATCTTCTCGGTTCCATTGAGCGTGCCGACCACGCACGGGATGCCG
>JBGPHE010000057.1:0-5919 GCA_041484255.1 Candidatus Nanoarchaeia archaeon
CTGTACAAGAAGCTCGGCGACATCGGCGCGGTCGCGGAAGAGCTCGTCGGCAGGAAGCGCAAACAGCTCACGGTCAACGACGTCTTCGCCACGCTGCACGAGATTGCAGCTGCAGGCGGCGCAGGAAGCCAGGACGAGAAAATCCAGCTGCTCGCGAAGCTATTGCAGAACGCCTCCGCGCTCGAAGCGCGCTACCTCGCGCGCATCGTGCAGGGAAGCCTCCGGCTCGGCGTGGGCGACAAGACTGTGCTTGACGCGCTCTGCGTCACGTACACCGGCTCCAAAGAAGGAAAGCGCGAAGTCGAGCACGCGTACACCATCGCCCCTGACGTCGGCGTCATCGCGAAAACGCTTGCGACCAAAGGAATCGCAGGCATCCGCAAGATCGGCGTCGTGCTCGGCGTGCCCATCCAGATGATGCTCTGCCAACGCGTCAAAGACCTGCAGGAAGTTCCTGCAAAAATGGGCGTTCCGTTCGCGGTCGAGCAGAAATACGACGGCGAGCGCATCCAGGCGCACAAGCGCGGCAAGGTCATCACGCTGTATTCGCGGCGCTTGGAAAACATCACCGCACAGTTCCCCGATATCGTCGCGGCGATACGCACGCAAATCAAGGCCACGAACGCAGTCATCGAAGGCGAAGTCGTGCCCATCGACAAGAAAGGCGACATTCTGCCGTTCCAAATCCTGATGTCGCGCAGGCGGAAGCACGGCATCGAAGAATACGCCAAACGCATCCCGATCCGCTGGCTGGTCTTTGACATTCTCTATTACCAAAACACGTCGCTCATCCACGACCCGTACCCGAAACGATACGCGCTCCTGCAAAAAACAATCAAACCCGGCAAAGTCATCCAATCTGCCGCGCGCACCATCTGCACGACTCCCGACTGCGCCGACGATTTCTTCAACGACATTGTCCAGCAGGGCGGCGAAGGCATTGTCATCAAGAGTTTGCGCCCCCATGCGACATACCAGGCAGGCATGCGCGGCTGGAACTGGGTCAAATGGAAGCCCGAATACGTCAAAGGCCTCCGCGACACGTTTGATCTGGTCGTTGTCGGGGCATATCAGGGCCGCGGAAGGCGCGCGGGAACCTACGGCGCATTGCTGTGCGCAGCGTATAATGATACTGCCGACCGTTACGAGACCTTCTGCAAGCTTGGCACAGGATTTAACGACAAAACCTTGTTTGAACTGCCCGGCAAGCTCAAACGCTACAAAATCGCGCACAAGCACGCGCTGGTGCAGGTCACCAAAGCGATGACGCCTGACGTCTGGTTTGCCCCTGAGCTTGTCGTCGAGGTCGGCGGCGCAGAAATCACCAAGTCTCCGAATCACACGTGCGGCTATGCCCTGCGCTTCCCGCGGTTTTTGCGCTTCCGCGCCGAGAAAGACGCCGAGCAGGCCACAACGGTCAAAGAAGTGCTGAAGATGGCGAAGAAGCGCTGATTATTTCTTACAACGATAGACAAACGCAGGCGGAACATTCAACGGCGTGAAGTCGAGCGTGACATCCGCAAAGATGCGTTTCAACAGCTTCAGGCTCTTGATGCCATACTGGAACTGGACGTAGATTCCTTCGGGCGTCAAGACTTTCTTGACTTCCGCAAGGATCTTCTGCACCGACTTCTGCGGGAACGCCATCAAGGGAAGCGCGGAAATGACCGCGTCTGCGCGCGGCACGTGCCGCGAAAGCTGCTCTGCGGGCTTCGCGAGCAACGTCATCCGCTTGTCCTTGATCGTCTTGAGCTGGTTCACAAACGCAGGATTGATCTCGAACACGAACAGCCGCGCATCCTTGCGCATGCGCTTGAGAATCGCCCGCGTGAACACGCCTGTTCCTGCGCCGAGCTCGACAATGACTTTTGCCTTCGAGAAGTCCACCGGCTTGAGCATCTTTGCTGCGAGGAACCGCGAGCTGGGCGCAACGGCTCCGACGACCCGCGGCTTGCGGAGATACTCCCACAAAAAGCTCATGCGCGTGGTGAACGAAGCATTTTTAAATACGTTTCTGTTTCGCGACCGTATGAAGAACGTATGGGTGGGTATCGGCATCGCCGCAGTCGTCATTCTCGCAGTCGGCGCCTATTGGCTCTTCTCGGTTCCCGCAGTCTCCGCAGCAGTGCTCTATGTCGAGAACGGCACGGTCGCCGTCGACACCGGCCACGGCTGGGTCGCGGGAACGGACGAAATGGAGCTTCCGGTCGGCGCGAAAGTGCGCACCAATCCCGATTCCACCGCATCCGTCATCCTGCTGGAAGGCGAAGTCGTGCACCTCGAGCCCAGCACGGAAATCAGCATCGACACGGTCAACGCAGACACCATCCACGTCACGCAGGACTACGGCGAGACCTGGAACAAGGTCACCAAAATCAGCGGCATCTCCACCTTCGAAGTCGAAACGCCCACCACAGTCGCGACCGTGCGCGGCACCGAGTTCTTCGTGATCTCCAATGCGGACGAGGACGACGTCGCAGTCAGCGAAGGCAACGTGGAAGTCACGCTTACCAATGCAAGCGAAGCCAAGGAAGAAGTCGGCCCGATGGACAAGATGAGCTTCAGGAAGAAAAACAAGCAAATCATCAAGTCCAAGTTCGACGACCAGGCAAAAATCGCAAAATTCCAGGCCAAGTACGTCAAGCACCTCCAGCACATGCGCGCGCAGGAGCTCAAGAAGCAGCACAAGGTCGTCGCCATGGCCAAGAAGATGACCGGCACGACCGACGCGCAGATCACGCAGCACTTCGAGGAGCTTGACGACGGCGTCAAGGACCTGGACCAAGACTACAAGCAAGTGCCCGGCATGCTCAAGGCCAAGGCAGAGCGCACGTACAAGCTCACCCAGGCAATCCGCAAGGCAAAGATGAAGAAGCCATGAGTCGACCTGTTCTTCCGTTCATTCTTATCGCGCTTTGCGTGAGCGCCGCCCTCATCGCGATGGCGCACGCAGGCGTGCTCGGCGTCTGGCAGCACCGCTTTTCTGATGCGCTGTATGGCGGCGCGCAGCCGCTGGGCAATATTGCAATCATCACCATCGACGACCGAAGCATCCAGGAGGTCGGCAGGTGGCCGTGGAGCAGGCAGGAATATGTCTCGCTGCTGCGACAATTGAACCAGAGCAAAATCATCGCGTTCGATATCGCGTTCTTTGAGCAGGGAACCCCACTGGAAGACGAAGCGCTCGGCCGCGCGATGCGCAACGCCGGAAACGTCGTCATTCCCGTCGAAGCAGTCACGTTCACGCTGCAGAACGGCACGACCGCGCCCGCGCAGTGGCTCGCACCCGTCGCCGCGCTGGAAAACGTCACGACCGGCGCCGTGAACGTGTACACGGACGCCGACGGCGTCTCGCGCGCGGTTCCGGTGCGGCTCGGCGACCAGCCCGGGCTCGCGTTCGCCGTGGCCGGCAAGCTGCTCGGCAAGACGCCTGCCTTCACCGACCAGCGCATGCTCGTCAACTTCATCGGCAAGCCCAACAGCTACCCGCGCTACTCGTTCACCGATGTCATCAACAAGCGCGTTCCTCCTGAGACATTCACTGACAAGGTCGTCTTTATCGGCTCGACCGCCGCAGACCTGCACGACGACTACATCGTTCCGACCTCTGCAGGCAAGCGCATGCCTGGCGTCGAGATGCACGCGCACGCATTGCAGACCCTGCTGACGCACCGCTTCCTGTACAACCAAGGCTTCACCAGCATCGCGCTGACCATTCTCGCGCTTTCCCTGCTCGTCGCGTTCCTGTTCTGGCGCTTCAACGAGCTCATCGCGATTTCCGGCTCGGCAATTATCTTTATCGCGCTCATCATCGCGAGCGTTTCGTTCTATCACCGCGGCCTCTTGCTCGATTTGGTGCACGAACTGCTCGCTGTCATCGGCGCAAGCGTGTTCTCCGTCGCATACATCGCGCGCTCCGAGACTCGCCACAAGAAGCACATCCTGTCTGTCTTCGGCAAGTACGTCTCCAAGGACGTCGTCAAGCATCTGCTGGAAAGCAAGGGCTCGCTTGAGCTCGGCGGCCAGGTGCGCGAAATCAGCGTTTTGTTCGTCGATATCCGCGGATTTACCGCGATTTCCGAGAAACTTTCCCCGCACCAAGTCATCGAATTCCTGAACCATTACTTCGGCGAGATGACTGACATCGTGTTCACGAACAACGGCACGCTGGACAAGTTCATCGGCGACTCCATCATGGCCGTGTTCAACTCGCCGCACGAGGAAAAAGAGCACGCGTACAAAGCCGTGAAGACCGCCATCGAGATGCAGGACGCGTGCGCGCGGCTCCAGCAGGAAGGGCTGCCTGCAGTCAAGGTCGGCATCGGCGTCAATACCGGCAAAGCAATCATCGGCAACATGGGCTCATCGCAGCGACAAGAGTTTACCGCTTTGGGCGATACGGTGAATACGTCCTCCCGACTCTGCGGCGAAGCAGCCGGCGGGCAGATCATCATCAGCGAAGCGACGTACGAACAGTGCAAGGACAGGATTCACGCCAAGAAACTGCCGCCGATGAAAGTCAAAGGCAAAGAAAAGGCGCTGTCGGTGTACGAAGTGACGGGATTGAAGTAATTCTTTTTGAACTGTCCGGTGATGAATTCTCGACGATAAGATGCAGAAAAACTTAAATACGCCGCGCGTTCCAAAGCGAACGGGTGATATGCCATGACTGATTACGCTGACGCAGGAGTGAACAACGATTTGAAGCGCGACGCTTCCAAGATTCTCTATGAAGCCTCAAAAAAGACCTGGGCGAACCGCGCAGGACGGTTTGGCGAGATCATCGGCGCGTACGACGACTTTTCCGCGCCACGCTGCATCGACATCAGCGGGCTTCTGCCGGGCACCGTCTGCTCGCTCGGCTTCGACGGCGTCGGCACCAAGATGGAGCTCGGCGAACGCCTGAACAAGCACGACACGGTCGCGTTCGACCTGTTCGCGATGGTCTGCGACGACGCGGTCGTGCGCGGCGCAGAGCCCGCGGTCGTCGGCACCATTCTCGACGTGAAAACGCTCAAGAAAGGCAAAGACGAATTCTACCTCGAGCAGCTGGACCAGCTCGCCGCAGGATATGTCGCCGCGGCAAAAGCAGCGCGCGTCGCCGTGATCAACGGCGAAATCGCCGAGCTCGGCGCGCGCGTGAACGGCCACGGCAGCTTCAACTACAACTGGGGCGCAGGCGTGCTCTGGGTCGCGAACAAAGACCGCATGCTCACCGGCAACGAAATCCATCCGGGCGACAACATCGTCGCGCTGCGCGAATACGGCTTCCGCTCCAATGGGCTGTCGCTCGTGCGCAAGATCCTCAGCACCCAATTCGGCCAGGACTACCACACCGTGGAAAACGGCAGGTATGCCTCGGCAGCATTGCTGCCGTCCACCATTTATTCCGCAGCCGTCTGCGACATGTTTGGCGGCGCATTCGGCGAGCCAAAAGCCGCGCTCAGCGGCGTCGCGCACATCACCGGCGGCGGCATCCCCGAGAAGCTCGGACGCGTGCTGCAGCCCTCAGGATTCGGCGCAGTGCTTGATACACTCTTTGAACCGCCCGAAATCATGCAAGAACTCCAGCGCATGGGCACTGTCACCGACGAAGACGCCTACAAGACCTGGAACATGGGAAACGGCATGCTCATCATTACGCCTGAACCTGGCGATGTCATCGCGTGCGCCAAGGCCCACAGCCTCGATGCAAAGCTCGCCGGCGAAGTAACTGCCGAGCCCGGCATCGACATCCGCACGCGCGCGGGCAAGATGCTGCCGTTCTGACCGACCGCGAGTAGGAATATTTAAAAAGAGTCGCGAGGAACATTCACCTATACGCGGCGGTACCAAAGTGGCCAAATGGGCACGCTTCAGAGGCGTGTGGGTTAGTCCCTTCGCAGGTTCAAATCCTGTCCGCCGCATCAGGGGGATTAC
>JBGPHE010000058.1:0-5869 GCA_041484255.1 Candidatus Nanoarchaeia archaeon
TATGGTCATCAAGGACTTCGCCGGCGAGGTCTCCAGCGCGCTCGCGAGCAAGGACACCGCCTGGCTGAAGCGGCTCGTGCTCCGCGACAAGGACGTGAACAAGCTCGCAGACTTCTGCAGGCGAATCATCAATAAGCAGCAGACCACAGGAATAAGCAGCGCACTCTACCTCATCGTCGACCAGCTTGAGAAAATCGGCGACAGGTACAAGGAGATGAGCGCGTATGCGGCAGACGCGAATCTGGCGCCGAGCAAGCAGCTCCTTCAGGCGGTCGCGAAGGTCAACGCGTATGTCGACCAATTCTACCACTGCTTCTACCAGTTCAGCCTGCCCGCGCTTAATGCGTTTGCCGCGCGCGACCGGGAACTGCGGGCAGAGCTGCATAAGCTGCGCGTTCCTGCGCAGGAGCAGCGCATCCTGTTCCTGCTCGAGGACATCATCCAAAAGACGTTCGACCTCAACGGACCGCTGATGATTCTCAAATTATGACTTGATGATTGTTTTACCGAGCTGCTCGTCAAGGACAGACTCGCCAAGCGCCACGGCATAAACACGAGCGCGCATGATATGCCACCGAGCAGCTTCGTATTCCTTATCGCGCGCGCGATACCCTGCAATCTCGAGATGACGGTGGAGCGCGGCGACTTGATAGTGCTGCAGGAACTTTGTACGATCAACCTTCTGTTTGCGCGCGAATACACGCAAGTAATGCTCAAGCATCATTTCATGTTCAGCCTCGCTCACTGCTGCTGGACCGAACTCAAGAAGGCTCACCAGGTCAAGATGCACCGGCACCCTCACACGATTCTCAAAGTCTATGGCAATCACGCTGCCGTCATTTTCAACAAGCCAGTTGCGCGCATTCGCGTCCTTATACCACCCCTCTACCGCGCCTGAAAGTTCGTGAGCGATGCGTGCGCCGACCTTGGTGAGTTCCGGTTGCAATTGTTCGGGAAACACTGAGCGAGGCGCATACTTGATGAGTTGCTCGTAAAATACCGCGCGCAAGCGTTTTGCGTAGTGGTCTTCTTGCAGGGCAGTTCCGGATGGACCTTGTAACCCTGCTTGATGCATTCGCGCGAGAAACGCGACGGAATGTTTTAGAGCGTCGAGCCGCTCATCAGCTGTTCCTTTGAAAAGCACATCCTCAAGCGTACGCGAAGTGTTGTGGCGCAGCACGTGATATGTCTTTCCCCCGTGCTGCGTGAGCGCGAGCGACTGGACGACATGCCTCCGGTATCGCACCCGCATCATCTCAATATTCTCGCGCTCGCGCTGCAAACGCGCTCCGTCTTTCTCGTCGCAGCGCTTGAACACGAGCAAACCCTTGAGGAATTCGTTCGGCGCGTATTCCAACACCTCGTTGCGCGATTCTCCCAGCCGTTTGAACTGCTTCTCGCGATCTCCATCGTTCAAAATGACGGTGATTGCGTCCTGCCAGGCATGCTGAGCGCGATTTTCCAACAACGTGGTCTGCTCGGGCGTTATTTTGACCGCGTGGGCAAGCGATTTTCCGCTCTCCGCAAGCGTTTGCGCGACGTATGCGCGCGCCGCAAATCTCGACGGGTCTTTCGTGTTCGCGATGAGGGCGTCAAGGGTGTCAACTGCGTTCTCAACCTCGCCTTGGCGCAGCCGAAGCAGCATCAGTTCGAATATGCGGTGCTCGCCGCGGCCTTGCATCGACACTTCTTCTGCAAGCGGAAGCGCAATGCTGCGCGCAATCATGCTTGGACGCGGCATCTCAGGCATCTCGTGCAATGCGCGCTGGAGGACAAGGCAGCCCTGGTCCACTTTTTTCTGCGCGAACAGGGAGTCAGCGAGATCAAAGTCAATAGTCCACGGCACTGACCAGTACGTGCGCATCCGTTCGAGAACGTGCTGCTTCTGTGCGGGCTTTGCAAACCACAAACACTCCAGGTCATAGAGCTTTTTTGGATAATTGATTAGATAGGGCGGTTTGATGCCGCCGAATTGCAGCAGCGATCCGTATGCAATGCCTCCCGCGGCAAGCCCTCCGAGCAGCCCGAATGGCCAATCGCCGAACGATTGCAGCGCAGGGATGCTTCCCAGCCCGTACGACGCCGCAACGGCAAGCGCTGCCGAGAACGGATGCTCTGCTGCAGGCTGCAAGAATGATTGCTTCTTTCCTTTTCTCCTGCTCAGGACGTGCGCCGCGGCAAGAGCAGCAAGCGTAAGCCCGCTGCCGCACCATCCCCAGCGCTTCAAGCGGTCTCTTCCTTGCATCATTCGCTGTTCGTACTGCTGTGGCGTCTCTGCAACGCGTCGCTCAAGCTCCAGGGTTTCGGGTTTGCGAAGAGCAAGAAGCGTTATCACGCCTGCGGCAACCACGCTAACTGGCAGCAGCTTCCGCACGCGTTTCCACAGCCCCATAGAAGACGGATATATCGTCGGTAACTTTTAAAGTTACTGACAGATTTCGAGCGAGAGCAAAATCTCAAAGCCAGGGCGCACAGGCAGCGGGTGGACTTTCATTTCTCGCGCGCCGGTGCAAGGCGTGCCGAAGCTGATTGCTTCAATCGGCGTCGCGCCGGACATGGAGAAATGGTAGTCTTTGTGCCAGGCCTTGAGCGTGTCGTCAAAGAGCGAAGACATGATGTCGCGCGCCTCATCGCAGGAATGCTGGCCGTCCGGGCAGACCGTGCTGCCGCCCGTGAGCGCGCAGTCCTGAATCAATTCCTTGACCGTGCGCTTGTTGCACGGCGTGGTCGTGCCGAGCATCGTGTTCAGGAAGTTCGCCACGAGCACGGGCGCCTTGGCACGCTCAGCCTGCTGGGACTGCGGCTTCAGCATGAACCGCACCGCGAACAGCAACCCGAGCGAAACGAGGATAATGATGATGGCCAGGCCCATGATTTCCATCTGGCCCCGCTTATTGCGCGCCATAGGTGGTCACCTCCATCACGCCGAACGCGTATGAGTTCGCGACCGGGTCGTACAATAAGACTGGTGAAAGGGACTTGAGCGCGCTGCGGTACTCATCCAATGGGTTGTTGTACATCCAGCCGATGAACTGCTTGTCAGGATACGACTCGCTGACATTGATGCTCGCGTAGCCGAACAGCCCGAAATAGGTCTGCAATGCGCGCGGATCCTGCATCACCTTGCTGAACGCCTCGAGCTTGAGCTCGTCAAAGCAATTCTCGCGCTGGACGCCGATGAAACTGCAGTCGAGCTCGGGCAAAAACATCGCGCGCTGGGTCGCCTGAAGACTTCTGAGGTGCGCCTGCTGCGCGAGGTCGTTCTGGATCGAGATTTCCTGCATCTTGAAGTAAAATACTGCGCCCGCGATGAGCAGGAAGAAGAATACCACGAGCACGCCGATGGTTTCGAACAATTGGATTTGCGCTTTCTTCATGTTAGTAGAGCACCGGGCAGCTTTGCGGGAAAAGATTGTCATTCTCACGCTTCAACTCGGCCTGCGCCGCGGCAATTGCGCCGAGCGCGTCCTTATCGTCGGGGAAATCAGTCGCGAGCTTAGCGGCATCACTGGCAACGCCGGTCAAATGCTGCGCGTCGTATGCGCACTCGGCGCGCGGAGGATTCTGCGCGTCCATCGCCTGCTGCAATAGCTTGGCGCGCTCTGCGGAAATACGCGCGATAATGTCCATCTGCTGGAACGCGCGACGCATCATGCAGTTATACATATCGTGGTCTGCGGCAAACATCGCGCCGTATGCCGTAGCGTCGCCCGCGAGCGCGGTCGGGTAGGAATTGAACGACACTTTGCCTGCACCGGTCTTCTCGTAGAAGATCGCCTGCTGGCCGTCGGCGTCAATCCAGAGCCCGGAGACGTCTTCCTTCGCGAATCCGGTGTTCAACTGCTCAAGCGTTGGCTTTTGCGGCGTGGCGAGGAAGATAAAGCGCGTCTCGGCGTAGCCCTGCGGCGACAACTGGTACACGCGGTCAGGATACTGCAAGACCTCCATGTTCAGTTCTTTCGGCAATCCTTTGCTCAGGCGCGCGAACAGCTGCGGCGACTGCGTGGTCGGGTCGTCCTTGTCGTACACAATGTAATATTTTATTGTAGGATTCGTCAGCAGGAGGAAGTTTGCGATGCGGAACGGCCTCGCCCACTCGACCGCCCATGCGAGCGCGTCCTGGTCCTTGATGAGCGCGGGCGCGAACAGGATCTTGTCGCGGAACTCGGTCGACTTGCTGCCGATTTTGTACGTGCACTCGCAGACGTCGCTGCACGCGAACGCGATGCCGGGCTGGGGCGTCACGAGCGTCTGAATCGTGCTCTGGCGCTCGATCGCGCCGGTAAAAATGGCGTCCATCTGCGATGATAACGATATTGCGAGCTTTTCCTCGCTGATCGCGCGCTGCTTCTGCACCACGCTGAAGAAAAACGCGAGGATGACCGCTCCCGCGATGAGCACAAAAATCCAGTTGAACTGCACCTCGATGGCTTTCTTGTTCATTGGCACGTTTCCGGAGGCCAGGGCGCCAACAGCGCCTTGTTGCCTGTTCCCTCGACGCGCAGGCTCACGCGGCCATTGACCGCCGCGATGCAGCAGTAGCCCGCTGACGTGACCTGGATGTCTTTCACGAGAATAGGCGTCGGCTGGCGTGGAATGAGGAAAATGTTCTCGCTGCCCGTTGACCACGCGCTCGCGAACAGCGGATAGCGCGTTTCAAGCGCCTGCTGCTGCGGCCCGGTGAGCTCAGGGGGCGTGTTCACGAAGCATACCTGCTCGGTCTTGGGCGGAACGCGCACGTCGACGCGCTGGACGCTGCCGTAGTCGCGCTTGATGATGCTGAACGTTGAATCGAGCTGGTTGCGGAAGTCCAGCAGCTGCACCTGCTCGCCGCGCTCCATGAAGCTCATGATCGCCTTGTAGCCGTAGCCCAGGATAAGCACGAACACTATTCCTGCGAGGATGAAGACAAAGACCTGCCCGATTATTTGCGCGTGCTTGTTCATTTTTTCTTCCCTTCCGCGAGCCATTCTTCCAATTCGCGCCGCAGTTCTTCCTTGTGCGTCCTATAATATTGTGCGGTGACGCGCAGTTTCGCAAGCATTTCCTCGATTTCTGCGGCAGTAAGCTCGCCAGACTTGAGCTGGGCGAGCCGCTTGCGCATCTGCGCCTTCTCAGCGGGCGTGAGCTTCTCGAACGAAATCCTGCGGAGCAACGCGAACGCTTCCGGCTCCTTGCGGATGGACGACAAAACGTCCTCGGTTCGGCTGCGCGAGATTTTGCCCTTGAGCAAGTCGTTCAGCCGGTCAAAGACGTCGCCCTTGACCTGCACCTTTTCTTTCTTCAGCCGCTGGGAAAGCTCGCCGAGCGAGACAAAGTCGCGGTCCACAAACGGCGGCTCTTCGTGGCGCGCGATGCCGCGGAGCTTCTCAATAACCGCAGGCCAGGGCCGCAGCCTGCGCTGCGGCGCGGGAGCAGGGCGCTGGAAGGGCGCTTGCGGCTGGATCGGAGGCGTCTGCTGCTCCAGATAGTACTGGTAGCCCAGGTAGCCGCCGATGCCGAGCGCGGCGAGAACGATGAGTATGAGGAACAGCCAGAGAATGATGCTCAGCAAGCTGGGCGCGGGAGTCGGCTGCGGAACAATGACTGCGGCAGGACCCTGTTCTGCTGACGGGAATTCCGCAGGACGCTGCATCTGGCACGTGTTGCTCGCGCACAGCAATCCCTGCGCGCAATCCGTGTCTGCCTTGCAGTTCTTGCCGTCGCCGCACGGCGTCGGGCACGCGCCGCCGCAGTCAACATCGGTTTCGGTTCCGGACAATACGCCGTCCGCGCACGGCTCCTGCGCGCCGCACTTGCCTGCATTGCAGCTGCCGCTCGCGCAGTCCGAATTCTGGATGCACGCCATGTCTGCGCCGCACGGCAGGCA
>JBGPHE010000059.1:0-5849 GCA_041484255.1 Candidatus Nanoarchaeia archaeon
AAGAAATGAAGCTCTGCGAAGAATGCGGCTACACGCAAAAAGTCGACGACTGCCCGATGTGCGTTCCCTGCTCTGACTGCGGCAGAAAGCTCATGCAGTGCGTTTGTATTGAAGGAGAATAATTCTAAACCGTCACGCCGAGAACCATGCCGACGGCATAGCCGGTGATTGCCGCAGCCATGCCGATGGCGGCGAGCTCCAATCCCGATTTCCACCACGTGCCGACCGTCACCTTTGCCTTGATCGCGCCGAGAATGAAAAGCGAGAGCGTGCAGATGAGCAATGACCACCACACGCTGACGCCGACCGGCATGAAGAAGAACGGCATCAACGGAATCAGCGAGCCGACAATGCTCGACACACCGACAATGACGCCTGACTTCATCGGGTCGTGATAATCTTCAGGAAAGACGTGCAGTTCTTCGGCGAGCATCGTGTCCAGCCAGACGCGTTTTGAAGAAGTAATCTTGTTCACGATTTGATTCAACAACTGCCCGCGGAAGCCCTTGTGATAATAGATGTCCTTGACTTCGCGGCGCTCTTCGGAAGGCTTTTGCTTCAGCTCGAAGCGTTCGCGGCGCTTGAGGCTCAAGTAATATTCTTTCGCCGCTTTCGTAGACGTATACGCCACGGCGCCCATCGAGATACTTTCGGCAAACGTCGCCGCAAGACCGGAAATCAGAACGATACGCGTACTCGCGGTCGCAGCAGCGACGCCGAGCACGATACCAAGCACATTCACTAATCCATCCTGGCCGCCCAGAATAATCTCACGAAGCTTCGAGCCCCAGCCGTCGTGCGCTTCCTCAACGCCCAGAATGTGCTGGTGGTTCGCCATGCCTGAATCGCGTCCGTAGTATTATATAAACATTCCTTCCGAAGAACAGGCATGATCAACGAACAATTCGACTCTGGCGCAAAGGTGTGCGAGAACTGCGGCACCACGATGCAAGACCGCAGCTGCAAGCTAGTCTGCCCGAAATGCAAGGTATTCAGGAGTTGTTCTGATTTATTCTAAAAACGTAGGGTTTTTATACCCAATAACTCTTCTATCCTCAGAAAAGAGGTGTACTGAATGAAGAAAGGCATACTGCTGACAGTCATTGCATTCTTACTCGTGGTTCCCGCTGCGTTTGCGGTCACGACCTACACATTCAACACCGTGATGCAGAGCACTCTCGTCACGCAAGGATACCAGTTCGCTCGCGTTCAAGGCGTCAACAACAACAACGAGCCCATCGGCATCGTCAGTTGGAGAATGTACGCCAATCTCGGCTTGTCGCAGGCCACGTGCCAGTTGCAGCCGACCTTCCTGGTCCCGAACGGACCGTATGAAGTCGTCGTGCCCATCCAGTGCCAGACCCGCTCCGGAATGACCTCGCTCTTCCCGACCGGAACACAGGTGCAGACAGAAGTGCACGTCCCCGACACCGTCAACGCAGGCACGTTCACCGTCGACAAGGTCTGGATCGAAACCCAGCCCATGGTGCGCGCGCCGTTCCCGGTCGCTCCGCTCGTGCAGCAGCCGCTGTCCTCCGCAGGATTCGCGGTCAGCGACCAGAGCGCCTCGACGCTCGGCTCAAGCATGCTCTTCGCAGGCATGGGCGCGATTGTCGTGCTCACCATCGCAGTATTGTTCTTTTCGCTTCGGCGTGATGATGCATGATTGACCTGTCGTCCTGGGCGCAGTACGCGGACGTTCCGCTGCGCGTCATGGTCGCCATCGTCATGCTCTATCACGGCTATCCGAAACTCCTGACCAAGCAGGGCTTCAAGCAGCACGTGCAGACCACCAAAGGCATCGGATTGGCGCCTGCGTCGTTCTGGGCGTTCTGCTCTGCCGTTGCCGAATGCATCGGCGGCCTTGCATTGCTGCTGGGCGCATTCACGCGATTCGCAGGCATTCTCATCGCAATCAACATGCTCGTCGCGACGTACGCCAAGAAAATGAAGTGGAACCTGCCCTTCGTCATCACCAAGGGCGGCTACGAATACGACCTCGTGCTTGTCGCAGTCGGCATCTATTTCGCGCTCATCGGAGGAGGCATTTACTCCCTCGACGCAATCTATCACCTGCCGTTTGCGTAAGAAGTTCTTTTACGGCTGAATCCATTTCCTACCTTCTTTGGCGAGCAGCTCGTCAGCTGCCGCAGGACCCCAAGTGCCAGGCGTGTGCGCGTGCAGTTCCGGCTTTTCAGCCGCCCAGTGCGCGATAATGCGGTCCACGATGCGCCAGCACAGCTCAATCTCATCCCACGACGGGAACAATGACCTGTCGCCAGCAAAGACCGCAGGGAACAACACTTCGTGCGCTTCCTTGCCGTTGCCGCCCTGACGCGGGTTAATGGACAGCGTCACGGGCGAAGCGTCTTTGAACACGACATGCGCCTCGGCAAACCGAGATTTCATCCGCTTGCCGCTGCGCGCGTAAAACGGCACGCCCTTCCAGCGCTCCGTGCCGATGCCGAACTTGAGCGCGATAAACGTCTCCGTCGCCGATTTCTCGTGCACGCCAGGCTCTTGCGTGTAGCCGTGATACTGGCCGCGCACCACGCTTTCGGCCAGTTCATCGAAGACAATATTCTTGAGCACGCCGATCTTTGCGGCGCGCGTGTCGTGCGCGTCGTCGCCCGCAGGCAATTCCATCGCGATCAACGCAAGCACTTGCAACAGATGGCTTTGAATCATGTCGCGCAATGCGCCGGATTGGTCATAATACCCACCGCGCTCGCCGATGCCGAGCTCTTCGGAAATCGTGATCTGCACGTGGTCGATGTTTTTGCTGTCCCATTTGTGCGCGTGCGCCTTGCGCAGCGCAGGAATCTGGCGCACCGTCTCTTTCGCGAGATAATGGTCAATGCGGAACGTCTGCTCTTCCTTGAACGCCTTGCGCAACACATCATTCAATGCGCGCGCAGAGGCTTCATCGGCGCCGAACGGCTTCTCGACGATAACGCGTCGCCAGTGCTTCGCGGTTTCGCGCGAAAGCCCTGCGTTGTCCAACTGCCCAATAATGTGCGCATAGGTCTCTGGCGGCGTGGAAAAGTAAAACGCGATGCTGCGCTCGCCCGCGACCGCGGCAAGCTTGGCAAAGCCCTCAGGCGAATCGTACGCGCCGTGCACGTACGTGATGCATTCTGCAAACTCAGGAGACACGTCAAACTTTTGCCGGAACTCGCCCTCGGACAGCTCCTTGCGGCCAAAGCCGATGAGCAGGAAGTCAGCAGGCAATGCCTTGGCCTGATACAGTTTAAACAGCGCAGGAACGAGCTTGCGCTGCGCAAGATCGCCGGTGGCGCCAAAGATGACAAGAGCGACAGACATGGTGCAATCAAACAAGAATGCGCTTAAAAATGTACTGAAGAAAAAAATTACTGGATGTACGTGCGGCCATACTGGCCATACTTGGACAGGATGGGCGTCGGCGCGTAGTACTGGTATGCGCCGTAGTCGATCTGACCGTTCAGCACGATGTCGTCCGAAGGGCGCGGGTCAGCGTCCGGGCGCGGCTCGCGCGAGATAAAGACAGTGTCGTACGGGAAGAGATCTGCAGTTCCGGAATAGATAAGCTCGCCCACGCCGCCATTGATTGCCTCAAACTGGCCCATATTGAGCGTGGCTCCGGATTTGGAATTGTACAGCCAGCCCTGGTAGAACGTGCTGTCCTGCCACGAGGGCCGCAAGTCCTTGGTCTGGATGTGGACGCTGCTGGAAGACTTGTACGGCGAACGCACGGTCTGCACGCGCGCAGTGCCGCGCGGATAATACGCAGGATAGCCGCGCGCGAAGATAGGCGCCTCCTGAGGCGTCATGTGCACCGTGACGTCATACTTCTGCGTCTGCACGCGCGGGTCGTAGAAGTACTCGTTGTACCGCTGCGGTCCGCCGGCGCGGAACTTGATGTCCTCGGGCTGCAAGTAGGCGGGCGAAACGATCGGCACCACCAACAGCAGCGCGAGCAGGAGCGTGAAAAGCTTGCGCATCAGGACACCACCACTTTGTTGCCGCGCATGTCGCCGGTCAAGACAACCGGGCCGGGCAGTTGATCATTGTCCGGATACGGCTGGATGGTCACCATCATGGTGTCAAACGGCACGAGCGGATACGAGCCGCCGTAGCTGTTCGGAATGCTGTTGAACTTGAAGTCTGCCGTGCGGCCGATCGCCTGCGGCTGCAGGTTGCCCAGGAGCATCGTGTAGCCCGTGTCCTCGTCGACCAGCCAGACGCCATACGTGAAGTACGGCGCGATGAGCGGCAGGTCGCGCGTGCGGAGCTGGATAGCCGTGTCCAATAATCCAACCTGCTGCCTGCGATAGTTGACGATGCGGGCATAGCCCTGCGGCGAGCCGTTGATTTGCGGCCGCGTGATGAGCGAGTTGTCCGGCTTCACCAGGTCGATGTATTGGTTGATGTTCTGGTAGCCCTGGAAGCTGGCGTACGGATTGCTGATTTTTGCCGGGTTGCGGCCGTTCGGGATGAACGCGTTCGAAGGCAGGTTCAGCGAGCCCTCTTCGACGCCCTTTGCGCCCCTGCTGCCGCCGCTCGCGCCCTTTGCGCCAAAGCCGCCAAAGGGCTTGATGTAGCCCTGATAATAGCGGTTCGCGCTGAAGACGATGTCGCGCTCCAGCGTCGGGCCGGGCGAGACAGCATAGCGAGTTTCAGAAGTATAACCGTTGAATGCGGCGAACGCAAGCGGACTGAGCAGGACAACGAGGACGATACCGATGAGTAGTTTCCGCATAGCGCGTAATCACCTTTTTGGTACGAAGATTGCCCATTCAGGTTTATAAACTTTGTGATTCGCTATCTATATAAAAGCGAGGCGCTCAGCACACTCATGACCAAAGTGATGGTATTTGGCACCTTTGACCCCCTGCATCCGGGGCACGTCCACTTCTTCCAGCAGGCGAAACAGCACGGCGACGAGCTCGTTGTCGTGGTGGCGCGCGACGCGACCGTGGAAAAAACCAAGGGAAAGAAGCCGGAAGCGGGCGAGAACGACCGGCTCGCGATGGTGCGCGCCCAGCCTGCAGTGGACAAGGCCGTGCTCGGCTACACCGGCGACGTCTACAAGATCATCAATGAAGAAAAGCCCGACGTCATCTGCCTGGGCTATGACCAGACGCATTTCACAGACAAGCTTGCGCCCAAGCTGAAAGAGTTCAAGCTTTCTACAACAATAATCCGTCTCGAGCCGTATCAGCCGGAAACGTACAAGAGCTCAAAAATCAAGAAGGAAAGGGCGCCCAAGGCCTAGGGCCCGTCGGAGCGTCCACGCCCGGAAAGAAATTCTTGCCCGTGCAGCGGTTCGCGACGCACGCGCAGCTGCCGCCGCAGTCCAATGTTCCCGGACGGCAGTCTTCGGAGCAGAACGTCTTGCTGCAGTCCGCGCGCTTCTCCTTGATGATGCAGTCGCCCGCGTGGCAGCACTGCGCGGGAACGCAGTCGGTGTCCTGGTCGCATTCCGGCGGCGCAACTGTCGGGTAGGCGACGATGAACGATGAAGCGCGCATGCCGTTGACTGCGAACGTCGCGGTGTAGTTGCCCGGGCGCAGATACTTGTGCGAGATCTTGTAGTCCTTATCCATTGCCGCGCCGGCAGGTATTTGGCATTTCACTGTCTCGTTCTTCGAGAGCGTGTCGCCGAAATCCCACTTGATGCGCGCGCAGTCGAAGTTCGCTGGCGCAGGCCCCGAGAGGTGCGCGTTGAACTCGACAAACGTCGGAGCGACGATAAAGCCGTGCGACGCGGTCAAATCGACGCGCGCAACAGGATTGCGCGTCATGATGACGCACTCATTCTTGACGCATTTCGTTTCCAGATTGTTCGCGATGCCGGAACAGAAGTC
>JBGPHE010000060.1:0-5725 GCA_041484255.1 Candidatus Nanoarchaeia archaeon
AGCCTTCATAACGCGTTTTTGTAGCCACAAATGTGCTACAAAGTTTAAGTACTCTTTTTGGCGCGGTTGAGGGCGATGGTAACCTAAAAACTCGCGAAAATGGCTTAGGAAGGGCTCCAACCTTTGAAAGATAGACGCCCGACCGGGGCGTTACACTTTCAGGGATTATTCCAAAACGCTCTCGACGATAGAGGTAGCTGAAAGAATAAAAACGCCCACGCCGGGATTTGAACCCGGGTCGGAGCCGCGACAGGGCTCCATCCTAGGCCACTAGACTACATGGGCATAGTGTTTCCGAAGAAATGACCGCTTTTTAAACTTTTGCTACTTGTGGAACGGCTGATACACGACTTCTTCGGGCTTGACATTGTCCTGGATGAACCAGGTGTATTCCTGGCGGACGGTCTCGACAGGCTCATTGGTCTGGATGCGGATGGGCAGTCCGCTCTTGCTTTCGAGCTTGAGGATGACTTCGTTCTTGCCTTCTTGGAACGTGAGGACAGGATTGACCGCTTTCCAGCCGGTCGGCTCTTTCACGTATTGATCATTATCTTGAATATTGGACGGCAATGCGTGCGAGAAGCGGTCCAGCCAGTCTTCAGGCAGGTACGGGCTGTATTTTTCGTACGGCAGCTTCAGCGGAATGTCGATTAATTCTCTGCAGACGCTGCGGTCGGAGTTGGACTTGCCCATAATCGTGCTTTCGGTGCGGGCGTCGCAGTAGCCGACGGCTTCGTGGCTGGTGCGGTCAACATAGACGTCGGTGATAAACGCAGGGATGCTGTTGTTGACCTTGAAGCCGAGCGGCTCCATGTGGTCGTAGATGACGCGCACGAGCGTGCCGCGCACTTTGTAGTGCATGGTGCCGACATCATAGGAATAGCTGGTGACGTTCTTGCGGAACTTGATGAGCGTGTCCGACATGATGGTGCGCTCGCGCACTTCGTCAGGCGTGGCTTCGCGGGTCTTATTGACCACGATCTGCGCGATGGTCGCGTTTTCGTCGCGGTCGCACACGCCGTTATTGTCCGCGTCGAGGCAGCAGTCTTCCGGCGTGTACTCGTGATACGGCGGATTGCATTCGGTCTTCGTAGGAATCGGCTGCGCGACGGGCTTGCAGGCGAGAAGAACGACGAAAAGTGCCAGAAGCAACCACGATTTGCGCATGTTTCGCGCTCCGTTGCCGTCGTATAATAATGTTTCTATGCCTGTTGGAAGAGAATCAGCAGACCTTGAGGTGCTTCAGGCTCTCGATGAGCGAGCCGGTGCAGTACTTGCAGGAGTCTGCGAGCGACATCTGCGTGCCCCAGTTGGCCTTGGGCATCATGCAGGTCGCGTCCGAGTGCGAGGTCTTTTCCTTCACGCTGATTTTCTCGACGCACGCGTCGCCCTGGGGCTCGATGATTTCCATGGACTGCGTGACGCCTTCCTGCGTGATGCTGATGCGCGCCGGCGAGCAGGTCTTTTCAGATTCGCCGAAGCATTTGATGTCTGCGCTGCAGTTCTTCACGGTCGGAGCGGCGCATGCCGCAAGGACAAGAAGGAAAGCGCACAGAATTGATGCTTTGGGAAATGCCATACAGTCAAGCGAATCGAAGAGGTATAATAATTTTGTGATTCAGAGCTGGATCTTGGAGAATAAATAGCTGCCGAGCGCGAGGAACAGCGCAGTAAAGACCGCGAGCAGGCCGAAGTCGAGCAGGAAGCCGTAATGCATGCCGCCGATGAGCGCTCCGCGCAGCCCGTCGACGCCGTACGACAATGGGTCAACCGCCGCGACGATCTGCAATGCGCGTGGCGCCGTGTCCAGCGGGAATATCGCGCCAGACAGGAAGAACAGCGGCATGATGAGGAAGTTCATGATCAAGGGGAACGCCTGCATGTCGGAGAGCACCGAAGCAACGGCAGTTCCCAACGCAGTAAACAAGAGCGCAATCAGGAACATCGCGACCAGCGCGACCGGAAGCAGGGCATAGTTCGTCGGCCTAAAACCGACCGCGAACGCGATGAGGAATACGAGGATGCCCTGGATGGTGGACACGGTCGCTCCGCCCAGGGTTCTGCCGACCATGATTTCAAAGCGCGAGATGGGCGCGACGAGCGTCTCTTTCAGGAAGCCGAACTGCCGGTCCCAGATGAGCTCGATGCCGGTGAACATCGCGGTGAACAGGATTCCCATGGCGATGACGCCGGGCGCGAGGAATTGGAGATAGTTTCCGCCGTTGGCCTGCTCGTAGATGTGGCCGAAGCCGAAGCCCAAAGCGACCAGGAACAGGATCGGCTGCCCGAGCGAGCCGAAGATGCGCGGCTTGGAGCGGAGGTACTTCTTGATTTGGCGCAGCCACATCGCGCCGATGACCGCGAGCGAGTGTCCGAGCGTCATCGTTTCCCCCACATCTTGCTGTGCATGCGGAAGTTTTCGATGCCTGACGAGGCTTCGTGCCTGATCGCGTGGCCGGTGAGCTTGAGGAATGCGTCTTCGAGCGTTTTGGTCCTGGTTTTCTTCTTCAGCGATTCAGGAGTTCCTTCGGCGATGATGGCGCCGTGGTCGATGACCGCGATGCGTTCTGCCATGCGGTCTGCCTCTTCCATATAGTGAGTTGTAAAGAAGACCGTGACGTTCTCTTCCTTGTTGAGCTTCTTGATATACGCCCAGAGGTGATTTCTTGTCTGCGGGTCGAGCCCGACCGTGGGCTCGTCCAGAAAGATGATCGAAGGGTGGTGGAGGATGCCGCGCGCGATTTCCAAACGTCGGCGCATGCCGCCGGAGAAGGTCTTGACAAAGTCGTCCTTGCGTTCCCAGAGCTCTGCGATTTTCAATAATTGCTCCATGCGTTCTCTGCGGACTTTGCGCGGAACGTCATATAAGATACCGTGAATCTCGAGGTTTTCCCACGCAGTGAGTTCGTCGTCCAGGCTCGGGTCTTGGAACACGATGCCGAAGGACTTGCGCACGCCTTGCGGGTTGGTTGCGGGATTGCTTCCGTTGATGAGAATTTCGCCCGTGCTCGGCTTGAGCAGCGTGGTAAGCATTTTGATGGTCGTGGTCTTGCCTGCGCCGTTCGGGCCGAGGAAGGCAAAGACTTCTCCGCGCTTGACGTGGAAAGAGATACCCTTGACTGCCTCGAGCTTGCCGAACTTCTTGGTCAGGCGGTGCACGGCGATGATGTTGCCGTTTCCGGGCAGCGGTTTCTTCATGTGCGTGACGAGAATGCTGGTATCTTAAATATCTTTCGGGTACCCGATATATGTTATTCAGGGCGCTTTCGGAACGAGCCTGATACGGTTGGTGAAGCCGTGCCGTTCTTTCGTGATGAGCCCTTTCTGGCTGAGCCGGGCAAGAATTCTGGTTGTTTTGACCTTAGAGAGATTCAGCTTCTCGACCAGCGCGCTCTGCAGCAGCTCGCCCTTTGCGGCAAGCAGCGCTTGCACTGCCGCGCGATCATCGGGCTTGAGCAAGGACAGCATGGACGCGTACTGCGCATCCAGCCCTTTGGGCTGCGGTTTCAGGAGCTGCTGGATTTCGGCGTTGTAATAGATGAACGTGGCTGCCGCGCCGACAAAGAACGCGCAGATGACCAGAAGCAATACTGTAGACAGCGTAAAGTAGTTCGGCGTCTGGGTCGCGATTTCCTGCCCTGTTTCCAGCGTAATCTGAATAGGCTGGGGCGTGAACAGTTTGGCGACCAAGAGGATGAGCGCAGCTATCAAAATCGCCATCGCAATCAATAACGGGAACCTGCGCATACGATGAATAACCCGAAGGGGGCATATAAACGTTTTCTTTTTCGCAAGGCACTGATTTCACCAAAGTGAAACCAGTTACAGGGAAATAATATATGTCGTTTCACTCTTCAGGGCATCATGGCAACAAAACACAAGCAAACCCCTGCGAATCAGAGCGCAAAGGGCTGGAAGATCGCAGCATTACTCGTCATCGCAGTGTTCTGCCTCATCGTCATCGGCGGACTGGTGAGATTCTACTCGTTCAACGCGTCGTTCACGCAGGCAACTCCTGAGCAGATGGCAAAGGCAAAGGCAGTCGTGGAGAACGACTTGCAGTCGCACGGCATCGACACGAGCGCGTACAAGATTGAGCCGAGCGAGCACGTGAAGCGCTTTGACGAAGCGTCGCGGACGCTCATCCACGTGATGGCGTCCAATGAGACGTCGCGCCACGCCTATCTTATTGACGTGAATACCGGCGCGATCGGCATGCATTCGGTCACGGAAACCGCGGACTGGATGCCCCAGCCCGAACACAGCCCTCCTGCGAGGGGATGGTTCCATGCAAAGCGTGACTGAGCTCGTGCGCGCGAAGGAGCGCCACCCTATCCTCCAGTTCAGCAAGGTCTGGAAGGTCTACAAGATGGGCGAGGTGGAAGTCACGGCCTTGAAAGGCATCGACCTGGCCATTCATCACGGCGAGTTCATCGCAGTCACGGGCAAGTCAGGCAGCGGCAAGAGCACCATGATGAATTTGATGGGCTGTTTGGACGTGCCGACCAAAGGCGTGATTGCGCTGGACGGCCAGGATATTGCCCAGCTTTCCGAGTCTGACTTGGCAGTGGCAAGAGGCAGGAAGATCGGCTTCGTGTTCCAGCAGTTTCACCTGATTCCCACGCTCACCGCATTGGATAACGTCATTTTGCCGCTGGAATTGCAGGACGCAGACCCTGCCGAGGCAAAGAAGAAGGCCACTGAACTATTGGCCATGGTCGGGCTCAGTGACCGCATGCACCACCTGCCGTCGCAATTGTCCGGCGGCCAGATGCAGCGCGTCGCCATCGCGCGCGCATTGGCGGTGAATCCTGAAATCATCCTCGCGGACGAGCCCACAGGAAACCTGGACAGCGTCACGGAGAAGTTCATCATTGATTTTTTGGTGAAGCTGAACCGCGAGCAGGGCAAGACCATCATTATCGTGACGCACGAGGACGACTTGGCGCAGCGCGCCCAGCGCATCGTGCGTTTGAAAGACGGAGAAGTCGATAAAATCATCACCAAGCGAGGTGGATAATATGAAAAAACAAGCAGTGTTCATGATTGCGGCAGTACTCCTGGCGGCGTGCGCGCTCAGCGCGGCAGCCGGCCCACTGGTGCAAGTGTCGTACCTGACGCAGACTCCGAACCCGGTCAAGGCCGGCGACGTGGTGGAAGTGCAGATCGTGATGCAGAACACCGGCGACGCTCCTGCGCAGAATTACTGGGCAGAAGCCGCCCCTGAGTACCCGTTCACGCTGCTGGAAGGCACTGAAGCGCACCAAGTGGTTGCTTCGCTTCCGCGGCCGCCCGAGAGCCAGAGCTCTGCGGTGCTTTCATACAAGTTCCGCGTGAATCGCGACGCGATGCAGGGAACGTACAATCTTGATATCAAGTATTCCAACAACCAGATGGGAACCGCGTGGGGCACGCTGAAAGTGCCTATCGCAGTGTCTGCCTCGGCAATCTCGGAGAATGTCGAGATTAACCAGAAAACGATTGTTCCGGGCAATGAGACGCCTCTGACGTTCACCATCACGAACGCGGGCGGCGCTCCGTTGCAGAACGCGCTCTTTTCGTGGTCTGACCCGAAGGGCGTCATCCTGCCCATCGGCTCGGGCAACACGCGCTACATCGCGTATCTGGGGCCTGACGAGAGCATGCCGCTCGAGTACACCGTCATGGCAAGCGTGAATGCTGCTCCTGACTTGTACGCGCTCACGATGGTCTTGCAGTACGACTC
>JBGPHE010000061.1:0-5706 GCA_041484255.1 Candidatus Nanoarchaeia archaeon
AACGGAACCACACCTTATCCGCCCGGCTTTGAACCGCCCGTGCTGCCGCCGCTGCCGCCAGGAGACATCGGAACGCCGATTGTCCCGCCCGACTGCACCATTGTGCACATTGGCGACCACTATTCCTGCGCATTGCCGCTGCCGCCCGGCTGGAACGACTGCTTCGACTACGGCGACCAGCTGGAGAACGTCAGCGACGACGTGCCCGGCCTGGACGATTTGCTGAACCAGATGGTCATCAATGCGGTCGACGACCAGGGTCAGTCGCTCATCTCCGTCATCGATGCAGGCGCAACCCCTGACGAAGCCAGCCAGATCGCGCAGTCCATCGCAGGCGAGCAGGACGCTACCCGCAACAGCGCAAAGCCCAAGGTCGCGGACGCCATCATCTTCCTCGACCTGCCTGAAGAGCACGCGTTCGAGCGCAAGCCCGACACGTGGGACGAGCCCAAGGAAGTCTCGCGCGGAGGAAGGCTCAGCATCGTCGGCCACAAGGAAGGCACCGAGCCGTGGACCGTCAACTTCGACAAGAACGATACCGCGCAGATCGTGCCGCGCACGTACACGCCCATCAACGCGTCGTTCATGCTTGACCTCTACCACGCATTGATCCCACGCAGGAGACACCTGCTCATCACCACGGTCGCACGCAGCGATGTCCCATACATCAGCATCTACAACCCGACCGACGGAACGGAGAATCTGAGCGATTACTACTTGTTATACGGAGAACGCCTGCCGCATAACATCCTCAAGCCCATCTGGACCGCGCAGTTCCCGGTCTCGCCGCTCGAGCCGAACAAGGAATACGTGGTCGCAGTACGATCAGCGTTCGCGTTCGAGAAAGCGTATAATGATACTCCTGACGCGCTCGTCTCGCTGAATCCCGACGATAAGCGCGTCCTCGCATTCACGCACCTGCACGGCGTGCCGCAGGTCACGAACAAGGGCGTGGTCGCGATTGTTTACTGGCCGCGCCGCACGCAGCTCCCCGCAATGACTTCGCTCACCGGCGCTGCGGTTTCAGAACTTTCCGCGCCTAAGAAACTTATCTCCACAATGGGTCCGACCGACATGCCCGCTCTCGCAGGAAGCGCAGGCGGCTGCCAGCCAGGCTACACGCAAACCGGTAGTATCCATGGCGCGACGCCCAAGCTCAAGCAGGGTTGCTATGTCGATCAGGACTCAGGAGCCATCTGCTGCCAGTCTGCTGAGAACCTCAACACGCAGCCCCAGCAGTCGCTCGGCTCCATCGCGCAATCCAACGCGCCCGGCTGCGGCGACGTGCCCGGTGTCGAATTGGTGAACGTGAACGGCACGCTGATGTATGTCGTCCAGCATTTAATGAGCGAGGACGAGTTTAACGCGCGGCTCGACCAGGCGCAGCAATTGCTTGAACAGGGCGCGGCGCAGTGCTCGGCGCAGGGCCAGCAGTTCTTCGACGACCTGCTTGCAGGAACCATCCAGCCCGGCCAGCTGCCGCCTCCGCCGCTGTTCACGACGTCACAATATGATTCTTGCATCCAGAAGTGCGCGAACGCGCCTGCTCCGACTCCCGAACTCCAGCCGTTTGTCAAACTGATTAACCCGCAAGTCGCGTGCGAGAAGAAGTGCGCGTCACAAGCAGGTGCAAACACTGCAATCCCTGTCCAGCCAGGGCCTGTGCACATCACCGACATGCCTGTTGCAATCACAGGCAACGCGGTGCTCGATAAGGCAATCGCGCCGACCCCGTTACCCGCGCAGCGCGCGTGCCCGATGGATATCTTTACCTGCCCTGATGGAAGCTCAGTAGGACGCAGCGGACCGAACTGCACGTTCATCTGCCCGACCGCACAGCCGAAGCCGCAGCCGCCACGCGGACCATTGCCCGCGCAGCGCCCATGCAAGCAAGACACCAAGCCGTGCTCCGACGGAAGCCTCGTGTCGCGCCGCGGTCCCAATTGCGCGTTCGCGCCGTGCCCCGACCAGCAAACGATCAGCACAGAACCGCAAACCATCCGCCTCGAAGACGTCATCGGCCAGTACGACCAGGTCGTCAATGCCTGCATGCAGAGCCTCAAACAGCAGGTTGACGCTGCGTTGGGTCCCTTGGGCGTGCTCAACATCCAAGGCATCTCCTCGACCGTGCAGGTCGGCAACGCGACCTGCGATATCAATTCCGGCGGAGGAAGCTACAACATTGTCATCAACGAAGACCCTATCGTCATCCTCGACGGCGACGCCGTCCTGGTCAAGCCGTTCGAAGGAACATTCCCTGATTGCGCAAACAACGTAGACGGCATCACTGGCGTTCCTGTTGATATTGTTCCGAACAAGCAGACCAGCACGCAGAGCTATGCGCGCAACGGCGACTGCGCAGAAGGCGACGAGCAGACAAAAGAAAATGAAGACTCTGCAGGATTCGGCCACGAAGACGCGGAAAGCTGGGGCAGTACGATGGTCATGGAAGCCCCGAGCCCCGGCGTGTTCTTCTGCAGAAAACCCAGCAGAACCGCGCAAGACGCGCTCAAGAGCATTGAAGACCAAATCATGAAGTTCACCGGCGGCGGTGGCGCAGGAGCAGGCGCTGGCGGAGCAGGTGGCGCAGGTGCCGGTGGAGCCGGCGGCGGCTTCGGCGGAGGATTCGGACAGCAGCCCATCCCCCACCTCGGCCCGACCGCGCAGGTCAACGGCATCGCAGACCAGATCGACCAAGGCATCACGCAAGGAGTGCCGCACGGACAAGGAATGGCGAGCGGCTACCAGCTCAGCCCAGCAACGCCCTCGACATCAATACCTAATGGACAGCAATTGATGAACCAGTTGCAGGGACAGAACTTGAACGGCGGCTACCAGCTCGCACCCTACTCGCAATCCATCCCGAATGCGCAGCAGTTGCAGAACCAACTGCAAGGACAGAACCTGAACGGCGGATACCAGCTTGCGCCTTACTCGCAAAGCTCACCGAATGCGCAGCAGCTGATGAACCAGTTACAAGGTCAGAACCTGAACGGCGGATACCAGCTCAGCCCAGGAACGCCTTCGTCAACAATACCTAATGGCCAGCAGCTGATGAATCAGCTCCAAGGACAGAGTCCTTCAGGCTACCAGGTCAACTACAATGTCCAAACTGCGCCGACCAATGCGCAACTCATGGCAGGATTGCAAGGCCAAGGCGTCGGCGGATACCAATACAGCCCAAGCTCAACCATGTCCGGCCACGCGGTCGCAGACCTGCCTGCGATTACCGGCTTGTTCGGCCTGAACACGGTCTCAGGAATGAACATCCTGAACTTGATCACCGGCGCTGCGGTGCACGCGTCAACGTCGTACACCCAGCCCACGTCTGGACCCGCGTTCGACCTCTGCAATGCCGCGGCAAAATCCTGCACGAGCATGCTGAAGCCCATCACTCCCAATGACTACCTGAAGAACATCTACAAGAACGCGCACGAAATCAAGGACAAGAAGAACCGCATTAAGCTGATCAAGCCGTACATCCCGCTGAAGGTCCAACTTCAAGTGTCCTTTGACAACAACGAATACGCAATCTGCCCCGAGCAAATCGACGGCCGCGCCGACCCGAACATGATCAAGAAGGACAACGTCGATAATTACGCGATGAAAGAAGGCGACAAGCTCATGGACGAGCTTGTCGAGATGGACAAGAAGGACATCAAGATCATCGTGGCCGCGCTGAACTGGCTTGCATCGGGCAAGGATCCAGTGCAGGACGAACAGGAGAAGCAGCAGAACGCCAACCCGAAGGATGCGGTCAAGCAGGCGCAACAGATTGCCAGCAACTTGAACGCGCAAAGCAACGAGATGCTCGGCAACATCATGGGGCCGATGAACGACGCCCAACGCGCCGCAATCCAGAACGGAGGCACCGCGCTACCGGGTAAACCTCTCAGCCCTGACCAGCAACAGGCAGTGGACAACGCCATGCCAGGATACAACCAGGCACAAGGAATGGCGCAACAGGCAGGCAGAATCAACAAGGACGCAGCTGACGGCAAGCTGAACAACCAGGAAAGCAAGGACGCCGTCAACCAGCAGAATCAGCAACAGATGCAGGCTGCGCAGCAGCTCAAGAACGAAGTGGAGAACTACGACCCCGAAGCGCGCGCACAATTCTACATCGGCAAGAAAAACAAGCACGAGATCGAGGAGAACTTCCTCGTCGGGGAGGAGAAGGTCGCGATGGCCAGCATTATGGTCCCGTACCCGTGCGACCACACCGCGGCCGCGACGCTCGCGCGCGTCCAGGCGAAGATCAGCCAGAACCAGATTGAAGAGCGGCGGCCGATGACTCAGAAGGCAAGAGTCTACATGGACGATATCAACGACAATATCCACGAATTGATGAACCCGCCGCCGGACGAGAACGGCAAGCCGCAGAAGCCGGACAAGCAGGGCGCATTGGTCGAGATGCTCAACCTGCTGGACAAATACACCGCGAACAATGTCTGGCTCGAGGACATGTACTATGAGTATATTGATACACAGGAGAAATGGCTGGTCGTCATCGGCATCCGCGTCTGGGACAAGGACTGCTGCAAGTGCGAAGTCGCGAACGGCAAACCAGGATATCCTGGATACCCTGCCGAAGCATCAATCGACCTGAGAAGCGTCAAGGAAAAGGAAGGCGGAACAACGCCGACCACGCCCACACCTCCGCAAGGGCCCATCACTATTCCTGGAACATCAGGCGGCGGAGGACCATCCAAGCCCAAAGACCCGTGCGAAGGCGTTACCGTGCCGCCAGGCATTGAGGATAAGAAGTTCGGCAGCGGCGGCAAGCTGTTCGAGAAAGGCGACGCCGTCGACAAGAGCAAGATTGATGACAAACGCAAGGCGGCCCAAGACAAGTTAGGCGACGCGCTGACCAAGTGCATGACCGACGCGGCAGGCAAGGCCAAGGCTGCAAGCGATAACCTCGCAGACCAGTGGCCGATGCCCGGCCAGGGCTACCTGAAAGACGTCAAAGCAGACTCTTCTGAAGGCAAGCAGTTCACCGACCTGCACACGCAGATGCGCCAGCGTGGCATGGACACTGCATTGGCAGACATCAACGAGCAGCTGCAGGCGTGCATGGACGGCGCAAAGTCAGAAGCAGGCTCCGAGCCAGGCTTGGTTTCGCAAGTCACGGGCGGCAAGATCACTTCGGACGCGAGCGGCAGGCTCGGCGTGGAAGCGCCATCGTACGGAGTCGGCACCAGCTTCTTCACGTCCGCAGACGGCAAGGATGCGTTCACCGGAAAGCCAATCCCATCAGAAGCATACGACTGCGTCAAGTCCAAGGAAGTGAAGAGTGCAATCGACAAGCTCAAGGCAGCGGCGGATAAGATCAAGCAGCAGCTCGTTGACACCAAGTCCTCGCTTGACAAAGCAAAGACCGGGACCGCTGTAACTGCGCCGCCTTCGACCGAGCAGGAACAAAAGGCAAAGGATTGCGACGAAGCGCTCAAGAAACTTACGGGCGCGCACGATGCCGCGATCGAGCGCGGCGCAAAACTGCTCAGCCAGCTGTCCAAGGCGATGGGCGCTGCAGGCACGCAGTTCACGATGTCCATGGACGGCGGCACAATCCTCAATGGCGGCAAGGAAGTCGGTGCCTCTGCGTTCTCGCAGCTCGGCCCCGAGTATGCGGATACGATCAAGAGCCTGTTCGCGCTCACGCAGGCCGCAAAGACCGCAAGCGCTGACGCAGTCGCCTCCAAG
>JBGPHE010000062.1:0-5603 GCA_041484255.1 Candidatus Nanoarchaeia archaeon
AGTGGATGTGGTGCGCGGATGCGGTGATGATGAGGATGCTGATGACTGCGAGCGTGATCAACTCGCGCGTCAGGCGTCCGAAGCTGAGGAAGTATGACGTTTTCACGGCGCGCATGTTCTGCAAAACATCCTGTTGCAGACTCTGCACGATGGCGTTCTCGCGGTCGGTCGTGTCTGCGACCGTAATCAGCTGTTCTTCCAGCTCGGGAACTTTCTCTTCAACATACCGCAGGTTGCGGTGCCGGGTGAGATTGCGCCAGACGTGCAGCGCGCCGTAGACGACCGCGACAAAGAGCGCGTACCACCACGGCAGCGACACTAAGATCAGCACGAGCGCGGAGATGAGGAAGACGACAAGCGTGTCAAGGAGGCACGTGAAGAGCGTGATCTGCGTGACCGCGCTCCGCACTTCGTTCAATGCCGCGATGATGGGCTTGGTTGCCATTCAGCAGTTTCCTTCCTCGGCGTCGGGCTTTGCCTTTTCCGTCTGGAGGCAGGAGATCGTGGTGTCGCGCGTGTTGACCACGTGCGCCAGGTCGTCCTTGTCCTTCTTGAGCTTGATGACGTTCGCCTGCGCTTCCGCAAGCTGTGACTTGATGAGCGCGTTTTCGTTCTGCGCGGCCTCGAGCGTGCTTTGCGTGCTCATGAGCTGGGACTTGGTGTCCTGCACTTGGTGGCCGAGGTCGGTGTTTTGCTGTGTCAGCGACTTTTTCTCACCTTCCAGCTGGGTCTTTTCGGTCTTGACGTCGGTGTACTGGTGCGTGAATTCCTCTTCGCGGGCGGACTTGAGCGTCAATTCGCTCTTGATCTGGTCGAGCGCGGACTGCTTGTCCGCGAGGTCCTTGCTGACGTCGCCAAGCTGGGAGAGCTTGATGGAATAGGCTGAGTTGAGGCGGTCGAAGTTCTCCTGGAAGAACACGGTTGCCCCGACAAGCGCGGCTGCGCTGACCAAAATCAGGAACAAAAGCATGATGTTTGCGTTGCGGGTGATGTATGCCATAGCGTTATTCCCTCCTGACGATTCTCCTTATAAATATTTCCACGAGGAAAATGAGTGTTGCGAGGAGCACGAACGGCCAGCCGAGCAAGTCCTTGGTGTTGATGATACGCCGTGAGCGTGCTTTGGTGTACTGGACGATGCCGTCGATGTCCGTGGGGTCGAAAACGCGGCCTCCGGTGGACTGCACGATCTTGGCGAGCTCAGGGTTGAAGCCGAGGCTGCCGTACTCGCGCGGGTAGTTTGCGGCAAAGACGGCTCCTGCGACCTGCTGGAAGCCTTCCTGGGTCGGCGTCAAAGCTGCGGAATACAGGTCTTCGTCAATCTTGTAGAACGTGACGCCAGGGGAATTGGGCGGCGAAGGCGCCTTGACCGTGATGTCGGTGGGCTCATTGACGATGGTGTCCTGGGCGTTGACGTACGCGTCTGCCTTGCGGTCCGGGTCGCCGATGGCCCAGTTGAACATTCTTGCGGCGATTTTGCTGTTGAGGTGGCTGAGCACGTCGCCGGCCCATTCCGTGCCGTCGTCCGTGCTCCACGCCGCGACTCTGCCGAGGCCGACGCGCCACACGGACAGGATGGGGTCGCCGCCCGAGGTCGTGAGCAGCAAACGAGCAGTGGTCTTGGGCACGACCTGGTTGAAGCCGTGGATTTCGGCCTTGGGGTCGTAGCCTTCGGTGATGAAGTGGTTTGCGTTGAGCACGACCAGGCTCATCACGCCGCCGCTCTTCTTCTCCTCGTCGCTGTTGTCGCCGAACAGGATCTTGAACTTGCTTTCTTCGGTCGCACGGAAGTAGATGCCGTTGCCGATTTCGGCGATTTGCTGCATGATGTTCTCGTCGGTCGTGGGTCCGACGCCCACGGTGTACATCTTGATGCCGTCGTTTGCCGCCAATTTCGCGGCCTCGATGGTCTGGCCCGCTCCTTGCGTCTTGCCGTCGCTCATCAGGATGATATTTTTGCTGCCGCCCATCTGCTGCAACAACGCGATCGCCTTGAGGATGCCTGCGTGCACGAGCGTTCCGCCGCCGAACTTCAGCCTGCTGAGGCGGTCATCGAGGTTGATTTTCTCGAAGACCTTGCTCGGCTCGGAAATAAGGTATGCCTGCGTGTTGAACGCGACCATCGCGAGGTTGACGTCGGGCTTGAGCGTGTGGTAGATGTTGATGGCCGCTGCCTTTTCAAAGTCCGCGGTGCTGGTAAAGCGGCCGAACGCGATGCCGGTGCTTCCGGAGATGTCGATGACGACGACCACGCTGATGTCGCCTGGCTTTTTCTCGGGAGCGGAGACGAACGCGGGAAGCAGTGTCTCGAACTGGGAGCTCTTGTAGTCGTCCTTGTCGAACGAGCTCTTGCCGCCGAGCACGACCATGCCGTTGCCGTCGGAGACAAAGTTGCTGATGCGTTCGGTTGCGTCCTCGAGCTTGTCTGCGGAGATGTCGTTGATGGCGATGGCGTAGTAGTCCTTGAGGTCGTCGGGAACGGTGGATGCGGAATCGACCTGGTACAAGTCATTGAGCAAGGTCTTCATCGGCGATTCTTTCTCGGAAACGTACAGGATGCGGGGTCTCGGCACGACCTTGATGGTCTTATAGAATACATTGTTTTGCGGGAAGTAGTCGTTTGATTCGATTTTCGCAGTCATCTGGTGGTAGCCTTCGGGCAGCTTCTGCGTGATTTCCTTTGCGGGATCGGTCGTCGTTTCGTCGACGAGCGTGGTGCCGTCCAGCGTGACCGTGAGGTGCACGGGCTGCTTTGCGCCGACGCGGTTTAGGACCACGGTGAACGTGTTGTCGACGTCTGCCTGCGTCTTCGAGGGGCCGAGGATGCTGACGCCGACGTCGTTCTCCTTCGCGGTCAAGGAGATCGCGTTGATGGTCGCGTTGAGCTTGCCGGCGAAGAGCGCGACGTCGCCGAGGTTGGCGCCGAAATTGTTGTCGCCGTCCGTGACGAGCAGGATGCTCTGGCCGGGCTCGAGGTTATTCAGCACGGCATCGGCGATTTCCGAGCGTTCGCCGATGGCGAGCGTCTTGCTTTCGACCGTGAGCCGTTTCTCGAGCTGGGACGCGAGTTCGGGCGCGTCGTTCTGGAACAATTCCATGCTGGTGGAGTTGTCGGTCAAAATCTTGATGAACGGGTCGCCGTCGATGACTTTCTCGTGCTGGATGTAGGGCTGGGCGAGCGCGATGCACAGGCACAATAATATCAGGAAGCGCGTGGCGTACATGATTTTGCGCACGAGCTTTTTCTGCTTGATGACATCGGGGTCTTCTTTCAGCTTGATAAAATCGCGGCGAAGGAGCCAGACGACGATGACAAAGAGCGGGATGACTAACAAAATGAGGAAGGGGTGCTGGAAGTAGTTATACATCAGCTTGACAAACGTCGGCAGGGCAGTCATACGGTTCCTCGCACTTTCACGTAGATAAGCTCGATGAACAGCAGCACCAGTGCGACGAGCACAAAGGGCATCTCAAACTCGAACTTACGCTGCTCTTTGACGGCGGTGAGCGTGTAGTCGGTGCTCTTGGCGCCGACCGTGGTGTTTGCGGTGATGTCGCTTTCGTGCTCGTTAAGCAGGTTGACCGCGAGTGTGCGTCCGTCCTCGAACTTGTACACGCCTTCCTGGTCGAGGATGATTGCAGACTTCTTGACGACGCGGTCAGGGGTCTCGATGCGCTGCAATGCGTCGAGGATGAGCGTGTCGCCGGTCTTGTAGTTGAGGTTGTGCACGTCCTGCTGGTCGGTGAGGAAGCGCATGAATTCTGTCCAGAAGATGGGGTAGCCGGGCGAGAACGGGAAGTCGGATGCTTTCTCGAGGATGCCGTAGTAGCCGGTCTTGCCCTTGCTGCGGTGGCCGACTGCAACGATCGGCTTGCCGAGCACGGACAGCACGACCAGCGGGTTGTCGACGGGCGTGCTGCTGAAGTAGTACTGGACCGAGCCGAAGTCGATGTTCTTGGTGAAGCTGTTGAGCTGTTCGACCGCGATGTCGCTGCCTTCTGCGCGTCCGCCGAGATCCAAAGGAGCGAGACCCTTGTAGTTGATCTTGTCCGAGTCTTCCTGCGCGACGACGACTGCGGCAGCGCCGGCTTCGACTTTCTTGCCGATGTCTTCGAACGTGCCGGGCAGGATGTTTGCGGGGATGATGTTGCTGATGATGTAGACGTCGAAGTTGTCCTTGGGGATGATGGGCGGCTCGGCTATCGTGAGTTCGACATCGCCTGCCGCAAGGAGCGCGTTCTTGAGGAAGACGCTCGCGTTGCTCGTGATGAGCAGTGCCTTGGTCTTGGCGCCGCTCGGGCTGCTGATCCATGCGACGTCGTCGACGGGGAAGTCGTCCTGCACGTTCAGCGCGATCTTGGTGATGCCGGGCGGGGTGACGAACGAGTAGGTTTGCACGGACTGCGCGGCAAGGGTCATGTCCTTGGTGCTGTCGCCGATCGTGACGCGGATTTTCTGCTGGTTGGGCTCGTAGTTCTTGGTGTAGAGCGTGGTGGTCTGGGGGTCGACGAGCAGGTCGACGATGCCGACGTTGCTGCGTTGCTCGGCCACGGCGACATTGATGAAGTCGACGGTCGTGCCCTTCGCCTCGACGACGGCCTGCGCGATGTGCGGGTCCTGGCCGCCGGTGTTGATGAAGTCGCTGAGCACGATGACGCGGCCTTCCTTGCCGTTGAGCACTTCGCCCGCGAGCAAAACGGCATCGCCGATCTTGCTGGGCGTGTCCTTCGGTCTGAGCGCGTTGAGGTATTCCATCGTGTCGGGAACGTCCGCGTCCTGGATGCCGATCTGCGGAACGTCTTTTGCCAAGACGATGGTGTTCTTTGAGCCGAGCAGGCCTTTTGCCTTGTCGACGGCGATATCGAAGCGCGTCCTGCCGCCGTCTTCCTTGACTTGCGAGCTTGCCGAGACGTCGATGACGATGACGGTGTTCTGCGCGGTGATGTCGTGCTGGTAATACATGAACGGCTGCGCCAGGGTTGACGCGAGCAGGAAGATGATGAGGAACTGCAGGAGGAACAGCCAGTCGCGGAGGAATTGGCGCAGGAAGCTCGTGAGCTTCGTGGCGCCGGTTGATTTCATGAAGAACATCAAACTGGGAATCGTCATCAGCTTGGGCTTGGGGCGGATAAGATAGAGAACAATTAGCGGGATGAGTAACGCAAGCGCCCAGACACCAGCACTTCTACCTACTTCTATCAGGGCCATATAGGAAAATGTATACTGGTATCCCTATTTAAGCATTTCGCAACTATAAATATGAGAAAATCAGCGGTCCAGCGTGACTTTGCCGTTGGCAAAACGCATGGTCTTTCCTTCGAGCGTCGTGTGCTGGATCTCTTCCGGAGAGATAATGGGCACGCGGTCGGTTTCCTCATCTTTCTTGGGGAGAACGTAAAACTCCGAGTGCCGATCAAGCGCAGGGTGCACGAGCTTGTCGATGCCGAGGAGAACCATATGGACTGACGGCGGAACGACATTGGCCTTACGGCCGTCGTAATGCAGCACGCCCTTCCCTTTGAGGACCTCAAAGTAGATAGTATTGTTTGTGTAGGTATTTGGCTGCTCCATGGTCTTCACTCTCGCTCACGACGAGAATACG
>JBGPHE010000063.1:0-5536 GCA_041484255.1 Candidatus Nanoarchaeia archaeon
ATCGTGTCCGTGTAGCCCTTCTTGTCCGTCTTGATGACGCCGATGCGGCCCTTGGCGATGAGCTGCTTGGCGAGCTTCGCGCCGGTTTTCGCAGGCTCCTTTGCCGCGGCGACCGTCTCCAGCTCGTCCAGCGCCTTGTCGACCACGACGAGCTTGTACGTGAAGAGGCAGATGCGTTCGAGCTCGCGGAAGAAGTCGACCTTCCACGAGAGGCAGTCCACGAGGAAATTCGTGTCCAGGATGATTGTTTTCATAGACAAAAGAACGCGATGCGGGTAATTAAAGCTTATCCTTCGGTCCACGGGCCGGCAAGCGCCTTGTCGTAGCTGTTCGCGCGCGGCATGGCATTGAGAATCTTCTCGCAGTCCTTGGCGCAGCCCGCATTCTCATCGTAGCATGCGCTGCGCGTCGCGCCATCGTACACGCCTGCGGCGCCGACGCAGCCGTCGATATCGTCATTGCACGACTGGATGCACTGGCCGAAGCTGTACAAAGCGAGGTCGCTGGGCTTCTGCTGCGGCTGACCCAGACGCTGCGACGTATACACGTTGTCGCCGCCGTTCTGCGGATTCGACAACCCAATGCAAGTGTGCGTCGACCACGAGCAGCGGCCGCACACTGCGCCGCAATCGGTGTCCAAGTAGCACGCCCGCATCTGGCAGGAGTTTTCAAAGTCCGGCCGGTTCCACGGCTGAGCAGGATTCATCCCGAAATGGTCGAGAACCGCATTGCCCGTCGAACGGGGAGCGGCAAAGAACATGAACACGCTGACCGCGGCAACAAGCATGACCACCAGCAGCGCGGCTGCCTGGTCCTTAGAGCATTTCATTGTTGCACATCCCGGCGGTAAACGGCTGGACGATCGGGTCGGTGGAAAGGCAGCGCGGGTTGCACTTGCCTGCGCACCGCTCAAGCATGGCCTGCGCGCAGACTTCCACGCACGAATCAAACACGCGCTGCGGCTGGCCGAGATTCTGCACGCACGCATTGCGGCACGAATCCATATGATTGAGGATGATCGCCTTGCATTCCTGGCCGATCTTGACGCACGACGTCGACCAAATGACCCTGCCCGTCATGCTGGTGACGAGCAAAAATCCTGCGACAACTGCCACGAGAAGTACAATCAGTAGGATTGCCGCCTGGCCGCGTCTCATAAGCGTTCAGTACCTGCACGACTCGGTCATGTCATCCCACGTGGAGCCGACCATCGAGCACAGTTCCTGCTCATTGTAGCCGACGCACTGGCGGTTGACGTCGCGCCAGGTGCCGCCTGCGTTCGCGCAGAGCTTGGGCGTCATGGCACAGCCGTACATCTGGTACCAGTAGCCGCCCCAGGAATTGCACTTGTAGGGATTCGAGTTGGTCATTGCCATTCCGGTCGAGTTTGTCGATTGCACGATGACGAAGGCGCCGACTCCTGCGACGAGGAGGACTGCGATCAACACCGCGATGCTGTTTGATTCCATAAGCTTCACCTCTTTATTGAATGACGCCCGTGATGCAGGTCTGCGAGAGCCTGTTCCACGTGCCGCCGCTCAGCGAACACACTTTGACATGGTCGTAGTTGACGCACTGGTTGTCGCGGATGCGCCAGTTGCCGCTTGCGGCCCTGCACAAGTGCTGGGTCATCATGCAACCGTACGGGGCATACCATTGGCCGCCCGCAGCGGTGCACTCATAGGGCACGTTGCCCGCGACCATACCGGTCTGGGCAGGCGCTGAAAAAATGACGAAAGCTCCGACAGCAGCAACTAAAAGCACTGCGGCGAGTACTGCGAAATGGCTTGATTCCATGAACTTCACCTCTTTTGTTCGTATTCTGACTCAAGAGTATAAAAACATTTCCCCCCATACATTTTTATACCGCCGTGCGTGTTGCGCAGGCGTGGCAAATCTCAAAACACTGCTTGCAAGCGTGCTCGCGGACAGCACTCCTGACGCTTCCGAGCGCCAGGCAACGGTGCAACGGGTCAAGGCATTCCTCTCTGCGTTAAACGCCTCGCTCAAGAAGAACAAGTGCGCCGCAACAGCAATGCTTGGCGGCAGCTATGCCAAGGACACCTGGCTCAAGGGCGACTATGACGTCGACGTCTTCGTGCAGTTCGCTTCGAAACACCGCAAGGACAGCCTCAGCGACCTGCTCGGCAAGGCGCTGAAGCCTTGGAAGGTCGAGCGCGTGCACGGCTCGCGCGATTATTTCTGGGTGCGCGAGAAACAGTTCAAGTTCGAGATTATCCCCGTACTCGCCATCAAGAAGTCTTCCGATGCCGAGAACGTGACTGACTTTTCTCCGCTGCACGTCGCCTGGGTCAACAAGCACGGCGCGAAATACAAGGGAGACATCAGGCTTTTCAAGAAATTCTGCAAGGCGCAGGGCGTGTACGGCGCAGAAAGCTACATCCGCGGCTTTTCCGGACACGTTGTTGATATCTTGGTGATTTATTCCAAAGGATTCTTGCCGTTGCTGAAGGCAGCCGCGCAATGGAAGCCTAAAACGATTGTCGATTACTACCATCACTACGACAAGAAAGCATTGTTCACGCTCAACGAAAGCAAAATCCAAGGCCCTTTGATCGTCGTCGACCCGGTGCAGAAGGACAGAAACGCTTCTGCCGCATTGAGCCAGGACAAGTATGACTTGCTGGTCGCCGCCGCGCAGAAGTTTTTGAAAAAACCGAGCGCGGAAGCGTTTGTCGAGACCGAAGTTGATTTGGGCAAGCTTGCCAAGAAAGGCCACCTGCTGATGATGCGCGTCAAGGCGCCGAACGGCAAGGAAGACGTGGTCGGCACGAAATTATTGCACGCCTTCGAGTATTCGAAGCGCTACCTCGAGGACTTCACGCTCATCGCGTCCGGCTGGCGCTGGGACAAGAACACCAAGGCAGACTACTGGTATGTCGTCAAGACGCGGGAACTTCCCGCGAAGACCGTGCATCCCGGCCCGCCGCTTGAATACACGAGCGCGGTTGCCGCGTTCAAGAAAGCGCACAAGAAAACGTTCACCAAAAACAACCGCGTCATGGCGGAAGTCACGCGCGACTACCGCACGCCCGAGCAGGCATTGGCCGCCGCGGCAAAAGACGAGTACATCAAGCACCGCGAGCTCACGCTCACGCCTTTACCGTGCGACGAGCTGTGCAACGAATGAGCTTCATGCTGTTTGTTTCGCAACTGCTTGATTTCGTGCTGCATCTTGATACGCGGCTCGGCGGAATCATCCTCGCATACGGCACGTGGACGTATGCGCTGCTCTTCGCAATCATTTTCTGCGAGACCGGGCTTGTGGTCCTGCCGTTCCTGCCCGGCGACTCGTTATTGTTCGCCGCAGGAGCGTTCGCCGCGCAAGGCGCGCTCAGCGCAGCAATGCTGTTTGTGCTGCTTGCCGTTGCGGCAATCCTCGGCGACACGCTCAACTACTGGATCGGTTATCACACCGGACCGCACGTCTTCCGCGAGAAGTCACAATGGTTCAAGAAAGAATACCTTGACCGCACGCGCGCGTTCTTCGCAAAGCACGGCAAGAAAACAATCATCCTTGCGCGTTTCGTTCCCGTGATCCGCACGTTCGCGCCGTTTGTCGCCGGCATCGGGCGCATGGCGTATCCTGCGTTCTTCCTGTACAACGTCATCGGCGGCATCATTTGGGTCGCGCTGTTCACGTTCGGCGGCTATTTCTTCGGCGCGCTGCCGTTCGTCAAAGAGCACTTCTCGCTCATGCTCATCGCAATTATCGTTCTGTCGTTCGTGCCGTTGATCTACGAGCTCGCGATGCACAAGCTCGGGCACCGCAAGTAAGGTTAATATAGAGCAACCGCCTGCATTTCTTCATGGGGGAGCTCTTCAGCAGGATTCTTGAGCGCATCGCAGAACGCACGAAAGACAGCGGCTCAGTCATTATTTTACCGAACGCCGAAGTCGCGCTCAGCGACTCGTGCTTCAAGCCCATCCTTGCGCAGGCCGCGAAGCGTATCGCGTTCGTGGACGGCGGCAACGCCGAAATTCTGAAGGCGCCGAACTTTTCTTTGCAATTTATCAGGCTGTACGCGACCATTCACCAAGATAACAAGCGCGTCTCGCAGGTCAAGAAGGAATTTTACGCGCTGATTGTCGCAGACGGCAAGAACGGATTAACGTACGAAGTCGAAACATTTGACACGGACTTCTCGCTCCAGCACTCGTTCGAGGCAAACGACGCGACCCTGCGCACCGGAATGCACCTCGCGACGCCTACCGCGGTCGCGGATGCCGTGCGCACGTTCGCAGAACTCTCGCTCGCGCAGGAAATCTGCAATCAACTCAGCAAAGGCGACGTTTTGGTGCGCGACGGCGACTTACTGCCGACCGCGACGCACGCAAACCAGTACGTCAACGAATTGAAACGCGTCGCGACCACGCGCGGCGTGCTGCTGTGCGGGCTTTCCAAGACCACGACGATTCTCACGGACTCCGGCAACAGCGCCGCAGCAGCGCTGCAGCGCATTTCTCCTGCAGGAATGTGGCTGTACCAGCCGCCCGGCTCAAGCATCGCGTTCGTCAAGCTGCACCCTAAGAGCGGCCACGTGTTCCGCTTGGACGTTCTCCGCGCGGAAGACGCGCGTCTTGTCGCCTCGGCGCTCGCATCGCAGGCAACGGATCCCGTGTTCCTCGGCTATCCGTACGGATTGATCGAGGCAGACCAGTTCGCGCAGGTCGCGGGCAACGAAACAGCACGGCTGAAACTGCAGGTGCGCGCACACGGCGGAACCGCGCTGAACGCGCATCTCGCCGCAGTCAACGCGCACGACACGCTGAACCAGCTCGGATAGCAAGGTTTAAATCCCTGCACGGCGAGCATTCTTCAAAAAGAGGCGTATGAAACACATCGCACTACTCGGCACAGTGGGCATTCTCGGCCTGTTCGCGCTGTTCTTCATGACCTCATCCGCGATCACGGGCGACTTTGTCATCTCGGGAGGCGAGCAGCACCCGCTGATGGTCAATGACGTCGTCACGCGATTCTTCAACGTGGACTCCGTGCGCTTCCCCGAAAGCGGCTGCGGCCGCATCCTCAGCCAAGTCTATTCCGATATCGGCTTCACGCCGATGGACACGCAGGCAGGCTTCCACACCGGCGGCAAGGACAGCCTCGCCACGGTCAACTTCGTCATCGACCGCACGGCACGCATGGGCACGGTCGACATGGGCAAGGGCACGATGCTGACCAATGGCGACGCCGACGGATTCCTCAACCTCGACGTCTCCGCGGTCGTGCGCATCCCCAAGGCGCTGCGCGTCACGACATTCCAGATGAACTCGTACGGAACGATGGGCAAGTCGTTCACCGTCACGCGCGGCAAATTCACCACGCCGAGCGTCGACTGCACGTTCGGCACGCAGAACGGCGAGCCGCTCTGCTCCTGCGTCAGTCACGCGCAGCAGGGGCTCGAAGAGCTCTCGGTCAACGCGCAGCTTGTCTAAGAAAAAATTAAAGCTTTCTGTACGACGCGATTGCGTCCCAATAGACGCGCACGCCGCCGACGTGGCCGAAGTCCGG
>JBGPHE010000064.1:0-5481 GCA_041484255.1 Candidatus Nanoarchaeia archaeon
ACCGCCGCACGTTCAAGCAGAATCCTCCGAATCCGTTTGACTTGACAACGCTGCAGACTGAATCCTATCGCGTGTTCGGCATTTCGCCCAAGGCGACGCTTGCCATCGCGCAGGATTTGTACACGGAGGGATGCATTTCGTATCCGCGCACGTCGTCGCAGCAGTTGCCGCCCGCGATTGGTTACAAGAAAGTGATTGAGCAGCTTGCGCGGCAGAAGAATTACACTCCGCTGTGCCATCAGCTGCTGAAGATGAGCAAATTGCAGCCGTACAATGGCAAGAAGACCGACCCGGCGCACCCGGCCATCTATCCTACGGGTATTACTCCGAAGACGCTTGAGGACCGCGAGGCGAAAATCTATGATTTGATCGTGAAGCGCTTCCTCGCGACCTTTGGCGAGCAGGCGACGCGCGAAACCATGACTGTTGTTATCGACGTGAACAAGGAGCAGTTCAAGGCGACAGGTACGCGAACCGTGGAAGCAAACTGGCACGTGCTCTACGCGCCCTATGTGCGCCTCGAAGAACTGGAATTGCCGGACGTCAAGGAGAAAGAAAAGGTCGCGGTGAAGAAAATCACGATGCACGACCGCGAGACCGCGCCGCCCAAGCGGTATACTCCCTCTTCTATCATCCGCGAGCTCGAAAAGCGCAACCTCGGCACCAAGTCGACGCGCGCTGAGATTGTGGATACGCTGTTCCGCCGCAATTATGTTTTGGGCGAGCCGATTACCGCTACGGACTTCGGCATCCGCGTGCTCGAAGTGCTGGAGAAATACGCTCCGAAGATTCTCGATGAGGAGCTGACGAAGAAGTTCGAACTCGACATGGAAGCCATCCGCGAGCGCAAGAAAAAGGAAGCGCAGGTGCTTGCCGAGGCAAAGGAAGTGCTGCTCGAGATTCTCGGCGACTTCAAGAAGAAGGAAAAGTCGGTCGGTGAGGAATTGCGCGCCACGTTTACCGAAACTCGCGCCGCGATGACGACGTTGGGCCCGTGCAAGGTGTGCAATAACGGCGAGATTGTGCTGCGCAAGGGCAAGTTCGGACGTTTTGCGGCGTGCAACAAGTATCCTGAGTGCAAGACCACGTACAAACTGCCCGCGACCGGGCTCGTGGAAGTCACGAAGGACTCCTGCCCGACGTGCCAGTACCCGATGATTCTCATGATTCGCAAGGCCAAGCGCCCGCAGGAGGTCTGCATCAATCCTGACTGTCCTGCCAAGGTGATTCCGTTCACGCCGGGCGAGAAGTGCCCGAAGTGCACGGACGGCGAGCTCGTGCTGCGCAAGAGCGTGTACGGCCATTTCGCGGCGTGCAACAAGTTCCCGAAGTGCCGCTACATCGTGAAGCGCAAGAAGGACGAGAGCAAGGTCGCGCCGCTGAAGAGCGAGGCGGCAATCGAGCAGACAAGCGGCGACGCAAGCGCGATTGCGGCTCCGGAAGCGGCTCCCGCGAAGAAGCCAAAGAAGGCTGCGAAGCCGAAAGCGCCCAAAAAGACGAAGAAAGCAGAGAACCCGAAGTAATATATAGTGTTCTTTAGTCCTTCCGACGATGAAGTTATTGGTGTGGGGGATACTGTTCTTGCTTGTTCCTGTCGCGTTTGCGCAGGAAGGCACGATTCCGTTGCTCGCGCTTGCGGAGCGCTCGGACGGTTCGACCTCGGGAGCCGTGGCGAATCTTGATTTGGAGATTGAGCCTGGCTCGCAGCGCGTGTTTCTCGAAACATTCCCGTTAACAAAGATTACGACGCAGATTTCGATGCGTTTCGCGCAGCAGGTGGCGTGCAAGGAGCTGGACATTGACTGTTCAGAGAAGGATTTCTTCTTTACCGTGCGCGCATTGCCTGGTATTGTCGGCGGGCCGAGCGCTGGCTCGGCAGCGGCAGTGCTTGCCGCCTCAATGCTCACGAATTTGCGCTTGCGCAACGACACCGCGATCACGGGCACGATCAATTCCGGCGGCGTTATCGGCGCAGTCGGCGGAGTAAAACAGAAGATCGAGGCTGCCGCGGGAGCCGGCTTCACGCGCGTGCTCATTCCGCGCGGCACGAAGATGTATCGCGATAACGACACGAATGAAACAACGGATTTGGTGCAGTACGGCAAGCTCTTGGGCTTGGACATCATTGAAGTTTCCACTTTGCAGGAGGCATTGCACGAGTACACGGGCAGGAATTTCCCGTCGGTAGCGGGCGAGCTCGTGATTGAGCCGCGCTATCAGGCCGTGATGAAGGCTATTGCCGTGGATTTGTGCGATCGCACGACGCAAATCAAGGCATTGCTGGAAAGCAAGCGCATTGCAGGAACAAATACGACTGCATTGGAGCAGACTGCGGTCAATATGAGCGTGCGCGCGAACAATTCCTTTACAGCAGGCCAGTATTATGCGGCTGCGTCGTTCTGTTTCCGCAGCAATGTGCTGTACAAGCAGGCATTGGCCTTGCAGCGTTCGTGGAATCAGCGTCAAACGGCAGATGCATTGCTGCACTTGAACGATGTGCTGGGCAATTTCTCGCGCACGGTCGATACGCACCCGACGAAGACGATTACGGACGTGCAAACGTACATGGCCGTGCACGAGCGCATCTCTGAAGTGGGCGATTCGTTCGTCGATATCGCGCGCGAGCTGAATAATACTGAAGAAAACCCGAAGCAGCTCGCGTACGCGGAAGAACGGTTGTATTCCGCGGTCGCCTGGTCGCGCTTCTTTGACGGCGATGACAAGCGGTTCGTGATTGATTCCTCGAGTTTGCGCGATTCCTGCTTGGCAAAGCTTGCTGAAGCAGAAGAACGCATCAATTACGTGCTGTCGTTCCTGCCGGACGCGCTCACGGACTCGCGGCGCGACCTGGTCAAGGCATACGTTGACCTCGGCGCGGGCAATTACACGCTGTGCTTATTGAAAGCGTCCAAAACAAAGGCAGAGGCAGACGTGATTCTCGCGCTCGTCGGAGTAGATGACGAGAACATTGACTCGCTCATTGACTTGAAGCTGGGCATCGTGCGCGACGAGCTCATCAAGAGCCAGAAGAAAGGCATTTTCCCGATGATCGGCTACAGCTATTACGAGTACGCGCAGTCCTTGAAGCCATTGGACAAGTATTCCGCCGTGCTGTTCTCGGAATACGCGCTGGAATTGTCCAATATCGACATGTATTTCCCGAAGAAACGCTCAGCCGGCGTCAGCGTCTGGCGCTTTGTCGAGCCCCATCTCGCCTGGGTCGCCTTCGGCCTGCTCCTCGGGCTGTTCATTGCAATCATTATCGAGACGTATTCGCGCTCAAAGGGAGACCGCAGGGGCTTCCACAGAGCGTATAAGTAATTCCTACTTCAAATTTCCCACGCTAACGCCAATCAATCGTATCTTTCTGGAGTCTTTCAAGAAGTCTTGAATCAAATCGCGCGCAGTATTCCTGATCGCTTCGACATTGTCGACGTAGTCCGTCAATGATTTCTGCTTCGTATGAGTATCAAAGTCCTCGTAGCGGACCTTGATTGTGACCGTCTTGAAGCCCATTTTCTCGGCTTTGAGCTGTTTGCAGACTTCGTCAGCCATGGAATCGAGCAGTGCGTAGATTGCTTTCTTGTCGTTCGTGTCTTTTTCGAACGTGCTTTGCCTGCCGATACTTTTGGTGACCCATTCTGTGACCAATTCGTCCGGCGCGATGCCGCGGCATTGCTCCCAGAGGCTTTGTCCGAACGAGCCGGCGATCTCGGTGAGCTGTTCTTTGCGATATTTCCTCAAATCCGCGACCGTTTTGATGCCGAGAGCGTTCAAAGCCTCTTCGGTCTTGGGCCCAACGCCGCGCAACACGCGAACCGTCTGCGGCGCGAGGAAATTCAGCACTTCCGCAGGCTGAACGACGGTCAATCCGTCGGGCTTTTGAAAGTCAGAAGCCACTTTGGACACCAATTTGTTCGGCCCGATACCGACGGTGCAGCTCAATTTCTCCTTTTTCTTAATCTCATCCTTGATGTGCTGCGCAAGTTCGGCAGCTTTCTTGTAGCTTTTCAGCGGAGTAACGTCAAGATAGGCCTCGTCAACCGAGACCTGCTCCATTTTCTCGGCATATTTAGAGAGAATCTTCATTACTTTGTGCGAAGCAGCGACATACAGTTCCATATTGACAGGAACAAACGTGCACGTGGGACATTTTCGATACGCAATAGAGATGGGCATTCCTGAACGGATGCCGAATTTGCGCGCTTCATAATTACAAGTAGAAACAACGCCACGGCCATTTCCGCCTTTCGGATCTGCTCCGACAACGAGCGGTTTCCCTTTCAGAGAAGGATTCTCGCGTTCCTCGACCGACGCGTAGAACGCGTCAAGGTCAAGGTGCAGGATAATTTTGGGCATATGCGTAAAGAATCATGTGCTGTTTTAAAGTCCTACGGAAATATGACTAGTGGATAAAAGCACTGGACATTATTTACTCTTCCCGCAGGATATAAAAATACCGCGCATATTAAGCAGTGTATGACCTGGCTTACTCCATCAGTAAAGAAACAATTTGAGAACATGGTGCCTGATTTAGGACTGGCTAAAGCGCTCATTAAAGTTGGAGAAAGTGACCTTCGTGCTTCAAAAATCCTATATGACCAGAGAATGTATCCGCACGCAATTTATCACCTACAACAAGCAGTTGAAAAAACAGTCAAAGGTACATTCCTATTCATGGGCACGATTAAAAAAGAAGACCTTTATGGGAGAGATGGAATTAACCACAAGACACCGAGCGCATTCTTGAAAGCGCTTCGCCAAACATTTTGGAAAGAAGTTTCTGCCTCACTAAATAACAAGAGCACAAATGGAGAAGACTTAGAGAGTTTTATGACTAGTTTCACAGAAGAACAATTTGCAAACATGTCTTCGGGAGATATTCATCTAATAATGACCACTACAAAAGGAGAGCAGGGATTAGAATATGCCAAAGTCCACATAGAAAACATAGAAGCTGAGGTTAAAGAGGCTAAAAGCAAGGGTGAGAAAGTCCGAGATCTTCCTGAAGAATTTAAGTCAATATCACTCGCATTTGGCCAAGCTTTTGGCAAATTGTTTGGTTTATCTGTAATAACATTCCCGCATTGGACATTTACGAGATATCCTGATAAACTAGTGAGACCTGAACACTACGTACCTACTCTTGGCATCGTAAAAGAATATAAGTTTCTTTACAATGAACTGAGTATCGCGATTAATTCAATAAACTGCATGCTAGAACTAATAGAAAGGACTTCTTCAGATATACCCAAATAGACAGCGCTCCGCGATGTCATGAACAAACCCACGCAGGCAGCCGAAGCCGCCTGCGCGGGAAAAAGAGGTGATTGGTAGTTATTGAGGATAATAAACCCACGCAGGCAGCCGAAGCCGCCTGCGCGGGAAAAAGAGGTGATAGATAGTTGTTGATCGAGTGTGATACTATCCCCCTTACCCTCGATACTCCAATTATGGTATTGGAGTATATAAATGTTTCTG
>JBGPHE010000065.1:0-5423 GCA_041484255.1 Candidatus Nanoarchaeia archaeon
CGACAAGTTTGCCGCGTGCGCCGCAGTCACGCCGTTCTATTACGAGGTCAATATCAGCTGCCCGAACACGCCGGAAGGCCAGCAGATGGGCAAGAATCCCGCATTGCTGGAAGAGCTGCTTCTGTACATGCGGAACAGGACGGATAAGGTCATCGGCGTCAAGCTCTCGCCGGACTTGGACGACACAAAGCTCACGGAGTTCGCGCTGCTTGTCAGGAAGTTCGGAAAGACGTACGTCAATATCGGCAACACAACCTTCAGGAAGTGCGAGCAGGTCGGGCTTAACCCGAGAGACATCAGTATCGGCGGCGGAGGCCTGAGCGGCCCTGTGCTGTATGACCGCACGCGCGCAATGGTCGAGCTCATCGCGCCTTTGCACGTGCACATCATCGCGACCGGCGGCATTGATTCAGCGAAGAAAGTGCTCGAATTGTGGGCAATCGCGAAGCAGTACGACACGCCCATCCTGTTTGGCATGGCGACTGCGGTCGTCAAGGACATGTACTGCATTCCGAGAATCAATAACGGCCTTGCGCGAGCACAATCTTTATAAACTGCCTATCGTGTTCATCGTCTATCACCAACGCTTCCCGCCAGCTCGGCAGGGAGCAATGCCACGTGAGGTCAGAAAAACCGTGGCGGAGACAAACACTATGACAACCGAACCGCAATTCCTCGTTCCGCAGGATACCTATCTGAAGTCCGGCATCCACATCGGCACCAAGTTCCGCACTAAGTACATGGAGCCGTTCATCTACAAGACCCGCCCGGACGGACTCAGCGTTCTCAATCTCCAAAAAATCGACGAGCGCATCCGCATGGCCGCGACCCTGCTTTCGCAGTACGAGCCGCAGGACATCCTCATCTGCTCGCGTCGCGAAAACGGCTGGAAGGCAGTCAAGGCGTTCGGCAAGCACACGGGCTGCAAGATATTCGCGGGACGCTACCCGCCGGGAATCCTGACCAACCCTCAGCTCGAAGACTACATGGAAACCAAGCTCATCCTCGTGACCGACGCATGGCCTGACCGCAACGCGATCAAGGACGCCATCATCGTCGGCGTTCCGGTCATCGCGCTGTGCGACACCAACAACCAGGCGAACGAGATTGACTTTGTCGTTCCGTGCAACAACAAGGGCAAGAAGTCGCTCGGCATCCTGTTCTTCCTGCTCGCGCGCGAGTTTTTGCGCGCCAAGGGCCAGCTCGGCAAGGACGAAGAGCCGAAGTTCACGATTGAGGACTTCACGGAAGAATGAACCCGGTCGTCTACGGAGCAATTGGCGGCGCAATCATCCTGATTGCCTACCTTTCTGAGCTCTTCGAGCACGTTTCGCCCGAGAACAAGTGGTTTTTGTGGGCGAACGTGGTCGGCAGCGTGTTCCTGTTCTATTACGCCTGGCTTTTGCGAGGCCACGTGTTCATGATCACGAACGCGGTCTGGGCGCTGGGCTCGCTGTACGAATTGTGGCGCTGCAGAAAGAATTAGGCGCCCTCAATTCCTTCCGCGACAATCTGGAAGAACGCTTCTTTCTCGCCGGCGATCGAGCGGTGCTTGCGTAACACTGCTTTTCTTTTTCCTGCGGCCAATGACTGCAATTCCAATAAGCATTTGCTGCCGTACTTCAGGATGTCGCCGCCGACCATCTGGATGGTGCCGGAATCAAACTTGGAATACACTTGATTGGTCAATAAGACAGGGATGTGCTGCTTGCGGCAAATCTCGTTCAGCAGAACCACTTGCGCGCCGAGCTCGCGGTTGATGTCGTAAATGCCTGCCTCGGTGCGTTCCCAGCGGTAAAGCATGGTCATCGTGTCGACGATAATCAGCCCGATTTTGCTGTTCACCAAGTCTTTCAGCCGCAGAATGTCTTTTTTCTGCTCGTCGAACGTGGTCGGCTGCAAAAAGATAATTTTGTCCAGGATTTTTTTGGGCGCGCTCGTGATTTGCTTCAACCGCGAGACCGAAAAGCCGCCTTCGGTGTCGACATAGATGACTTTTTTCCCCTGCTGCACGACGTTCACGGCCGCAAGCAGCGCCAAATTCGTTTTTCCAGCACCGGCAGGACCATAGATGGTCGTAATCGCGTCGCTTTCGTAGCCGCCTTCCAGCAGCGCGTCAAGAACGTCAGCTCCGGTCGATACCCGCCCCTCCATGAGAAAACCGATACGTTCTCGGTATAAAAGCGTTGCGAAGGTTTAAATCGACCTGTCCAGTGGTTTTTTCCTATGCGCGATTACTTTTACCGCATCGAGGGGTATCAGCCGCGGGAGCACGGACTGGGCAGGGCGGGATTCTCGGCGTATCTCGACCGCGAATTCGCGCACGTATGCCACCAAACGAAAATGCCGCGGCAGGGGAAGAAGAATCTCGAGGCGATTGCAAAGTCTGCGCTGCACAACCTGTTCGGCAAGGACCGCATGATGCGCCCGCCGTATCAGTTTGTCGATGACTCACTGCTGTTGCGCTATATCGTTGTTCCCGGCGATGCCTGCGAATTGGGGATTGACGGCGGCGAGCTTGGCGAGTTCAAGCGCGAGGAACCGCCGTGGGACCGCTCGTTGGCGTACACCCCGCACAATGTGGATACGCACACGCAGGCATATGCCCTGCTTTCCCTGTTCCTGACCTGGGCGGACATCGCCCGCGCCGTCACGATGCCTTCGAGATAAGTTCCACAAAGTATATATAAGCACATTCTTGCTATTATTCTCTATGAAATGGACGAAATGGGCGCTTGCGCTAGCCTGCGTGGTAGTCTTTGCCCTGCGTCTCTACATCGCGTTCAGCACGCCCGGCCTGAGCGGCGATGACGCTTATTTCCACCTGCGCCAGGTGCAGCACATCCGGCAGACCGGTTTGCCGCTGTTCGACGACCCGCTGAGCTATGGCGGAAGGACGTATTTCTTCAGTCCGGTCTTTGACTATGTCGTTGCCGCAGGCGCGCTCGTGATGCCGGTCATCATGGCGGCAAAAGTCGTCCCGAACCTGCTCGCAACTCTGCTGATGGTGGTCATTTTCGCGATTGTCAGCCGTATTTCCAAGCTGGACAGCGTCGTATTGTTCACCGCGATCTTCTCGGCGTTCGTTCCGGTGTGGTTCGGCCACACCATCAACACGCTTTCGCCGGCAACGCTCGCAATCCCGCTGTTATTTTTCGTGCTCTACGCCTGGATGCGCGTCCAGGAGGTGCATTGGCGCTATCTTTACTTGGTCGCGCTCATCCTGTTCGCGTTCACGCACCCCTTGTCGCTGCTGTTTGTCCTCGGGCTCATCTTTTATCTCGTGCTCGTGCTCGTCGAGCAGCTGCGTATCGAGCGCGCCGAGCTCGAAATCGCGCTGTTCTCCGTGTTTTTTGTGCTCTGGAGCCAGTTCCTGCTGTACAAGAAGGCGATCCTCGTGCACGGCCCGGGCGTGGTCTGGCAAAACATCCCGCCGTCGCTGCTCTCGTCGCTGTTTTCCAGCATCACCGTGCTCACGGCCATCTACCAGATCGGCATGATTCCCGTGCTGTACGGCGTGTTCGTTGTCTACCGCTACCTGTTCCGCAGAAAACACAGGCTCACGTATTTCCTCATCTCGTTCACGCTCGCCGCAGGCATCCTGCTGTGGTTCCGTCTCATTCCCGTGCAGCTCGGCCTGATGCTGCTCGGCATGTTCCTCATCGTCTTGTTCGCGCGCTGGATTGATTTCTTCTGGGGCTATATCCCGACGACGCAATTCGCGCGCTGGAAGCCCGCGCTCATCGCGCTGCTCGCTGTCGCATTCATCCTCTCAGGAGTCCTGCCCTCGTTCGCCGAGGCGTGGTCGGTGCAGCGCGAGGCGCTGCCGTCTGCGGGGATGCGCGCGTACGAGTGGATACGCACCCAGACGCCTCCGGATACGACAGTCGTTGCTTCGGTCGGCGACGGCGAGCGCGTCGCCGCGCTCGCGCAGCGCAAGAACATCATGGACGCGCATTTCCTGCTCCAGCGCGACGCCAAGCAGCGCCTGCACGATGTCAACAGGATACTCACCACGACGCTCCGCGTCGAGGCGACGGAGCTGCTCGACCGCTACGGCGCCAGCGTCGTCCTGTTCACGCCCGAAAGCACGAAAGAGCTGCACCGCACCAGGCTTGACTATGCCGAGCGCAGCAACTGCTTCGCGCACACGTTCAGCGAAGGCGGCTATGAGGTCTACATCAAGTACCCGTTCTGCACCGTGGCGGTGGTCACATGAGCGCAGACCGCACCATCCGGCAGGCGGTGTTCGCGCTCGGCGTCTTCCTGCTTATCCTTCCGTTCGCCATCCGCACGCTCCATCACGAGCCGCTCCTGCCGGGAAGCGACGGCTACGGCCACGCGCGCATCGCGGATTTCATCGCGCACCACGGCATTCCCGCGCAGGATCCCGCGATGCCCGAGCGTGCGTACTCGTTCGACCTCTTTGATCTCCTGCTCGCAGGCGTCGCGCTCGTGACCGGAATCACGTACGCCGCGCTCCTCGTTCCGTTCCTGCTGGGCATCGCGACGCTCGCGTGCGCGGCACTGGTGCTCCGCCGTTGGAAGCTGCCCGCAGAGGTGTCGACGGGCACTCTGCTGGTCTTCGTGATCTCGCCGCTCTTTGCGGATATCTTCACGCAGGCGACGCCGCGCGCGCTCGAGCTGTTCCTGTTCGTGCTGTACGTGCTCGTCCTCGCTCCGCAGCGGCCGCGGCAGTCGCTCGGCGCGAAGGTCGCGCACGCGGCATTGGCCGCGCTTATTGCGGCCGGGCTCGCGACGTTCGGCGTCATCACGGCCATGGTCGCATTTGCCCTGCCGATGCTCCTGCGCAGCGTGAACAGGAATGTTCCGAAGCGGATGCTGTTCGCATCGCTGGCCGCGTTCATCGCGCTCGTCGCCGTGGCATTGCCTGCGTTTTTGCAGCAGGAAGCGCTTCCTTTCAGCAAGCCCGTTCCGGTCGCGCTCGCCATCAGCGCGTTTGGCGGCAGCAACGGGCTGAGCCTGTTCGCCTGGCTGCTTGCGCTCATCGGCCTCACGCTGTTCTGGCAGTTCAAGAAGAAGTATTACGCGGCGATGTTCGCTCTCACGCTGCTCCTCGCGGTCGCGCTCTTTGTCCCGTCCGCGCTGGTTATCGCGCACGTCGTGGTGTCGCTCCTGGCCGGAGCCGCGCTCGCGTTCTTCGCGCAGATGAAATGGTCTTTTGACGATATCCGCGCGCTCACGCTGCTCGTGCTGTTCTGCGGCCTGCTGTTCTCGACGCTCACGCACACCATCGAGCTCGGGCAGGGGCCGCCCACGAACGAGTTCCGCGATGCCGCGCTCGCGGCCCGCACCGCGTTCCCGGACAACGCGACCCTGCTTTCCTACCCCGACGACGGCTTCTGGCTGGAATACTGGTCGGGAAAGCGCGCGCTGCTGGACGGCTGGGGCGCGCAGACGCC
>JBGPHE010000066.1:0-5362 GCA_041484255.1 Candidatus Nanoarchaeia archaeon
AAGGTCAACGAGCTGAAGCAGCAGGAAGACCAGCAGGTCGAGGCGTGGGCGCACGATATCGACGACGTCGAGGAACGGCTGTCGTCGATTGACAAATCCCTTCTGGAACCGCAGTCATGAAAAAACAAGAGCCCGATCTGCTGTTTGTCGAAATCAAGGAGCCTTCCGCTACTCGAAGAGATGTTCTTATGGCGACCAAGGACGTGCTTGACTGCCTGAAAAAATACGAGGAATACCGCCACACCAAGGAGCAGAAGACGGAATTATTATCCCAGCTGAAGGTCGTCGTGGACGAGCTCGGCTCGCTGAACAGGAGATTGCGTTCAAAAATGCCGAAGGCGCCTATCGCGCTTCCGGTTCGCGAAAAAAGTGCTGCGTGGGAAAAAGAGGAAAAGGTTGAGAAATCATACTCGGGTCCGTCGCCCAGCGTGGCGCGGCCCAAATCCAAATTAGATCTCCTGCAGGAAGAGCTCGAGAAGATCGAAAGCCGTCTCGGCGCGCTGGAGTAGCTAAGTTTTTAAAGCGGTCGAAGGTCTAATTCTGTATTCGCGGCGGTGCCGGAGTGGCCAAACGGGACAGCCTCAAGAGCTGTTGGCTTAGTGCCTACGCAGGTTCAAATCCTGTCCGCCGCATTTATGGGGGAGTGCAGTTGATTAACGCGACCGTCTGCTTGCCGATCCGGAACGAGCAGGAGATTTCTCTTGGGTTGAAACTGCAGAAGGTCGGCGCGGGAAAATACAACGGCTATGGCGGCAAGAAGACCGACGCGGACCAAACGATCGAAGACACTGCCCGCCGCGAATTGAAAGAAGAAGCTGGCATCGAGGCCGAAGACTTGGAAAAAGTCGCCGAGATCACGTTCTACTGGCCGCAAAAGCCGGAATGGAACCAGCTGGTGCACGTCTATGTCACGCGGCGCTGGAAGGGCGAGATTTACGCGGCAGAACCGGACAAAATCACGCCCGAATGGCACCCATTAACAGCGGTTCCGTACAATAGAATGATGCCCGCGGACCAGCACTGGCTTCCGAAAGTGCTGAAGGGCGAATACGTCAAGGCGACGTTCACATACAACCCTGATAATACGCTTGAATCGTTTGTTTTTGGCTGATTTTCTCATTCCCAACCGCACATTATATATACCTCTTATTCTCGACAATTCCCAGGAATGTCATTCCCAATCCAAGAATGAGTGGGAATAGACACATCCTTGACAAATATGGGCGTTGAAGTGTGCGCGGTCGGAGGCTACGGCGAGGTCGGCAGGAACATGACCGCCGTGAAAGTCGACGACAAGGTTGTTCTTTTCGATATGGGCCTGCACATGCCCAACTACATCAAGGTCACTGAAGAGGAAATGGGAGAGTTCGTTCGGCTGAACGAGACCTCGCTGAAGAAAGCCGAAGCAGTGCCGCAGGACGGCACCATCAAGGACTGGCGTTCCCAAGTCTGCGCCATCGTCGTGACGCACGCCCACCTCGACCACCTCGGCGCCGCCCCGTATCTCGCGTCCAAATACGACGCGCCCATTATCGTTTCTCCGTTCACCGCAGAAGTGCTGAAGACGATGTGCAAGGACGAACACATCCGTTTGCCGAACAAAATCATCGCCTTGCAGCCGACGCAGCGCTACGAGCTCGGACCCGACCTCACGCTGGAGTTCTGCAGCATCACGCACTCGACGCCGCAGACCATCATCGCAGTATTGCACACGAAGTACGGCGCGATCATCTACGCGAACGACTACAAGCTCGACGACCACCCGATTCTGGGCAGGACGCCGAATTATGACCATTTCAAGAAGATCGGCGAAAAGGGCGTGCTGTTGCTGATGCAGGACTGCATCTACGCAGGAGCGGCCCGCAGGACGCCGTCAGAGCTGGTCGCGAAGGACATGCTGGACGATGTCTTGATGGGCATCGACAACACCGGCAAGGCAGTCATCGTCACGACGTTCTCCAGCCACATCGCGCGCCTGAAGGAAATCGCCGAGTTCGGCAAGAAGCTCGACCGCAAAGTGATTTTCGCGGGCCGTTCCATCGCGAAGTACTGCTGGGCCGCTGAGGCGGCGAACGTCACGAAGTTTGACGGCATCAAGATTCTCAAGTATCGCCGCGAGATTGAGCAGATGCTCAAGGAAGTCCAGGCAAAGGGCAAGGGAAAGTACTTGCTCGTGATGTCTGGGCACCAGGGAGAACCCAAGTCGGCGCTCGCGCGCATCGTGCGCGGCGAATTGTCGTTCAAGTTCTCGCCCGGCGACCAGATTATCTTCTCGTGCACGGTGATTCCGGCGGACATCAACCGCAAGAACCGCGCAGACCTCGACGAGCAGCTCCGCAAGCTCGGCGTGCGCTTGTTCACGGACATTCACGTCTCGGGCCACTCGTCGCGCGAGGACATCCGCGAGTTTTTGATGATGGTGAAGGCCAAGCACGTGATTCCGGCGCACGGCGAGCCGGGCATGATGGACAACTTTGTTTCTCTGGCGAAAGAATTGGGCTACACGGACAAGAACATCCACGCCATCGTCGTGCCGCAGCGCGTCAAAATCGTGTAGGATTGAGTATAACAATCTTTAAATAGCATTAACCATTCCGTAGGAGTTATAGGGGGAGTCGACATGAAACTTGTTTTGGCTGATCCGACGTATCTCAAAGACAGTATCGCTGTTATTTCCGACCTCGTGAACGAGGCTCGCTTCAAGATTTCTCGCGACGGACTCGAAATGATCGCGATGGACCCCGCGAACGTCGCGATGGTCGTCTACAAATTGCTTTCCTCGGCGTTTACGGAGTACGAAGTTCCCAAGGAGATGGAGCTCGCAATCAATCTCGCCAACCTGAAGCAGGTGCTGCGCCGCGCAAAGGCGAACGACATCCTCACGCTGCAGGTCGCGGAAGAGAACAAATTGCAGATCACGCTCAAAGGCAATACCGTGCGCACCTTCTCGCTGCCGATCATCGACATCGAGGAAAAGGAGCAGCGCGTTCCCAACTTGACATTCCCCGTGATGGTGCAGACCGCATCGCACGTGCTGAACGACGCGATTGAAGACGCGGACATTGTTGCCGAGTCGGTCACGTTCGCGGCAGAGCCGAACAAGTTCTCGATTTCCGCGGAAGGCGACCTGAGCAAGGCGCACATCGAGATCGCGCACGGCAACGAGACCAAGATCACGTGCGAAAGCCCGGCGAAAGTCAAGGCAAAGTATTCCATCGAATACTTGAAGAAGATGATTGCCGCAGGCAAGCTCGCCGACACCGTGACCATCGGCTTCAACCAGGACTATCCGCTGAAGCTCGAGTACAAGGTCGTCGACAAGGTCATGCTGAGCTTCATCTTGGCGCCTCGAGTGGAGAACGATTAATCATGGGCCGCGGGTCCACTATGTTTTTTGAAGTTCTTTCGACCGAGCAACGTCAGATGCTTTCTGCATTCTTAGAACACGCGCGCCCGGGAATGCGGGTCACGCTTGATTGTTTTGATGGATTTGGAAAAGACTATTCTATCGAAGGAAAACTTGTTGAGCCGATGAGGCTCGGATTAACCCGAGACGACGCAGGAAGAGACATGTCTGGCGTTACGATTGACCATGCTGGTGCGATTCCGTATTCCTTCACCACAAGATTAGGGACGAATCGAAGTGTGGTGCCCTATACGCAAATCCAAAAATATTCTCTAAAAGAAAGCTAATTATTTCTTCGTGCCGAAGTAGAACATCTTCTGGATGTCCACGTCGCCGGGCTGGTAGTTGCCTTGGCGCGGGTGCGGGACCTTTACTTCGGTCTTCAGCTCGACCTGCTTTTCTTTCTGCTTCGGCGGCTGAACTGCCTGCGCTTTGCTCAAGTCGTCGCGCAACGCGTTGACTTCGGCGATGATCTGGTTCATTGCGGAACGCAGGACATCAAGTTCTTCGTTCACGGTTTTTTGGATGCGGTCGATCTCGACCTGGAACTGGCGGGAGACGAGCGGGTCTGCGGAAGGGGACGCTTCAACCAAGACGGTCTCCTGATTGGAGACGCTCTTCTTGGGCGTGATCGTGACGATCTGCTGGGCCTGCTCGTAGGCGTCGGTCGATGAAGTGACCATGCCGTGGCGCTTGAGTTCGCTGCTGAGCTGGTTGATTTTGCGGAGTTGTTCGATGTCCATGGTGTATCAGTCCTCGTTTATCGTAATTCGAAATAGCCGTCTTTGCCGAGCACGAAGCGGCGCTTGACTGCGCCGGATTCTGCGGCTTGCGGAACGGGAGCGGTGGTTGCGGTCATCGGGCGGGCCATGGGGCGCGTCATCGGCCGGGGCGCGGGCAATTTCTCGCGCACGAACGGGACGAGCCTCACTGCGCAGGTCTCGCAGTAGACTTTTTTGCCTTCCTGCTTGGCGACGCAGAGCTCGCAGAGCTTGCTCCCGCACCAGTTGCAGGCGCCTTGGAATTCTTTGCGGTGTTGTGTGCAGCGCATGTGTTTTTACCCGAGTTGGTGTCCGAAATTTTCCTTGATGAATTGCATCATCATCTCATTGCCCGCCAGTTGGTAGGCTTGGAGCGCGGTGGTGAACAGGTTTTCGCGGAGGCAGACGTCGCCGAGCGCGGACAGTTTCTCCTTGTCGCCCGAGAGCTCGTATGCTTTCAATGCGAACGCGAGGTGGTGCTCCTGCATGCAGCGGTCGCCGACTTCGACGAGCTTGACCGGGCTGCGGATGGCCGTGAAGACTTCGATGGCGTGGTCCCACTTGCCGCGGGCCAGGCAGTCTTCGCCGACTTTGGATAATCGTTCGACGTTGTTGACGGCGCGGAACGCCTTGATCGCGTCGCCGAGGCGTCCGTCATCGAGGCACTTGTTGCCGAGTTTCAAAAGCTTGACGTGATTGTCCGCGAGGTTGTAGCAGTCGACTGCGTTGCTGTACAATCCGACGCGCTCGTAGTCTTCGCCGATTTCGGTGAGCTTGGGCTTGTTGCCCGCGAGAATGAATGCCTTGACTGCTTCGTTGAGCTTGCCCTTGCGCTGGTATTCGTCGCCGAGCACGTTCAGCACGTGGCGGCGCGTGACTTCGTTGAACATGGACAGGTTGATGTTGTCCAGGCCGCGCTCCAGGAGCGTCGGCAGAATCTTCTTGAAATTGTCGGCGTTCGAAACCGCCGCGCTGTGCGCGACTTCGTTGGTCTGCTCGACCAGGTTAGAAACCACTTTGCGCATCAGCAACTCTTCGACCATTCTCTCTGCACCTCTCTTTCCCGCTTCTTTTTTACTCGAAATGCTACACTTGGCAGTGAAGTCGCTAATATATAAATGTTACTATTTCGTATACTAGAAATATTTTTATAGTCGAGGGTGCAGAGTGACGGCCATGGCGGAGACGAAAGCAG
>JBGPHE010000067.1:0-5265 GCA_041484255.1 Candidatus Nanoarchaeia archaeon
TGAACCCGACCAGCATCGCCGGAGCCGTAGGAGCTGTCGGCGGCTGGCTGTTCTTCTGGATCGCCGTCGCGGGCATCGCATTGATGGCTGCGCAGCGCAAGAGCGACGGCTGGAAGCTGGACTTCAAGTACGCGCCGTTCTTCGCGCTCTGGTTTGTCGCAACAATCTACGCATCCACAAAGGGCGTCCGTTTCACGCTGCTGCTCGCGCCGGCATTCGCGGTCGCGTTCGGAATCGGCTTGGGCAAGATTTACCAGTGGGTCGTGCAGGTTTCAGTCAAGGACTTGAAGCTGAATGCCAAGATTCCGCATGTCGTCATGACCATCCTCATCATTTTCATGCTGTCGGGCCAGGCAAAGGGCTCGTATGGCGCAATGCAGAACAATGTCCCGATCATGAACGATGCCTGGTGGAACGCATTGACCGCAATCAAGGGCGATTCCCAGCCGAACGCAGTCATCAATTCGTGGTGGGACTTCGGCCACCAGTTCAAGTACGTCGCCGACAGACCGGTGACCTTTGACGGCGCGTCGCAGAACACGCCCATGGCGCACTGGATCGGACGCGTGCTCGCCACGAGCAACGAAACAGAAGCAGTAGGCATCCTCCGCATGCTGGACTGCGGCTCGAACAGCGCGTTTGACGAAATCAACGGCCAGCTGAACGACCCGGTCAAGAGCAGCAAGATCCTCTACCAGATTATCGGTGTCAACAAGGACGCCGCGCGACAGATTTTGCAGCGCAACGGCATGCAGAACATCGACACGATCCTCGGCTTCACGCACTGCAACCCGCCCGAGGACTACTTTATCGCCTCGGATGACATGATCGGCAAGTCAGGCGTCTGGAGCCACTTCGGTCTCTGGAACTTTGAGCGCGCCAAGGCATGGATCATGCTCCGCAATGAAGACCACGACACCGCGGTCAACTACATGAAGACGGAATGGAACTACACCGACAGCCAGGCAGAGGACATGTATTCCTCGGCAACGGGCCTCGCGAACGAGAACGACGCGAACGCGTGGATTTCGCCCTGGCCCGGCATCCTCGGCGCAGCAGACTGCACCGTGCAAGCCGGCACGGTTGTCTCGTGCAGCAATGGCGTCCAGCACAACCTCACCAACGGCGAAACCGTCGTGCAGGTCCAGCAGGGCGTCGGCAGGCCGCCAGTCATTGTCAAGCTGGGCGTTGACGGCAAGTTCACCGAGACGCACTTCAATGATTCCAATCTCAATATCGCCGTGCTGCTCTTCCCGACCGGCCCGACGACGTGGCGCAGCGTGCTTTCCTCGCCCGAGCTCATCAACAGCATGTTCGTCAGGATGTACTTCCTCGAGGGCCACGGCCTGAAGTACTTCAAGGAATTCAACCGCCAGAGCTTCCTGACCGGCGGCCAGGCCATCGTCTACAAGGTGGACTGGTCAGGCAATGTCACGAAGAGCTTCAGCGGCCTCGCAGATGCAGGCAACACGACCGTGCACGTCAAGATCACCAAGGGCGCCAAGGAAGGCGACACGGTCGGCGTGTATTACATCGGCACGCTGATGAACGGCTCGGTCTTTGACAGCAGCATCAAGAGCTGGAAGAACAAGGATATCACCATCAACACGTCGTTCGACGGCGCAGACCTGAACCCGCCGCTCGAGTTCACCGTCGGAGCGCAGAAAGTTATTGAAGGCTTTGACGCCGCAGTCAGGGGCATGGAAGTCGGCGACACGCAGGTCGTCCAGATCCCGCCCAATGCGGCCTACGGCTTTGACCCGAAGAAGCACTTCCTGGGCAACCAGACGCTGCGCTTCAAGATCAAGATGGTTTCGCTCGAACCGAAGAAGGCTGATTAGAGACCCCACTGCTTGCGAGTCTCATCTTCGTGTTTCTTTTTTTCTTCTTCCTTTTTCCGCTGTTGCTCCTTGAGATATTGATCACGAATCTTATTTGCGTTCACAGCGAGCGTCTCAAATTTCTTTTCCCAGTCTCCAGGGATATAGCACGCCCTATCTTCAAAGACTTTTTTGCCCCTATACTTTATTTCAACACTAGAACAGCAGTTATAGCCGTCACTAAAATACCTGCCCATAGCCTGATGATGAATAGAAAAATCCTTGTTCTTAAATGAGCAATCGATCTCGTACTCCATTCCTGTGTTCTCGACACGCGCAGGATCCGCTCCGCTACCGAGATACGCGGTTATGGTGATTGCCTTATGGAAGATTCCTCGCGCCTGGGCCAACTCTTGCCTTTGCTTAATGCGCTTCTCAAGGTCTGGGGAAAGTTCATCAGTCATGCGTACTGAGAACCAGCGGCTGCTCAAAAGGATTAAGCTTAAGCTTTTAAAAAAGGCTTAAGTTTATAAATAACGCGCACGAACGTGTTTCTATGAAGCGCAAGCTCGTGCAGCAGGGCCAGCATTGCCTGATGGCAGCGATCCCCAAGAAATGGCTCACCAAGCAACAGCTCGGAAAAGGGGATTCTGTCGAATTTGAGGAAATCGAGAATTATTTGTTGGTTTCTGCAAAACCGCTACCGCGAGAGAAGGAAATCTCCATAGAGCTCAAGGAAACGAGCAGAGTTGGCGTGTATCGTGTTTTGCAACTGCTCTATGATGCTGGTTTCAAGACCGTTCGCGTGAAGTTCGATAAGCCTGAGATGATCCCCTTGCTCCTGTGGGCGATTCGTCCACTTTCGGAATGGCGACTGGAGAATGTCTCGACGCGGCAGTGCATCCTGAAGACCATTATGGTGGAGCGTCAGGCATTCCAGCCCCAATTCAGACGCATTTTTCTGCTTACCAAAGACTTAGTTGAGACATTTACCCTGTATATCCAAGGCAATGTCGCGCTGCTTGATGACATACGCGCGAAACACATCATAATCATTGAGGGGTGCATGAATCTGCGCCGCATGATCAACACAAGCGCACTACCATTAGAATACAAGTACTATTACTTCATCTTGACGCAACTTGAAGAAATCGTAGACCATTACGAATACCTGTCGCGTTACCTTGAACGGAAAAAGGCCCCTTCAGATTTGGTCCCATTCCAGAAAAAACTGGCCACATTCTTCAATGAGACATATCAAAACTTCTACTCATTCCGCATTGATTGGTTTACCGGCATAGCAAAGCAAATGACTTGGAAGTGGTTTGAAACCGAGAAGCACCCGCTGCTCATCTATCATCTCCGTGCGATTTCAGAACGCACCGAGAACATCGCGAAGTTCACAGTAGGCATCAGGCTCACATAAGCCTCACATACCGTTTGCTGATGACCGAAGGAATTCCTCGCTCCTCAGACCGTTCAGTCTGCACCTCGCGCCTTAACACGAAGCTGTGAGCTTCTGAAGGTCGATGGTGCGCAGGTCAGCGGTGACCATGTCCGCGAGGGAATAGTCTTGATTTCCGCTCAGCGGGTTCTTGAACGCGATGCAGTACATGCCTGCTGCTTTTGCGGATTTGACGCCGACCGCCGTGTCTTCGATTGCGGCGCATGCGCGGGGCTCGAGTCCGAGCTTTTTCGCCGCGACCAAATACACGTCAGGGTGGGGCTTGTCGCGCGTCACTTCGCCTGCTTCGGGCGCTCCTGACGTCATTGCAGCGATATAATCCAATACGCCTGCCTGTTGCATATGCTTGCGCATGTTTTGGGGAGCGTCAGAAGTCGCGATTCCGATCTTCAGCCCGTACTCGTACACGCGCTTCATGAATTCGACCGTCGATTCGATAATCGGCACGTCCTGAGCCGCGAACGCTTCACGCCGGGCTTTTTCCGTCGTTTCGTGCAGCTTTTGGGGTTCCAGCGCGAGCCCGTAGCGCGCGACGCATCTTTCGCAGGACTCTAATCCGGGCACTCCGACCCTGCTGAAAAACCACTCGTCAAAGTTCGGTAAATTGGTGACTCCGAGCGAGGCGAGCGCCTGCTCCATCGTCACGCATTTTACTTGCTCTGAATTAACGATGACTCCGTCCTTGTCAAAAATGATTGCTTGCAGTGTGTTCATAATCGCGCAAACCCGTCGAGGATTATAACGATAATGAACCGTCAATATGAACTGCAAATCCGGTCTTTTTGTCGGGATATACCTACATCTGGCATCCATAAGCTTAATAAACCAATTGCGCTCGTTTTAGCCTATGGGGAAATCCGTGTTTATCGTCATCGCTGCCTTCAACGAAGAGCATTCTGTTCCCAAGGTGATTGCGTCATTGCAGAAGGCAGGCTATCACAATATTGTGGTTGTCGATGACGGCAGCAAGGACAAGACATTCGATGCCACCGTCAAGGCAGGCGCAACTGCATTGCAGCATGTCGTGAACCGCGGTCAGGGTGCCGCATTGAAGACCGGCATCGATTATGCACTTCAGCAAGGTGCGGACATAATCGTCACGTTTGACGCTGACGGCCAGCACCGCGCAGAAGACCTGCCGGCGATGATCAAGCCCGTCGCCGAAGGCAAGGCAGACATCACTATTGGTTCGCGTTTCTTGAAGCAGGAGTCCATTGACAAGGTTCCGTGGATTCGCCGCGTCCTGTTGAAAGGTAGCGTATTCGTGATGTGGATGTTCTATGGCGTCAAGATGACGGACGCGCACAACGGCTTCCGCGTGTTTTCGCGCGAGGCGGCAAAGAAGATTAACATCACGTCAGACCGCATGGCGCACGCCTCGGAAATCATTGAGGAAGTGCACCGCAAGAAGCTGAAGTTCAAGGAAGTGCCCGTCGTCATCAATTATACTGATGAAACGATGAAGAAAGGCCACGGCTCGTTCGGCGAGAGTTTCCGCATCCTGTACAGCATGATTATGAAGAAGTTCATCCTGAGGTGACCTATGAACATATCCGTACTCCAAATCATCGTCGTGGTCTTCGCCTTGTTCGCGTGGAGCCGCGCCATCCTGCGCTTGCGCGACCGAAAGATCTCAATCGGCGAATTCATCTTTTGGTCAGTCATCTGGGCAGCAGTTATCGGCAGTTCAGTCCTTCCGCGCACGGCAGACATCATCTCCAATCTGTTCGGCATCTCGCGGCCGATTGACCTTGCAGTGTACGTGGGCATCTTGCTGCTGTTCTACTTGATTTTCCGCGTGTATGTCAAGCAGGAGCAGTTAACGCAGGAAATGACCCTGCTGGTGCGCGAAATCGCCGTGCGGAACCCCAAGAAAAAATGAAAATTCCCGTACTGCGCTGGATTGACCGTATGCTGGGCTATCTGCTCTGCGTTCCGCTTGGCATTCTGTCGCTTCCGTTCCCGAAAGCAAAGCTCGAA
>JBGPHE010000068.1:0-5255 GCA_041484255.1 Candidatus Nanoarchaeia archaeon
TGAGTATCACCTTTTGGCTTTTGCAATAACGCGGTCGATGTGGCCGAGCTTGCGCTCGACGTCCTCAAGCTGGCCGCGCCATTTCTCGAAGACCGATTCTTCCTCGGCCTTGATTTCGTGCAGGCGGTGCACGAACTGCTCCGCTTCCGCGAGCTTCTCGCGGACGCGGTTGGAATGCTCCATGATTGTGCGGTAATCGTCGACAGAAACAAACGCCGGACCGACCGAGCGGCGCACGGTCTCGCGCTGCTCGAATGCGGGCGCATCGTGCGACTCCGCGGGCATCAGTTCGGGAAAATCAGGCCGCGCGCTTTGCTCGAGTTGCGGCATCTCGAATTCCTTGACGGGCTCGGGAGCGGGAAAATCCTCGTGCGCGGGCATCTCGGGCATTTCAGGAGCGGGAGGCTCGGGAAGATCGACGCTGCGCCGCGGCATTTCGGGAAGCTCGGGCAAGTCGTCGTGCGTTTCAGGAGCGGTTATCGCGGGAATGTCGCCCTGCGGGCGCGCAAATCCTGGCGGAGAAGGGGGCGGCGGCAGTTCAGGCATCGCCGTCGATTGCTTTTTCTTACCAAATCCAAACATGTTTCCACACCCTAATGGTGAAGCCGTTCCCAGCTAGATAAACTTTTATGAGTACTCTCGAATAGTAATTCGTATTCCTCGACGATAACCGTATCGGGCGTCATTCCCAGCAAAAGTTATAAATAGCCACGAGGGGAAGGTCGATGTATGAAAGAGCCTGTCCGCGCACGCATCATCATCGAGATGCTCGGCGCGCCCAAAGAGTACATCACGAAGACCATGACTGACTACGTGGACAAGCTCAAGAAGAGCCATACCGTCACCAAGTCCGAAATCGCCGAAGCCGAGCCCACGGACAAGATATTCACCATCTACTGCGAGCTCGAGATGCGCTTCGAAGATTTGGCGTCGCTGCTGGACTTCTGCTTCGAAAGCATGCCCAGCTCCGTGGAAGTCTTCGAACCCGCGAGCTTCACGCTGCCCCTTGACCGTTTGAACGCGCTCCTGAATGACCTGCAGGCAAGGCTGCACGAGGCCGACGCCATCATCAAAAACGAGCGCACGCGCAAGCAGGTGCTCGACATGAACTCCCTCAACACGTTCCGCAGATTCCTGCTCCACCTCGTGGAGACCGGCAAGAGCACGGCGAGCGAAATGTCGCACTATGTCGGCGTCGTTCCCGCGGAACTCGTGCCGTTCCTCGACAAGCTCGTTGAAGAAAAAAAGCTGAAAAAGACCGGTGACCAGTACGCGCTCCCATGAGCGACCTCAAGAACCAAATCGAATCCCTGCTTTTCTCCGCAGGCAAGCGGCTCTCGCTTGAAGAACTCGGCAGGCTGTGCCGCGAGGACAACCTCGACGTCGTACAGACCACGCTCCAGCTTTTGCAGAAAGAGATCGACGAAAAACAAAGCTCGCTGATGCTCGTCCAGGAAGGCAACGGGTGGAAGCTGACCGTTCGCGAAAAGTACATTCCCGTCGTCAAGAAAGTCGTGACGACTCCTGAACTGCCCAAGTCCATTCTCGAAACGCTCGCCGTTGTCGCGTACAAGGCGCCCGTGATGCAGAGCCAGGTCATCAAAACCCGCACGAACAAGGCATACCGCCACCTCGATGAGCTCGAAGAGCTGGGCTACATCACGCGCGAGAAAAAAGGACGCTCGAAACTCATCAAACTGACTCCCAAATTCTTCGACTACTTCGACGTTCCGCCGGAAAAACTGAAAGAGAAGTTCAAAAACGTCGCCGCGCTCGAGCAAGCGATCGAAACCAAGGAAGAATTGGTCCAGCAGACCCAGCAGGCGATCGTCGAGGCAGCAAAAGACCGCAGGCCGCAAGTCGAAATCTTCACCGACTCTCCGCCGGTGCTCGCGCCCGAGATCGAAGTCATCGGCGCAAAGGTCGGCGAGCTCGACACGTACGGCGAAGCGCAGAAGGCGAAGAAAAAACACAAGCACAAGCATGCCGAAGAAGTTCCCGTGACGCAAGAGGAAGCCGCGGACATCCTCGCCAAGAAAATCCTCGGCGAAGCCGGCATCGAGACCTCTGAAGCGACCGAGGAAGAATCTGCCGCGATGGAAGAGGAAGGCGCGCTCACGGTCGAGAAAATCAAGAAAGAAGCGCGCGCGGCAAAGCCTGCCAAGAGCGACTACACACCCACCGGGCTGTTTCCTAACGGCGTGCCTCCTGAGATGGAGGAGCGCATCGAGCACCGTGTGGCGCAAATCCTGGAAGGCGAGAAGCCCGAAGCCGAAGAAAGCGACGCTGCTGAGATTCCCGAGACCATTCCCGCTCCGCCTGAAATGACCGAAGAAGAAGACAAAGCGTCTGAAGAGCCTGCCGAAGAGGCTCCTGCGGAAGAAACCGCCGAAGAACCTGCAGAAACGCCTGCTCCGGGTGACCACGAACCGCAACCCGAAGAAGAAAAGCCGAAAAAGCACAAGCGCCACCACTAAAACCATGCTCCGCTTCGAACTTATCTGCCCGCAATGCAAGCACCACATGAAATATGAGGCGCGCGACAGCATTCTCACGAACAAAATCAAGAAGTGCGTCTACTGCGGCAAGAACTACCGCGTCAAAAACAACATCATCAGGCAGCTTTTCTAAGACGATGACGCTTGCGCAGCTCAAAAAAGACCTTGCGGCGCGCGGAAGCCCTGCGAAAGCCAAGATTTCCGCGAGCTTTTTCAAAACCGGCAAGGGCGAGTACGGCGAAGGCGACGTTTTTCTCGGCGTGACCGTTCCTGAATCGCGCGCAATCGCGAAAAAATACGCCACGCTGCCGCTGTCTGACCTCAAAAAGCTGCTCCAAAGCAAGATCCACGAGCATCGGCTCATCGCGCTGATGATTTTGCTCGAGCATTATCGCCGCGCCAAGCATGCTGCGCGCAAAAAGCTCGTCGATTTCTATCTCGCGCACACAAAATACGTCAACAACTGGGACTTGGTCGACCTCAGCGCGTATCATCTGGTCGGCGACTACCTGCTCGACAAGGAAATAGGTCTTTTGGACGCGCTTTCGCGCTCCAAAAACCTCTGGGAACGCCGCATTTCCATCGTTTCCACGTACGCATTCATCCGCGCGCATGAATTCGCGCACACGCTGCGCATCGCCGAGCGTCTGTTGCGCGACGAGCACGACCTGATGCACAAAGCCGTCGGCTGGATGCTGCGCGAAGTCGGCAAGCGCGACGAAAAGACGCTGAAAACCTTTCTGAACAAGCACATTCACGCCATGCCGCGCACGGCATTGCGCTACGCGATCGAGCGCTTCCCTGAGAAAATAAGAAAAGCGTATCTTGCGCGGTAATCAGCACACGGTCGAATTGTACGACTGCATCGACGCGTTCAGGGTGTGCTCCACCAAGGTAAGCGCTTTTTTCGGAATATCATGTGCGATGATCTTGCCGAGCGGACGTGACGCGTTCTTCGCGTCCATCTCGATAACCATGATTCCCTGCTCAATCATGCCTTCCGAGAACTTGCCATATGCTTGGGGAATGGCCTTCAGCTCGTCCTTCTTGCCGAAATGGATGATTTCGCCGTAGTTGATGTCATAAAAGAACGTGACGCCTACTTTGCCATTGACCGCAGTCATGCCCATCGCTGCATATTTCATCCCGCCGGGCTGGTCGGAGAGCAGCTTGGGCAGGTTCTTGGTAACGATGTCGTTGATGGTGACCATTGTTTCACGAAAAGAGCAGCTCTTTTTATGTTTTCCCGTCGGGGCAAAAGCGGCGAAAAGCTCGTTTATAGACCTTATTAACGCGTTTTAGAAAGGAAAGGCTTATAAATCGTCCGCATTTCTCATTTATCGACGAGAAAAGGGGAGTTTCTCGACGCTAAAATGACTGCAACAGATAATCCTGTCAAAACGCCGGCCAATCGCATTGTCACGCGCGTGATTGAAGACGAGATGAAGCAGTCCTACTTGGACTACTCCATGTCGGTCATCGTAGGCCGCGCCCTTCCCGACGTTCGCGACGGCCTCAAGCCGGTTCACCGACGCGTCCTGTACGGCATGTACGAAATGGGCATGCTGCACAACAAGCCCTTCAAGAAGTGCGCCCGTATCGTCGGAGACGTCATGGGTAAGTACCACCCGCACGGCGACTCCGCGATCTACGACACGCTCGTGCGCATGGCCCAGGACTTCTCGCTCCGCGCCATCCTCATCGACGGCCAAGGAAACTTCGGCTCGGTCGACGGCGACAACGCGGCAGCGATGCGTTACACCGAAGCCCGCCTCAAGAAACTCGCCGAGGAAATCCTGCAGGACATCGACAAGGAAACCGTCAAGTTCGTTCCCAATTACGACGGCTCGCTCAAGGAGCCGACCGTGCTTCCCAGCAAAGTGCCCAATCTTCTCGTGAACGGCTCGTCCGGCATCGCGGTCGGCATGGCCACGAACATCCCGCCGCACAACCTCAAAGAAGTCTGCGGCGCCATCATCCACTACATCGACCACAACGACTGCACGGTCGCCGACCTCATGCAGCACATCCCCGCTCCTGACTTCCCGACCGGCGGCACCATCCTGGGCACCGCAGGCATCCGCGACGCGTACACGACCGGCCGCGGCAAGGTCACGGTCCGCGCCAAGGCGACCGTGGAAGACTTCCGCAATCGTCAAAGACTCATCATCAACGAAATCCCGTACATGGTCAACAAGGCATTGCTCATTGAGGAGATTGCCGAGCTCGTCAAGGACAAGAAAGTCATCGGCATCTCGGACTTGCGTGACGAATCAGACCGCGACGGCATGCGCGTCGTCATCGAGCTCAAGACTGGCGCGAATTCTGATGTCGTCTTGAACCAATTGTTCCAGCACTCGCGCATGCAGACCACGTTCGGCATCATCATGCTCGCGCTCGCCAACAACGAACCGCAAGTATTGCCGCTCAAGGGCTTTATCGAGCACTTTGTCGCGCACCGACAGGACGTTGTTACGAAACGCACCGCCTTTGACCTGAAAGAAGCCGAACAGAAAGCCCACTTGCTCGAAGGGCTCATCATCGCGCTCAACAATATCGACCCGATCATCGCATTCCTCAAGAAAAGCAAGGATACTGCAGCCGCAAAAGCAGGCTTGGTCGCCGACTACAAGCTCTCTGAATTGCAAGCGCAGGCCATTCTCGAAATGCGGTTGTCGCGTTTGACTTCTCTCGAGCAGGACAAGATCAAGAAAGACCACGCAGACCTGCTCGTGCTCATCGCCGAGCTGAAGAGCA
>JBGPHE010000069.1:0-5174 GCA_041484255.1 Candidatus Nanoarchaeia archaeon
AGAAGTGGAATAGCAGCCACAATAAGCTCTAATGGCATCATCCCTCTTTTCGCGCGCATAGAAAAAGCTGCGTCAGATGCGTATATAAACGTTACGTCTTGCAGCAGGCAGGCGTCTCCTTCGGGCAGGAGAAGCTCATCGGCTGCCCGCCCTGCTGGATACAGGCTGCGGCGCTCGAAACGCACACGCCCTGCTGGGCCTGGCAGTCTGCGATGTTCTTGCCGAAGATGCCGCCCTGCTTAGACACGATGAAGATGAGGATGATGACGGTCGCGAGCAAAATAGCCGCGATGATGATGGTTTCCAGCGAAAGTCCTTGTGCTTTTTTCATGGTCCGCCCTCAAAAGATGATTCAGTCACGCACGCGTTGCCCTGCACGGCGCACTTCTCCTGCGCGCCGAATGCCTGCGGGATGACATTGAAGCCGCACGGGTCAGACCAGCAGTCAGCGACGCTGTAGTCTTCGCATTTCTTCGCGGAAGCGCACGCGCATTGTTTTGCCGATATGCCGAACGCGCAGCAATACTGCCCTGCAACGCCCATGACCGCTCCTTGCGCGCCCTTGCACGTGCACGCAGTCTGAATTGCCGAGTTTTGCGGGCAGTCCTTGAATCCGCGGTATTTCTCGTCGAGCTTTGCGTCCGCTTCGAACGCCTTGTCGTAAAAGAGTGAGTCTTTTTGCGTTAATACGTCCCAGTATGCGTTGCCGGCATTAGAAAATGCGTTGTTCGCGCCATTCAGGTCTTTTGCAGCGGACAGGATAACGCCCTGCTTCCAATATTCAACGCCTGCGTAATAACTCGCGGCCTGCTTGACGTACGGCTTGGTTGATTTGCGCGCGGCCTCGAACGCAACAATGCTTTCGTTGCTTTGCGAGCCGCGCAACGCAAGGCCGACGTACAATTGCGCGTCAGGATCGGGTGAGTTTTTCAAATTCGTGATAATCCACTTGTAGTTCTTGTCGCGCATTCCTGCGTTGTCGTTGAGCTGCGCCTGCAGCCAGAGCGCTTCTGCCTGCTGCGCAGGCGTGAGCTGGTTGCCCTTCGCGAGAGCCGCATCGACGGGCTTGCGCCCTTCGGGGCTGTTGGCGAAGAGCCATGCGCGGCCGAAGAACAGCAGCGAATCGGCGTCCCACGCGTCAAGCGAGAAGAGCGGACGCGCAGAATCATACATTTCGCGCGCCGTCTGCAATGACTGCGTCGTGCCGAGGTCCTTGATCTTCGCAAGCTCTGCCTTTGCCGAGGAGAGCATGAACGCGTTCACGTCCGACGAGACTTCCGCGTCTGGGAAGCATCCTTTCATGCTCATATAAAGAGTGCGTGCCTTGTCGCCCTGCGGCGGAACCGCGGCAATCGCGTCCGTGATGCGCTGCTGGTAATCGTCGCGCGTCAAGCCGGTTGCAACGCACTTTTCAGGAAAGAAACGGTCAGTGAGGCCCATCCCTTTCTGCAGCCGAGGAGCGAACGCGTACAGGAATGCGCCGGCAAACGCCAGAATGATGACTGCGGCGACCACGAACTCCAGCGTGCTATAGCCGCGCTTCATCTTAGCCGAAAATCCCCGCGAGGCCGCGCTCGGTGCCGGTCGAAAGAAGGTGATACATGCCCCAGAGGACGATGCATCCGATAACCAGGATGAGTATCATAAAAACGAGCTGCTCCAGTGTCATGACTCCTTTGCGCATGCCGAACAGGGTGAAAAGCAGGTTTATAATTCTTTAGGTGAGGCGCTGCGGCGGGAACTCTGCGTTCGCGCACGCGCCCAGCTCGCTCATCGGCCGCACCAGGACTTTTTGCACTGCGCCGGATTCAGAAAGCGTGTCGGAGAAGACAACGGCGAGCGTGCCGCCTGCCAACGCGGCAGGAACGTCGTATTCTGCAGCGATCTGGCGCTGCGCCAGCGCGTTTTTCAGGTCGATGGACGTGCCGGGCTTCAGCGCGAGCGCGTAGCAGATCGCGCAGAACGCGTTCTTGTCGCCTGCGCGCGAGAACAGGTCTTTGGCGCCCGAGCCGAACGTTTTCCAGCACTTGTCGATGTACGGAATGGCCGCGATTGCTGCGTCGTCGTTCTTCGTCAGGTCGACGGGAATTGTTTGGCACTCGATATTACTTGAAAAATCATGCGCTGTGCTTGCGGCTCCTGCCGCTTTTCCGGCGAGGTTGACTCCAGCCTCGCGCTGGACGCTGAGCGCGCAGCGCTGCTCGGGAATGCTTTCTTTTGTCTTGGTGAAGACCGTATTAACAAACAACAGAAGCGCGATCAGCAGCACCAGCAGGACGACGCAGACCATCACGAATGCAATGCTTGCGCGCTTGTTCATTGGAGCGGCTGGAGCTGGTAGTGTATTTGCTGCCATGAAGAATCACCGCACGAAATCGTGGGGTCAATGTAGAGGAAGTTCTGCTTGTCGCCCTTGGACTGCTCGGCGCTCACGTCGACGACATAATAGCGCGTGCCTGCCGTGAAGCTGATGTCCTTGTAGCGCTTGGCAAAGATTTCAGGACCGAACGGCTGGAGGAACTGATCATAGGTGGTGCTGCTGCCCGGAACGGTCTGGCTCGCGAGATAAGAACTCCATTCGCTTGCGCTGATGCTCACCGCGGGCGTGAATTCCGAGCAGACCAGGCAGAAATCGACGTCCGGCTCGTGAATGGCGCGCCAAATATAGGACCATTCCGCAAAGTCCTGGCCGATGGTGTTGTCCTTGCCAAGCGTCTTGTCCCAGCAGTAGCGCAGGTTTTCTGCAATAACATGCATCGTCTGCTGCTTGTCTGTGGTCTTCAGGTCTTTTTCGTCGCAGTTGGGCGGCGAGATTGCCACGCAATCGACGCGCGGGCCGACCGGAATCTTCTGCTTGATGCGCTGGAAGAACGAATAGCTCTGCTTGCACAGCGTCACGTCCTCAAGGCAGGACACCTTTTGCGTGCCCTGCTTGGCAAACAGGATAAGCCCGATGCCCGCGGCAAGCGCGAGCAGGATCAAGGTCAATTCGGTGATGGCGATGGCGCGTTTCATTGGATGAACTTCGTAAAGATGAAGATGAGGAAAATGAGCACGGCGATGCTGAGCAGCGTGTACATCAGGGTCGTGAGGCTGATGTGCGGCCCGAGCTCTTCCTGACCCTTCTTGTTCATACGCCAAACGGAAGAAAGTCGTTATTTAAGGTTTTCTATATCGTCGGGATATGGATGACTGTATATTCGTTGAAGACAAACAGTTTTGTCACAAGAATGATTAACAAAACAATAAGCAAAACAAGCGAAACGAGCTTGACGGGCGTGACTTCCGTGATGAGAGGCATCAGGTAAGCGAAACGCAACAGCGCGTGCACTTCAGGGTTTGCTCAGGCGGAGTGTTCTGCGCCTGACCTGCCTTGATGTACGTGCCCACGATTGGTCGTTCAAATGACGGATCGCACTGGCGAGCATCCACTGCAGGACTCGCGCCGGTGTATTCGCCGACGCACGTTCCCTGGCATTCTGCCGTGGCCCTGCCGAAAATGGCAAGCCTGCCGGTTGTGATTGCGAACAGGATAACGAGGACAACGAGTCCGAGAATTGCGATAATAATTGTTGTGATAGGAAGTCCTTGAGCGCGCTTGTCCATACGTACACCTCTTTCCATATCTTCATTCGGGGAATAGACGGGTATATAAAGTTTACTGCCTCGCGACATACTGGCGTGCGACGGGGGAGAGACTCGCCTCTTCGGGCGTGATGATGCTGTCGTTGTTCACATCCAAACCCCGGTAGAGCTGATAGACCTCATAACCGCTCAGCGGCTTCTTTTGCTCTGCTTCGCGCTCCAGGATGAGCTGTTCGATGGCTTTCCTGCTCTTGTCCCGCACCAGTATTTCCTGCCTGCCGTTCGGGCTTTCGAAGACCGCGCGGTCGCTTTTGAGCCTGTACGTAAGGCTGTCGGGCTTCGCGCACCAGCGGTACACTTTCTCGCCGCCCGAATACAACGAAAACAAAGCGATTCCGGCAAAGGCCAGCCCCGCGAACGCCTGGACGCCGTCACGCGCCATGCGGTTCTCCGAGCGCTTCAAGCACTGCAGGATCCGCGAGGAAGCTTTCGCGCTTCAGCTCCTCGATGACGAAATGCACCTCGCGCTGCCGTGCGCCGTACGCCTGCTCGATTTTCTCGCAGAACTCCTCGAGCTCGCGCAAATCGCGGAATACGCACTCTGCCATGAAGTCATAGCCGTTGTTGATGCGCGCAAGCGTGTTCACGCACTGCGCCTTGATCAAATGCGCGCGGAGCGCGTCGCGCTGGTCCTTGCCCGCCTTCATCAGTATCGTCGCGCGCGTGCTAAAGCCGAGCTTGGAAAAGTCAAGCAACGCAGACAGCCGCACAATACCAAGCCCTGGCAGGTCGTGCACGCGGTCAAACAGCGTGCTCACCGGCATTCCTGTCTTGCGCGCGAGCTGCGTGAGCTTGATGCGCGCGTTTTCCCGCAGATATGCGACGATTTTCGTGTCTTCGTTGTTTCCCATTCGAAATCACCTCGTTGGTGACGGGAAGAATTGCAGTTAGTGAGTATATATCTACTGGCTATACTATATATACTAAGCTATACGTCTATACGCCGTAAGCATTATATAGTGCGCCCGCTTCATTTCCTTCGTGAAACGCAAGGTCATCAAGCTCGGCAGCAACTCGCTTTTGGTCAGTTTGCCCAGCGCCTGGGCCAAAAAACACAACATCCGGAAGGGCGACGAGATTTCTCTTGAGGAAAAAGACGGCACCATCGTGCTGAGCGGCAGTTCTGCGCACGCGCCGACGTCCGCGTCCATCGACATCACCAATCTCAAAGCAATCGTCAAGCGCGCGCTCGGCGCGCTCTACAAGAAGGGCTACGACGAATTCACCATCCAGTTTTCCAACCACGACGAGCTGGAAGCTGCGTATGAGGTCATCCGCGAGGAATTCACCGGCTTCGAGATCGTCCAGCACGGCAAGAACCACCTCGTCGCGCGCGAAATCTCCCAGCCGCACGCGGACCAGTTCGATACCGTGCTCCGCAGGCAGTTTATGGTCATCAAGGACTTCGCCGGCGAGGTCTCCAGCGCGCTCGCGAGCAAGGACACCGCCTGGCTGAAGCGGCTCGTGCTCCGCGACAAGGACGTGAACAAGCTCGCAGACTTCTGCAGGCGAATCATCAATAAGCAGCA
>JBGPHE010000070.1:0-5048 GCA_041484255.1 Candidatus Nanoarchaeia archaeon
GTCGTGGCGCAGGTGCGAGAAGTGCTTGAGCAGATACGGGATGACGAATGCGGCGACATACGTGACGCTGATGCCGACAGCGCTGTGCGCGGGCGTCTCGAGCAGCAATAATATCTCAAGTCTGTTAGAAAAGTGCGCGATGATGAACATATTGATCAGCGCAAGCGCCGGAATAAAGGCTCCTGCGATGATGTGCTGGTTCTCGCCGAGATCTTCGATATAATGCACGAGCACATTGAAGACGATGCCGAACGTGACGCCGATGATGAACACGGTGAAATACAGTCCGAAGCCGTTCAGCAGCAACAGGAACGGAACCAAGACAACAGAAACGATGAAGTTGCCGACAATCGCGATCAACAGCGCCGTCCAGAATGCGGATTGCTCGACGAATCGCATCGTCGGGCTTTTCTCTGCCTCCGCGTGCGCGAGAATGTCTGCGGTCGCGCGCAAGTCTGCCTTGCTCCAGTTCCTGCGGTTGAGGTTGATGGGATGACTCATTGCTTTTCCACCATCTGCTGGACGACCGTCAAAAACTCGCGGGTCTTGTGGAAGTAGTCGCTGATGATGTCAATGGTAATGTCGACTTTGCTCTCTTCGAGCGCGGCCTTCATGGTCACGTGCCTGCGGTATTCCTGCGCGCGCTCAAAGGTCGCCTTGTCGAGCTTGCGCAAAAGAAGATAGAACTGGAGATACGGCTTGAGCGGCTCGCTGCTGTCGTACGCTTTCTTCAATGCCTCGATTTTCAGACGAGGTAAAGTAGGAACCGCCGGAATTTTGCCGTCGGATTTCGCGGTGTACAGCAGCGCGTCGAATCCCGCGTCGAGCGTGCTGATAAGGCGTTCGATAATGCTTTTGAGAACGTCGACGGTGCGCGTGTACTTGAGACTGACGTAGATAAGGTGGTCTGCTCGTTTCAATTCCTGCTGCGCACGGTCAAGTGCTTCAAGCGTTGAGGTCATTCTTGGTCGCTCAACTCGAGGATGGCCGCGGCCAAATCGCCGCCGTGCTTTTTGATGGCGGCCATCGCTCGCTCACGATCGACTTTTGCCTGCTCCGCCACCGTCTGGACGTCGTCCTCGGTGATGGGCGTTTCTTTGGCGCGCTCTTCGGGCGTGCCGGTGATCTGGTAGGATACTTGCCCCATGGCGTCGACGCGGACGACCTGGGGGTCGCTGAACACGAGCTCTTTGTCTGCGAGCTTGATGATGACCTGGTGGGCTTCCAGCTCTTCCTGCTTGATGCCCAAACGCTTCATCGCCTGGGCCACGTCGCGAGGATTCATTCCGGGAAGCATCTTACAGACCGAGCAGCGAGCTGCCGTAGAGATTCAAAAGAAGGACGACGACAATGGTGATGATGGCGAGCGCGAGCACGTATGCCGGCTTGAGCACGAGCTTGCTGTGGTATTCGTCGAAAAATCGGGTCAATCCTGCCGTCGATGCCGGCATCGATACTCGGTTCTTGTCAGCCATGGTCTTCACCTATGAAAAAATATGGGTTGGGCCCGCATAAGCTCCCTTGTGTCCGCCTCCAACTCCGATATCAACCGGAGTTCACGGCAGTGAGCCGTGATGGACAGGCGGGCTTGGCATTCTACTGAGCACGGGGAATCCCGCTTGCACCAGCCAGTTCCTCGCCGTTTCACCCATTCCTCCGAGAACGTCTGGCGGTTATCTCACCCCTGTCGCCAGGGGCTTCGCAGCCATCATCCTCCTCGAAGGCGGTCTCGTTTCTGTGCGGTTGCCTTCCATTGCTGGAACTCGCCTGCGCGAGTGGCAATGTGCCGATATGCCCTTGCGGGCGCATCGGCGGTGGGGAGACTTTCCTCAGCGGCGCCGAAGCGCCACCGTCGGCCAAGTACGTTCCCAACCCAACAGGAGTAGTGAAAATGAACTTTATAAAGGTATCTGTGGCATCGAGAATAAAACGCGCTCAGGGCAGGCAGAGCGTCGTATAAAGATCCTTTACTGCGGGCATGATATGCTGGAGCGCGTCGCGCTTGATTTTGTGCGCCCACTGCTTGGGCCTGCCGCCATAGGACTCCGCGATGGCCGCCAGGGAGCGGGGCTTGTTGCCGATGCCGTACTGCTGGCGGATGACGTCCTGTTCGGTCTCGGTGAGCTTGGCGAGGAATTTGTCGAGCTGGGTGTCGCGCATGATGCGCCAGGCGTGGAGCTGCCGCGTTTCATGAGCGACCAGCTGCTCGCGCACGGGCAGGGTGAGCTCCCAGACCGCGTTTTCCTCGTCGCGGTAGGATCTCTGCGCATTGATGTCGTGCAGCATGAGCGTGTAGACGATGGAATAGACGTGTTTCGCGTGCTCCTTGTCCGCGCGCGGGTTGACGCAGAGGATTTCCTCGAGCAGGAGCTCGCGGGGTTCGAACGTCAAAAGCCGCGCGGCGACGTCGCGCGCGAACGGCTTGATGACCGCGTCGTCGATGATTTTGCGGATTTCCGCGCTCGGCGTCTCGCAGTAGAGCCGCTGGGCATACGCGAATTTCGCCTCGTCCGAGCGCGCGAGCTGGTCTTTGTCCATCCACTGGCGACGCATGCCCGAGACGACGCGGAGCGTATGCGGGTTGACGTCGTAGGCGTTCTCGATGACTTTGTACGGCACGCCCGCATTGATCAGCAGGCACATTTCCTTGCGTTGTTCAAGGGTGTGCCTGTCCGTGCGGTGGAATTTGCCTTCGAACTGGTAGCGCATGGAGTTATGTATATACTGCAGAATATAAATCTTAGGAGCGCGCGAACAGCAGCATCTGCCAGGTTTCCTTGCCCTGCATCACGGTGCGCTCTTCGGTCGCGGAGAATCCGTGCGCTTTCGCCGCGGTCTTGTATTGTTCCGCGCCCTGCCTGAGCACGATGCAGATGGCGCCGTTCTTTTTCAGCACGGCAGACGCGCGCTCGAAGAACAATGAAGCGAATTTCTTCGCCTTTTCGGGCGGGAATGTCATGGTGAACTCGATGGGCTGCGTGACGATGCGGTCGATGCTCTGTTTTTCGAACTTGATGTCAAGCCAGTCCAATGCGGTGCGGGAAAAATCGATCGTTTTGCCGACGCCCGCGATTTTCGCGTTCTTGCGCGCGGCCTGCACGGCAGGGAACTGCTCCGAAATCGCGATGATGGTGCCGGAAATGCTTTCTTTTGCTTTTTTGTCTTCGGCAACAAAGAATTTCTCCGTGTCGATCTCCTTGAACCGCCTGCCGAACGGCATTTTTTCTTTGGAATAGTTGCGCACGGGCAGCTGGAGCGCGTGCAGCGCGGCTTCGATCGTAATGCTGCCTGCGCGGCAGTTCGGGTCGAGCAAAATGTGCTTGGGCTCGTAGCCTGCGAGCATGAGCGCCGCGAACGCGGTTCCGCCCTTCAGCGTTTCCGAACCGACAAAGATGCGGTAGTCGCGCTTGCTGATATCCTCGGTTAAATCGACGCCGAGCCAGCAGTGCTCGTTTTCAAAGTGCAAATACAGCGGCGTGTCTGCGTTCTTGTAGACTTTTTGTGCCACGATGCGCTCGGCAAGCTCCTGCGCTTTGGTCGTGGTCTTGCCGGTGAACGAAAGCGTGCCGGAAAGGTATTCTTTCGGCACGGAAAGCTTGTCGATTGTTCCTTCGCTCAACAGCAGCAGGACGCGAGAAACGCTTTGCGCGCGATAGCAGACCGTGAAGATGTCTTCGAGCGTAATCGTCTCAAAAACAACGCCTTCCTCGGTTTGTTTGCCGGTAACGCCGATCAAGTGCTTGATTTCTGCTGCGCAGAGGTCGGTGATGCCTGAGAACGTGAGCGCGAGCGCCTTGAATGTCATTGGACGGGAGCAGGCGCGGGCGCCGTGTGGCCATTGCCGTTCTCCTTTTCCTGCACGACCGCGACGGACGTGACCTTGTCGCCTTCCTCGAGCTTGATGATGCGCACTCCTTGCGTGTTTCTGCCGATAACAGAAATCTGATTGGCAGGAACGCGGATGACGATTCCTTTTTGCGTGATAATCAGCAGTTCGTCGTCGTCTTTGACGGCCTGGATGGCGATGGCTTTGCCGTTCTTGTCCGTGACTTTGATGTTAATCACGCCGACTCCGCCGCGCTTGATGACCGAGTACTCTTCAAATGCCGAGCGCTTGCCGTAGCCGAGTTCGGTAATCGTCAGCAGGACTTTGACGGGCTGCACGAGCGTTGCGCCGATGACTTCGTCGGCGTCTCGCAGGCGGATGCCGATGACTCCTTGCGCAGTTCTGCCCATGGGGCGCACGTCGCCTTCGTTGAAGCGGATGGCATTTCCTTCCTTGGTCGCGATGATGATGTCCTGCTTGCCGTCGGTAAGCTCAACGGCGATCAATTCGTCGTTTTCGGTGAGCGTGACCGCGATGATGCCGCCCTTGCGCGGGTTGGAGAACTCGCTCAGAGGCGTTTTCTTGACCGTGCCCTGCTTCGTGAGGAGGAACAAGTTCTGGTCTTCCTTGAATTCCTTGACGGGAATCGCGACCGCGACTTTTTCGTTGGGCGCGAGCTCGAGCACGTTCACGATGGCCGTGCCTTTTGCGTAGCGTCCTGCTTCGGGGATTTGGTAGACTTTGATCCAGTGCACTTTGCCGAGGTTGGTGAAGAGCAATAATGAGTCGTGCGTGTTTGCGACGAACAAGTCTTCGACAAAGTCTTCCTCTTTTGTTTCAGCGGCGATGATTCCCTTGCCGCCGCGGCGCTGGGCTTGGTACGTGTCAACGGTCAAACGCTTGACATAGCCTGCGTGCGTGAGCGTGACGACCATGTCTTCGGGTTTGATGAGGTGCTCCTCTTCGATCGCCGAAGCAGCGGTCTGGATGACTTGCGTGCGGCGCGCGTCGCCGTAGTTTTCGGAGAGCTCGAGCAGTTCGTTCTTGATGATGGTGAGAATCTTCTGCGCGTCTGCGAGGATGCTCTTCAGCTCGGCGATGAGCACGAGCAGGTCTGCGTGGTCTTTCTTGATCTTGTCCTGCTCGAGAGAAGTCAAACGCGACAACCGCATTTCGAGAATGGCCTGCGCTTGCAATTCAGAGAGCTTGTAGTCGGCGACCA
>JBGPHE010000071.1:0-4891 GCA_041484255.1 Candidatus Nanoarchaeia archaeon
AATCATCAACCTCGCGCTGCAGCGCAAAGTCGTCTTCCCACGCGTCGCGCATCGCGAGACGCTTCTCGTATTCCGCGGTATCGCCCGGCACGACAATGGTCGGAAGCGTGTACTGCGTGATTTCTTTCTTCGCCAGCGTGAGATAGTTGAGCATTGCCCGCGCAATCCTGCCCGGAATGGAAGCGATGCTCGTCTCGCGCCAGCTCTGCGGCGGCGCATTCCAGAAATACTGCTCCGCGAACACCTGGCGCACGTCCGCATCAGTATCAAACGCGCGCGTCAGCGCGTCCACGTCCAGGTCGAGCGTGCGCGCCTCAGGCTTCATGAAGTGGTACTTCGGCGGAGGAAGGATGATGTTTCCCATACCTTTTCTCTCAAGAATGCTGATTATAAAGCTGATGACGGCCCTGGGAGGATTTGAACCCCCGATCTTCCGCTTAGAAGGCGGCTGCTCTATCCAAGCTGAGCTACAGGGCCATACGTGTTATTCCTTTTTCCTGATTTATAAAGATAGCAGTCTTAAGATACTTTTTTAAAGACGTAGCAGTAGCACAATATCATTTGCGAAGGTAGCCAAATCCGGTAAGGCAACCGCCTGCAGAGCGGTCATTTGAGGGTTCAAATCCCTCCCTTCGCTTTAGTGTGAGGTGGTATTGATGAAACAACTGATTGCGATTCTGATGGTTTTGTTTTTGGCGGGATGCATTAACGTCCAGATGACGCCCGCTCCTGCCGCGCCGGCAGCCGTTCCCGCAGCGGTTCCCGCGCCGCAGACTGCAGTCACGGTTACGCCTGCGGTTCCTGCTGCCACGCCTGCCGTTGCTCCCGCAACTCCTGCCGAGGGAATGGAGCCTGCGATGCCGTCAGAAACCGTCGCAGTCAACGCGTTGCCGCCGACCAGCTCCGCGCCGGGTCCCACGGGCGCGCGCGATCCCATCATTCTCAAGTACGGCTCGTTCAAGGGCGTCGTCCACCCGACATCGGGAACGGCAAAAGTCTACCTCAGCCCGATGAACAAGAAAGTGCTCGGCCTCTTCGGCTTCTCCACGTCGCCCGGACCCGCGCTCACCATCGTGATGCACAACGGCGACCCGGCAAACGGCTTTGTGGTCGGCACGCTCATCTCCGCTTCGGGAAACTACCCGTACGACCTGCCGAACGACTTTGACGAGAACAAGTACAGCAAGGTCTCGGTGTACAACAAGAAGTACAACGTCATCTACGGAACGGCCGAGCTCCGCTAATCGTGCGCAGCGCCGGCAAGAAGAGAAGCTATTTAAACGAAATAGCCACAGCTTCTGGTATGGCAAAGCGTAAAATCATCCTGCGCAAGGAGCAGAAGCAGTTCATTCCTGACTTGGACCGCACGGTGACCATTTCGAAAGAACTTTTCTATTACTTGGCAAACCTCGAGCAGGACGCGCAGACGCCCTTGGGCGTCATTCCGAAGAAAGAGCTCAAGAAAAAGGCAGGAAGCACGGTCAAGAGCTCGCACGGCAAGGAATTTACTCTTATTGATACGAATTTCATCGATGACTTGAAGCACATCAAGCGCCTGCCGCAGACGATGCCCTTGAAAGACATCGGTTTGATCGTCGCGACCACGGGCGTAAACGCCGACAGCGTCATTGTCGACGCCGGAGCAGGCTCTGGCGCTGTTGCGTGTTACCTCGCGCACCTCTGCAAGAAAGTCACGACGTATGACATCAACGACAAGCACCTCGCGGTCACGAAAGAAAACGTCGAATTTCTCGGCCTGAAGAACATCACGGTCAAAAAAGGCAGCATCTACGAGAAAATTCCCGAGAAAAACGCGGACTTGGTCATGCTTGACGTTCCCGAACCGGAACAAGCCATCGAAACCGCTGCCAAAGCGCTCGCGGTGGGCGGCTATGTCGTTGCATATACTCTTCACGCGACGCAGTTGCAGAATTTTGTCAACGCGTTGCTCAAAGACAAGCGCTTTTTGCTCGTCAAGAGCTGCGAACTGATGGAACGGCTCTGGAAAGTCGAAGGGCAGATCGTCCGGCCGAAGATTATGCCGCTCGGACACTCTGGATTTTTGACGTTTGCGAGAAAAATATGCTGAAGATCGGTATAACTGTCTGCGCGCACGGCAACGGAAAGAGTGTTTCGCGGCTTCGCGCGGCGTACGAGCGCGAACACGTCGACGCAATCGCCGTGTGCGGCGACCTCGGCGATGATTTCAAGGAAATTTCTTCGGTTTTAAAAGCCGTTTCTGCTGCTCGCGTTCCTGTCATCGCGTTTCCGGGCAGCCACGAGCCTGCCGCAGACTACTTCAAAGCGTTGAAACAGCACAAACGCGTCATTGACGGCACGAAAACGCGCAGAATCACCATCAAAGGATATGATATTGTCACGTTGCCCGGCTCGAGCGTCAATGTTCCGAGCGCGACCTTCCGTATCGTCGGAGACGCGCGCGAGGCAAAACGCTTTGCGCAGCACGGCTACCGCACGTTTTTGATATCCGACCTCGCGAAATTCATCAGAAAGCCTGCAAAAACCGTTATTTTGTGCCACGATCCGCCCCGCGGCTCGAGCAAGGACGGCATCGACGTCGCCTATTCAGGCATTGTCAAGAAGTTTTTCATCGTTAAGCCGAAAGACGCAGGCATTTTCGGCAAAAACGCGCATCCGTTCACGCGTATCCATGACCAAGGAAGCATCGTGCCCGAGCCGTACGCGAGCAAGCTCGCGGCAAAAGGATATCCGGTTGCGGTCAAGCACAGAAATGTCGGCAATGACGCGCTGAAAGCATTCCTGAAACAGAAACGCATCAATTTCTTCGCCTGCGGCCACATCCACGAGGCAGGACACCGCGCCGTCAGCGCAGCAGGAAGGCCGCTCAAGCAGGGCGCGCGCAGTCCGAGCGTCTGGTACAATGCCGCTCCTGCAGTCGAAGGCAATGGCGGCATCCTGATTATCGACGATAAAGCCACATTCAAGAATATCAGATCTTAAACTTCGCGCGCAGCTGCTTCTCGAACAATGTTCTCGCCGGGAAGCCGGTGCTTTCCACAAACGTGTTGAAGTCCAGCCGCGACACGCCCTTCGCGAGCGCCTTGCGCTGCAATTGCGCGAGCCGCTGGCCGAAAATGCTGTAGCACGGCGCGTAGCCCGGGTGCTCCTGGAAGAAGAACGTCTGGTCGTAGATGAGTTTCTTGGGCAAGCCTGTCTTTTTCGCGGCCCATTCCACGAACGCGGCATACTTCTGCTTGCCGGTGTTGACGCGCGAGTCTGAAATCGCGCGCAGGAAGCGGAACACGCGCCACTTGCGCACGACATATTCCAATGCGTCATTGAACGTTTCCAAATCAGTGAACTGCGCGATGAATGCGAGCAGCTTTTTCTCCACTTTGCTCGGCCGATACTCGTGCTCCAAATGCCTGAACGTCTCCAATGCCTCGATTTCGCGGTGGAAGCTCAGACCCTCGGTAATCGCCGTGTCCAGCGAGCTTCCCAGAATCTCTGTTAAGCGTAACTTGCCCAGGTAGCCCTTGTAGCTGTTCATGAAATTGACGCAGTGGCCGTATTCCTCGTGGATAATCGTCTGGAACATTTCGGGAACGCACGTGCTCGGGCTGCCGCGCGGATCGGTTGTGGAGAAGAACACGCAGAACGGCTTGGGCGTCAGGGTGCCGAAACTGCACATCGCCGCGGTCGGCATGAACGGAACCATGTATTTCGGCGTCTCAATCACGCGGACGTCATAGCCTGGCGTGATGCGCACCCAGTGCTGCTCGGCAAGCGGCTGCAAAATGCCGCGCGTCGCCTGAATCGTCTTGACGAGCTTCTGGCGCGGCACGGCCAATGCCTTGTGCATCGCCTTCTCGACCGCGTCAGGAGTGGATTGTACTGAGAGTTTGCTCGCGAGCTTGGCAACAATGGCGCGGAACTTCGGCTGCTCGGCCTCGAGCCAGCCCAGCGCGAGCTTCTCGATCTCCTGCGGGCTCTCCTTGTAATCGTAAAAGTCCTTGAGCGCGCGCGGATAAATCTTTTCGCGGCGGAAACCCGTGCCGTGCTTCTTGAGAATCGGGAAGATCTCGCTGAAATCGCCTCTCTTAATAGTGCCGACACTCGCGGCAGCGCGCCATTCCTTCACTTTCTGGATGAGCGTGTCGATTTTCTGCTGCACGCGCGGTCCCTTGACGTTCTGCTTTGCCGTTTGCAGCACGCCGATGCAGCCGTCGCATTCCAGCACGGTAAACATTCTGATTTCCACCGGCCAGTCCTTCTTCAGCAAGTGCTTCTTGATGTCCAACATCTTCAAGCAGCCGTCCGCGAGCTTGTTCAGATGCACCTGATTGAAGCCTTCAATCAGGAAATGCGTGTAAAAGTAGTTCATCACGGCGCCGGGCGTGTCGTGCAGCTCTTCAAACAGCAAACCGCGGCGTTCGCAGCGCAAAAACTTTGCCGCGACCGGGTCCTTGCGCGCCTTTTTCAGCAGTTTGTCAACCGCGTCAAGAGCCTTGCGCTCGTTTTCTTTCGTCGGCAGCCAGACTTTGCCTGCGTACTGCTTCAATCCTGAAGCGAACATGCCTAACGGCGATGTTTTCTTTGCTTCTTTGAGAATTGCCTTGTCGAGCGCGTTCGCCTTGTACATGAGGTTTATGCGCCAGAAGTTGTATATAAATGCTTCCGCTCAGGAATAATACAATTTTCCCGCGGCTTTCTGCTCGCTGTCCAAGCGCGAGCCGGGCTTGTTGATTCTCGGCCGCTTCGATTCTTCGTCGCGGCGGAGCGTGACGTCGATTTCGCGCAAGAACTCGTTCATTCCGTCTTCCATCGAGAACGGACCGTGCGCGACGCCTGAACGCGCAGGAACGCCGGTGAAGACCATCAATTCGTCCGCGAGATAGTCCATGAACAA
>JBGPHE010000072.1:0-4580 GCA_041484255.1 Candidatus Nanoarchaeia archaeon
ATGCCGCCGCCGCTTGCCCTGCGGTCTGCCGCAAGGACGATGCCGTCCTTGCACATGAGGCAGATAGTCGTTGTACCGGTCTTGAGTTGGAAATCCTTTGCTTCTTTCGTCATAAAAATCACATATGCAGAATGCCTTATGATACTGCATAACCCCTTGATGTATATAAAGCTTTCGTTCCAGGCAGAGTTTTACCGTCGACAGATTACGCCTTGTAAATGAGGTCGCCGTCCTTGACCGGCTTGGCGACTTTCATGCCGACTTCCTGGCCTTTCTTGGCGGTCTGCACCTGGTCGTGCTCGACCTGCATGCTCTTGACAACCTGTTCGAAGCATTGTCCGCGGCCTTCGATGCAAATCTTGTCGCCGACCTTGAGCGGCGCATAGATCTTGACCACGGCAACGCTGATGTTGCCGAAGAAGTGCGTGACTTCGCCGAGCGGCTTTGCTTTCTTGACTGCCTTCTTGGGCGCGGCGACTTTCTTCATCGCCTTTTTCGGCGCCTTGCGCGGTGCTGCCTTTTTTGCCGCCTTCTTTTTTGCTTTTGGCATACAAATTATGGAGCAGAGGTGGTATTTAAACGTATCGTCCTAGAACGTGGCGAGCAGTTGGGTCCACACGTGCGTGATGACTGCCAGCGGATGGCACGCCCAAGGCTGGAACATGCCGAATCCTGCGATGGTCACGGACGCGAGCATGACGGGCCAGAATGCAGCGGTGAGCCAGGGCGTCCAGCGGCTTTTCCGCGCGAGCAGGAAGGGAATGAAGACGAACACGAGCGGGATGAGCGGCACGGTGTAGCGGAAGCCCCAGCCGCAGCCGCCGTAATTGCTGGTGCGGAAGAAATAATAGAGGAACACCGCGACGACGCCGGTGGCGACCACGGCCGCTTCCGTGCGGTATTTGTTCTTGGTCGCGAGCGCGATAAGAATCCCGAGGACGCCGAATGCCAGCAGCGGGTTGAACGTGAGCACGCCGTGCGTCCACCCGATGAGCATGGGGCCCGCATACCCGAGCGCGACCGCGGGCGGCTGCAGGACGACTCCTGCGAGGTTGCCCGGGCCGAACAGCGTGCCCGGATACTGCCACAGCGCGGGCTGGACGGAGAAGTACGCGAAGCTGCCGCTCAGCTTGTAGTTGATGAGCCAGCCGAAGATGGGGAAGATGCACGCGCCGAGCGCGTAGTGCGCGGCCTTTGCGAATCCGTGCCTGCGGTAATGCGTGACGGTGAACAGCGCGGCAAAAACGCCGCCGGAGACTAGGTCGATCGCCGCGGTGAATCCTGCGAGCAGTCCCGACCAGAAGAAGTGCGCGGGCTTCTTGACCGTGAGCCAGAGATAATAGCTGAGGAACAGCAGGGCCGCGCCCATGGCGTGGTTGTTATAGATGAGCCGGAACGGCAGCAGCTGCGTGCCGAAGCCCAGCGCGATGGTATACAGCCAGCGCTTTCGGTCGGTGATGGCGTAGCGTTTCAGGAAGCGGAAAAAGTAGACGAACATGATGCTGGTGATGAGCCCGACCGTCAGCAGGGTCGTGATGCCGTACGCGAACGACACGTGGTGCGCGAACGTCAGCCCGCTGTGGTAGAGGATGAAATACACCGGCACCGCGACGAGGTAGGAAATCGGCGGCTTGTCCGAATACCAATGGCCGTCGATCTGCACCTTGTCGCTGGTCCAGAGGAATGACGAGTTGTCGATGCGGAACGTGCCCTGTTCGACAATGCTCTGCACGGCGTTCATGCGCGAGCCGTCGTTCGTGTCCACGCGCGTCTGGGTGAAGACGATTGCAAATATGAAGAATACTGCAAAGACCGCCCATTCCTGTTTGCTCCACATAGGCGTGCCTGCGGCAAACCGAGTTAAAAAACCTTTCTCTCACATCATTTCTGCAATTGCATAATCTATTTATACACCTGTCCGTGAGGAACATTCGGTAAGTGGGATGACTGACGACAGTAAACTGGTCTATATTTGTAAGAGCAGCAACGACTTGAGTTTCTTTACTGACCGCGGCAGCTTCGGCGGGCCGGTTGAAACAATCCAGCGCAGGTTTTTCGGCAAGGATGAAGTGAGCCTGCGCAAGTATTCGTTCCAGCGCGCTCCCGGGGACGACGCAGGCCACCAGAATAGCATTCTCGTGCCGAGCGGCGACTTCATCGACGTTCTTGTGTACGACTTGTTTGACGAGATGGACATCGGCTGGCGCGGGCGCAGGATTCCGCGCAGCGAGCGCCACGCAGTGGTGCACGCGTATCTTGAGGGTATGATGTTAGTCACGCACTCAAGCTGCCACGCGAAACCGCAAACCTTTGACCTTCACTCGGAAGGCCCGAAGGTCATCATTGTCGACGAAAGCAAAACGCACACCAAGCGCCAGCCGAGCGTGAAGCAGTACTGCGCGATTGTCAAGATCCACGGCGGCATTCCCAAGGTCTTGTACGAAGACACGTCGCAGGCAGTCTCGTTTGATTTGGGTTTGCCTGACTTCAAGCCTGCGCCGCGCAAGCATCCGGAAGACGACAATCAATACGTGTAGAAATCTAGTAGCTCTTCGCGAAGTGCACGACGACCTTTGCGGGTTTGCCGCACTGGATGCAGTTGCCTGAAGCTTTCTTGTCCATCAGGATGCCGCGCGTGCTGACGCCATCGGTTTTCTCTTTGATGAGGTCTTCGCACGAAGGCTCATTGCAGAACGGTCCGCGGCCTACTTTCTTGTCTTTGATGGCCTTGTCGAGCTCGGCGAGCGACTTGATGTCGACAATCGCGGCTTCGGTCATCTTCTTGGAGCGTGCGAGCATGTCTTTCTGCATCGTGCCGAGCAGTGTCTCAATAGTCTTTGCGGCTTCGGCGAGCTTGACAATTTTCTTTTCGCCGTTGTCGCGGCGCACGAGCACGACCTGTCCTGCTTTCAAATCCTTGGGGCCAAGTTCGACGCGGATGGGAATGCCCTTGAGCTCCCACTCGTTGAACTTCCAGCCAGGCGTGTAGCCGTCGCGGTCGTCCAGGATGGGCGCGAGCGCGGCGAGTTCCTTCTTGAGCTTCTCGCACGCGGCAAGCACGTCCTTCTTGGTGTCTTCGAACAGGATAGGAACAATGACTGCCTTGTTGGGCGCGAGCACGGGCGGAATGACCAAGCCCTTGTCGTCTCCGTGCACGGCAACGAGCACGCCGACCATGCGAGTGCTGATGGCCCAGGTGTTTTGGAACACCTGCTGCATCTTGCCGTCTTTGTCGAGGAACTTGATGTCGTATGCCTTGGCGAAGTTCTGGCCGTCGGCGTGCGCGTCAGGGCCCTGCGCCATGCGTCCGTTCGGGACGAAGAACTCGAGCGATTCAGTTCCTTCTGCGCCGGCAAACTTTTCCTTCTCGGTTTTTCTTCCGTGCAACGGGTGGAGTGCGAGCGTGTTCTGGCAGACGTCCATCCACAATGCCATGATGTCCTTGATTTCCTGCTGGGATTCTTCGCGCGTCGCGAACGCGGTGTGTCCTTCGACCCAGAGGAATTCGCGCGTGCGCATCAGCAAAGTCGGGTGCTTGAATTCCCAGCGCACGACATTGTTCCATTGCATCAGCTTCAGCGGCAAATCGCGCCAGCTGCGGATCCACTTGGAATAGGAGTCATACATGATTGCTTCTGACGTAGGGCGCACCGCTAGCCTTTCGCCGAGCTTGGTGTCGCCGCCGTGCGTCACCCATGCGCATTCGGGCGTGAAGCCTTCGACGTGCGCTGCTTCCTTTTTCAGCAATGATTCGGGAATAAAGAGCGGGAAATAGGAGTGCTTGACGCCCATTGCCTTGAGCTTGGGGTCGCACGCGGCGCGGATGGTATCCCACAAAGCCATTCCAAGAGGGCGGATGACCATACAGCCTGACACTATACTATAGTCTGCGAGCTCTGAGCGGGTCACGACTTGCGTGAACCATTCCGAGAAGTCGGCATCCTTCTTGACGGTGATGCCCATCTGCTTCTCGTCTTCCTTCGCAGGTGCCTTTTTCTGGTCTTTGCTGGACATACTCGACGTCAGAATGAGCCTGTTTTAAAAGCTTTTCTTAGAAATCGTCTTATTTCCTGATGAGCTTGCCGTCGTTCCAGGAGCAGCCGTACTTCGCGAGCCGCTCGTCGCATTCCGTGCGGAATGCCTTCATCGTCTCGCAGGCTGCCCTGACGAAAGGGTCTTCGACCGCACGCCCCTTGACATCAATGGTCATCCTCGCGGCGCACGCATCCTGCTGCTCGGCAAAATTGCGATAGTGCTTCGCATAGTTCCGCAGCACGCTGTCCTCGGTGAACTGCGACATATTCTTGCGTTTGCCGTTCAGGACAAGCTCAAGCCGCGCGCGGGCGGCGAAGAGCGAGACAAAATCAGTGTCGCGCAAATTCAGCTCGGAATTCTTCAGATCAAGCTCCTTGCCGCCAACGACAATGTTGAATTCGCGCGCCGCGTGCTCGGCATAAGCCTCGTCGATAAAGCTGCACATTTCGTCTTCGGAATGCGCGTCCTCAAAGAGCTGCTTGCTGGCGAGCAGGTAGGTGAGCTTCTGCCGGTGCCCCATGCTGCCGCGGAAGCGCACGATTTGG
>JBGPHE010000073.1:0-4554 GCA_041484255.1 Candidatus Nanoarchaeia archaeon
CGCGCTCGGAAAACGGAAAGGTCGACGTTCAGAAGATTATCGACTCGGTGAAATGAACATGACACATGCTGACCTGAAAGAATACGAAGGCAAGATTCCCCCTTCATTGCTCGCTGAGCTGGAAGAGAAGTGCCCGGCAAGCAAGCTGAAGAAGGCTGCCGAGAAGCTCTATCAGGAATACCAGAACGCGCGCATCGACCCAGGAGAAGCAGTCGGTTTGGTCGGCGCAGAAAGCATCGGTGAACAGGGTACGCAGATGACCTTGGACACGTTCCACTTCGCAGGAGTCGCTGAACTGAACGTCACGATGGGCCTGCCGCGCATCATCGAAATCCTCGACGGCCGCAAGACCCTGGCGACGCCCATGATGGAGATCTTCCTCAAGGCGCCGTACAACAAGGGCAAGGACATCCGCGAGCTCGCATTGAAGATCAAGGAGACTAAGCTCGGCGAATTGGTCGCCGAGTACGTCATCAACATCGTCGATTTGAAGATCGAGCTGAAGCTCAACCGCCAGAAGATGCAGGACGTGGACGTCACCATGACCGCTGTCTGCAAGGCGATGGAAAAGGATTTGGGCAAGTCTGCCTCGGTCAAGCAGGGCGACGAAAGCATCGAAGTCAAGCTCAAGGGCAAGGACGAGAAATCGCTCAATGAATTGTACAAATTGAAAGAAGACCTCAAGGGCATCTATGTGACGGGCATCAAGGACATCACGCAGGTCCTGCCGGTCAAGCGCCACGAGGAATTCATCATCATTACCGCCGGCACCAACCTGAAGAAGGTGCTCGAGCTGGACTTTGTCGACCAAAGCAGGACGGTCAGCAATGACATTTACGAGATCGCGGAAGTGTTCGGCATCGAGGCCGCGCGCCAGGCGATCATCGACGAAGTGTTCAAGGTGATCGAAGCGCAGGGTTTGAACGTGGACATCCGCCACGTCATGCTTGTCGCGGACACGATGTGCGTCGCGGGCGCAGTTAAGGGCATCACGCGCTACGGCGTCGTCTCCGAGAAGGCCTCGGTTCTTGCGCGCGCGTCGTTCGAGACGCCGATCAAGCACATCATCAACGCCGCGTTGACGGGCGAAGTGGACGAGCTGAACTCCGTCGTGGAGAACGTCATGCTCAACCAGCCCGTGCCGGTCGGTACCGGTTTGGCAAACCTCACGGTCAAGTCTGAGAAGGAAAAGACGAAGAAGGAGAAATAAACCATGACAGACCTTATGACAGACATCAGGAAGCTGCTTGCGGACAAGCGGCTCGTTATCGGTACAGACCGCACGCTCAAGCTCGTCAGGCAGGGCAAGCTCGCCAAAGTGTTTTTGTCGTCGAACTGCCCGTCGAAGCTCAAGGAAGACTTGAACAAGTACTGCGGTTTGAACGGCATCGAGTGCCAGGACCTTGCGGTTCCGAACGAGGAACTGGGCGTCTGGTGCAAAAAGCCGTTCGCGATCTCGGTGCTTGGCGTTCTTAAGAGTGCATCTGCATGACTGAAAAGATTGTCTACGATACCGGCACCATGCAGGTGATGGCGCATTTTGAGCAGATGACGGGCGCAAAGCTCAAGGACTGCATTTTGCGCGAACAGCAGGCGATTTTCGTGATCGAGCCCGGTTATTTGGGCAAGGCTATCGGTCCAAGGGGCGCAAATGTTCGCCGCCTCGAGGACGCAATGAAGAAGAAAGTCAAGATGGTGGAGTTCGCGCCCGAACTCGTAAGCTTTATAAAGAACTTGGTGTATCCGATCGACGTGAGGGATGTCCGAGAGCAGGACGGTATCGTCACGCTCGTCCCTCCTGATTTGAAGGCACGGGGGCTGCTCATCGGCCGCAATGCGCAAACATTACGCGCATATGAGGCCGTGATTCAGCGCTTCTTTACCATCAAAGAACTCAAGGTCGCAGACTATGGCTAACAAAAGCAACGGATTGAACACGGCAAAGCGTTTGAAGGCGCGCAGGCACCGCAGCCGCATGTCGAAGAAGATGTTCGTACGCCGTCTGCTCAACACCCGCGGCAAGAGCGACCCGCTTGACGGCTCGTCGCAGGCGCGCGGAATCGTTCTCGAAAAGCGTCAGGTTGAGGCAAAGCAGCCCAACTCTGCGATGCGCAAGTGCTGCAGAGTCCAACTCATCAAGAACGGCAAGCAGGTTACCGCATTCATGCCGGGCGACGGAGCGCAGAAGCTCATCGACGAGCACGACGAAGTCCTTATTGAGTCCATCGGCGGCCGCAAGGGCGGATCGATGGGCGACCTTTCCGGCATCCGCTGGCAAGTAGTCATGGTTAACGATCAAAGTCTCTTGGCATTGCGCCAGAAGAAGATCGAAAAGGCACGCAAGTAAAATGACTGAAGCACAAGCTCCTGCACTGGAAGAAAGCAACATTCTCGCATTCAACCGCTGGAGCACCAAGGATATTTCTGTCGAAGACCCTGGCTTGCAGCGCTACATCACGCTGAGCCCGCGCATCGTTCCCAAGACCGGAGCGCGCTACGCAGGACGCCGTTTCCACAAGTCCAAGATTTTCATCGTCGAGCGTTTGATTAACAAGGTCATGATTCCTGGCCATAAGTCCGGCAAGCACACGCGCACGAGCGAGGGCTGCACGGGCAAGGCGATTACGGCGTTGCAGATCGTTGAAAGGACGTTTGCATTGATCGAGCAGATGACCAAGACCAACCCCATCAAGGTGTTTGTCAAGGCGCTTGAGAACGCTGCGCCTCGAGAAGAGATTGTCACGATTGAATACGGCGGAGCCCGTTATCCCAAGGCAGTCGAGTGCGCGCCGCAGCGTCGCGTCGACTTGGTCTTGCGCTACTTTGTCGAGGGCGGCATTGACAAGAGCTTCAACAAGAAGAAGGATATCGAGAGCGCGCTTGCCGACGAGATCATCGCCGCGTACAGGCTTGACCTGAAGTCGACCGCCATCACGAAGAAGAACGACATCGAACGCCAGGCAGACTCAGCGAGATAAGCGTATTATTCTTTTACGATTTTTTCCAACGACTGGTGATACCACTCCAGAATCGGCTTGACTTTCTCCATGGTCGTGTAGGGCACTTCTGCCTCAAGCGGATACGTCCTGCCGCGGATGTCTTCGGTAAGCAAGTCCCAGAGCTGCTCGAACACGGGCTGCGGAGGAAAGGGATACTTCTTCGTATCCATGATTTCTATCTCAATATCGTCGAGAATGGTGTATAATCGTTCGTACTTCATGCGCTCTTGCTGACCGGCCTGCGCGGGTGGCGGCTATTGTAGCGGCTCAGCACGATGTCGATGGTGCGCTTATCCGCGGGATTGCAGAGAACGTATGCGGCGTCCTGCAGGGCGAACATCTCGACATTGAGCGACAACTCTTCGAGGTCGCGCTCAAGGCGGCTCGCGACATTGCGCCAGATGTCGGCTGCGCCGTAGCATGCCTGCGGCTCGTTGACGTGCTTTTCCACGCTGTCGCGGATCGCGAGAATATAGCAATCGTATGCTGAAATCACGTCGATATGCGCGCTGTTTGAGTAGACTTTTGTTCCCATAATCCCAACCAAGCAAAGGAATTTGTGCACGCAATTTAAAGCTTCCCAAAACGCCTAATTCTTTTCATTATTGTAGGTTAATATATAAGCCGAGCCACTGCTCAGTGATAAAAACAGAAAGATTTATATATTCAATGCTTCTTAAAGCTGTTGGAGAGGTGATAGGGGGTTGTACCAATGCTTGCAGACGTTAAGTGTCCGGACTGTGGAAGCCATGACTTCTTCCACAATCGTGAGAAAGGCGAGATTATCTGTAGGCAGTGCTCTATCGTTCTAGACGAATCTACTATTGACTTTGGTCGCGATTCCCGTTTCTTCGAAGATGACGGCGATGGCGAACACAATTCACGCACCGGCGCGCCGTTCGACCCGCTCGTGGTCGACAACCTCGGCACGTCGATCGGCAACGCATCCGACCTGAGCAAGCTCTCGGGCCGCAATCGCGCTCTTTTCCAGCGCATCAAGAAGCGCCAGCACTGGACTGCCACGTCCTTCGAGCAGAACTTGAAGACGGCGTTCGGCAACCTGAAGCTGATGTCCGGCGCGCTCAACCTGCCCTCGGCAGTCGAGCGCGAAGCAGCAGTTATCTACCGCCGCTGCGTCGAGAAGGGACTGACCAAGAGGTCGGCAATCGAGCACTTGGTGATCGCATCCTTGTTCCTCGCCTCGAAGCTGCACGGCTTCCCGCGCGCGATGAAGGAGTTCGCGAACGTCGCCAAGGTCGACATGACCATCCTCGGCAAGAACTACAAGCTCATCATGCGCGAGATCGGCATCAGAATCAGCCCGACGAACCCGCTTGACTATGTCACGAAGTTCGCCACGGCCCTGAAGCTGTCTCCGAAGGTGCAGGCAAAGTCCGTCAAGTACATCGAACAGATGGAAAAGATGGGACTGACGTCTGGACTTTCGCCTTTGTCCGTCGCTGCTTCGACGCTGTATATTGCAGCTCAGCAGGAGAAGGAAAAGCGCACCCAGCGCGAGTTCGCCGAGATCTCCGGCGTCACCGAAACCACGCTC
>JBGPHE010000074.1:0-4515 GCA_041484255.1 Candidatus Nanoarchaeia archaeon
ATCGCGCACTTTTCTAACAGACTTGAGATATTATTGCTGCTCGAGACGCCCGCGCACAGCGCTGTCGGCATCAGCGTCACGTATGTCGCCGCATTCGTCATCCCGTATCTGCTCAAGCACTTCTCGCACCTGCGCCACGACGAACTCTAAGATAGTTTTTTAAAGGACGCACGTGAGAATTCTCTCTGTACGGCGGCCTTAGTATAGTGGTAGTACGGGGGACTGTGGCTCCCCAGGCCCGGGTTCGATTCCCGGAGGTCGCCCTTCTCTTCCGTCATTCTTTTAAAGACGCCACTTGTTCCGCCGCGTATGAGTGAAGAGAAAGGATTGCCGAGTCTCCGAGTCAAGGACTGCGACGAGCTCGAAGACATCATCCGGCAGACGCCCGTGAACACGGTCGTTGAAGTCACGTTCTTCCCGCGCTCCAACAGCAGGGCAACCGATTCGTACCTCGGCTATCTCGTGGGCGTGGGCGTCAACTACAACGGAGGCCGCATACGGCCCGCGGTCCGCGTTCGCTCGTCGGGCGCAAAGAAGATGGCCTCGATCGCGATCGAAGGTATCTCCCTGTTTGTCCGCTACGACGCCAAGACGCCGTACGCGTTCGAGCACGAGGTCGAGCTTCCGCCGCGGCGCAGGGGACGCATCAACCTCAAATCAGAATTCATGTAATGCTCGAAAGCTTTATAAACACCCCACTGTCTTTTCCTCTTATTAGCCCGAGTCCAGCGATGCTGGGCGCGTGTAGGGTTAGACCATTCGTGGTTTAATTCTCGGCTATCCAAAACATGGCAAATCCTGAACAAAGCGCAAAGCCGGCTGTTCCCGTAGCTGCAAAGCCCGCAGGAATGAGGCCCGCTGTGCCCGAACTCAAGCACCTGGTCCGTATCGCGAACACCGACCTCGACGGCAAGAAGACCATCGGCTTCGCGCTCGCCAACATCAAAGGCGTCGGCATCCCGCTCGCGCACGCCGCCTGCCGCGTCGCAAAAATCGACGTGCAGAAGAAGTCCGGCTCGCTTTCTGAAACTGAAGTCAAGCGCATCGAAGAAATCGTCCGCGACCCGGTCAAGGCAGGCATCCCTGCGTGGCTGATGAACCGCCGCTTCGACTACGAAACCGGCCAGACCCGGCACTTGCTCTCGGCAGACCTGCAGTTCGCCGTCGAGAACGACATCAAGATCATGAAGAAAATCAAGTCCTACAAGGGAGTCCGCCACATCCTCGGACAGCCGGTCCGCGGACAGCGCACGCGCAGCAACTTCCGCAAGAACAAGGGCAAGGTGCTCGGCGTCCGCCGCTCCGCCGCTTCGAAGCCCGCAACGGGAGGCAAGACCTAAATGGGAGACCCGCGCAAGATCAAGAGTAAGTACAGCCGTCCTGGCCACCCGTGGCAGACCGAACGCATGGAAGAAGAGCGCACGCTCGTCCGCGAGTACGGCCTGAAGAACAAGACGGAAATCTACCGCACCCGCTCACGCTTGAAGACCTTTGCCGACCTCGCCAAAAAGCTCATCGCGGCCCGCGGCACGCAGGCAGACAAGGAACGCCAGCAGCTGTTGAGCCGCTTGGCTCGCCTCGGCTTGGTCAAGGCAGGAGCGCAGCTCGACGACGTTCTCGGCTTGCAGTTGAAGAACCTGCTCGAGCGCCGTTTGCAAACGATTGTTTCCCGCAAGGGATTCGCGCGCAGCGTCAACCAAGCACGCCAGTTCATCGTGCACGAGCACATCACGGTCGGCAACCGCGTCGTTTCCGCGCCCAGCTATCACGTTCCTCTCGACGAAGAGAACACCATCACGATCCTTGCGAAGTCCCCGTACGCGGACACCGCGCACCCGGAGCGCGCGCTGCCGCCCATGAAGGTGCAGCCGCCCCGCCCGCCGCGCGATGACCGACGCCGCGGACGCGGACCGCCGCGCGGACAGCAGCAGCGAGGTGTCCGCAGATGAGCGCTATCGGCGGAATCAGGTGGGGAGTCGCGCACATTTACTCCAGCTATAACGATACCATCATCCACATCACGGACGTCTCGGGCACCGAGACGCTCGGCGTCGCGAGCGGCGGAATGGTCGTCAAGAGCGACCGCATGGAAAGCTCGCCGACCGCGGCCATGATGGCAGCCAAGCGCGTCGCGGAAATCGTCCGCGACAAGGGAATCACCGGGCTGCACATCAAAGTCAAGGCGCCGGGCGGACACAACGGACCGCACAACCCGGGCCCCGGAGCACAGGCAGCAATCCGCGCATTGTCGCGCATGGGCCTGCGCATCGGCATCATCGAAGACGTCACTCCGATGCCGCACGGCGGCTGCAGAAAGAAAGGCGGAAAGCGAGGTCGACGCGTATGAACATCGAATTCCTGAGCCACGACAAGAAGACTGACCGCGTTACATTCATGCTCAAGGGAGCGACGCCTGCATTTGCAAATACGCTGCGCCGCGCCATGATGGAAAGCGTGCCGACCATTGCCATTCACGACGTCGAATTCAAGGACAACAGCTCGGTGTTGTACGACGAAATCATCGCGCACCGCCTCGGACTCTTGCCGCTCTCGACCGACCTCAAGGGCTACAACCTGCCCTCGCAGTGCAAGTGCAACGGCGAAGGATGCGCGCGCTGCACCGTCAAGCTCACGCTCAAGGCAAAGGGACCGTGCACGGTCTATGCTTCCGAAATCAAGAGCAAGGACCCCAAGGTCAAGCCGGTCTACGGCGACACGCCCATCGTCAAGCTGCTCAAGGGACAAGAATTGGAACTTGAAGCAACCGCAAAGATGGGTCAGGGCAAGGAGCACGTCAAGTGGACGCCCTGCCTTGCATGGTATGTCTACGAGCCCATCGTCACGGTCAACAACGACTCGCCCAAGTTCGCAGAGTTCAAGAACAAGTTCCCGCCGCAGATCTTCGACAAGAGCGGCAAAATCGACAAGAAGCTCGTCACGGGAACGCTCGTGGACGCATGCGAAGGCGTCTGCGCAGAAATCGTCAAGATCGCGCACAATCCCGACACGTTCATATTCAGCATCGAGCCCTGGGGCCAGCTTTCGGCCAAGGAAGTCGCTACCGCTGCTGCAGACATGCTCCTCGAATCCCTCAACACGTTCGAGGAGAAGCTTGGCAAATGAGACGCAGCATTATTTTGGCGGGGTGGCAGAGCCTGGTCAAATGCGCTAGGTTGAGGGCCTAGTCCCTTAGTGGGTGCGAGGGTTCAAATCCCTTCCCCGCCATCACAGTCAGAGAGTCACCATGAAAAGAACCGGACCTTCCAACGTACACATGCAGGCATTGATTGCCTCGCTGGCCAAAGAAAGCACTACGCAGAAGGCTGGACTCTGGTCTCGCCTGGCAGAAGACCTCGCATTGCCCACGCGCAAGCGCCGCGTTGTCAACCTCTCGCGTATCTCACGCTACACCAAGGCGAACGAGACTGTCGTCGTGCCGGGTAAAGTACTCGGTTCGGGCATGCTCGAGCACAGCGTTGTCGTCGCCGCGTATTCGTTCTCGGACGGCGCGCGCGAACGCATCGAACAGGCGAAAGGCAAGTGCATCACGATACAAGAACTCATGAAGCAGAACCCCAAGGGGAAAGACATCAGGATTATTGGTTAACATGGCTGAAATTTTCATCGATGCAGAAGGATTGATTGTCGGACGTATGGGTACGCATGCGGCCAAGCAGGCATTGCTCGGCCACACCGTTAAAATCCTGAACTGCGAAAAGGCCATCATGACCGGCGGCCGCGAGTTCAACGTCGAAAAATACCGCTACTTGATCAAAGAAGTCGGCCAGCCCCAAAAGGGACCGTTCCTTTCCAGGCAGCCGGACCGCTTTGTCCGACGCCAACTCCGTGGCATGCTGCCGCACAAGAAGACCCGCGGCGCAGAAGCCTGGAAGCGCATCCTGTGTTACATCGGCATGCCCCAGGAATTTGCGGACAAGAAGCACGAGAAGCTCGACTGGGCGCACAGCAAGCACCGCAACACCATGAAGCTCGTCACGATCGGAGAAATCTGCAAGTCACTCGGAGGAAAGTTCTGATGAAGGCAATCCACGTTTCCGGCACCCGCAAGAGCGCAGTTGCTCGCGCCACGCTCACGCCGGGCGCAGGCATTGTCCGCGTCAACTCGCGACTGATTAACTTTTACGAGCCCGCCATGTCGAGGCTCAAAATCCAGGAACCGCTCATTATCGCAGGCGACAAGGCCAAGAACATCAACATCAGCATCGACGTACAGGGCGGAGGCATCTCCTCGCAGGCAGAAGCAGTCCGCCTCGTCGTCGCACGCGCATTGGCGCAGTACGACAAGACCCTGCAGAAAGCATTCCTCGATTACGACCGTGTCCTGCTCGTCGCGGACGTGCGCCGCAAGGAAACGCACAAGCCCAACTGCCACGGAAAGGCACGCGCCAAGAGACAGAAGTCCTACCGTTAAACCGAGGTCAAAACCACCATGATGATTCCCATTCGATGCTGGAGCTGCGGAAAACCTATTGCGCAACTGTGGGAGAAGTACCA
>JBGPHE010000075.1:0-4327 GCA_041484255.1 Candidatus Nanoarchaeia archaeon
AGGCGACTGCATCATCGGCACGCGCGCGGATTTCGACGCAGAAGCGATTGCGGCGCTCGCGCAAGTCTCGAAACGGATCAAAATCACCCTGCAGACGCGCGGAAGTTCTGTCGTCATCATCGGCGAGTCGAACAAGAACTTTGTGCCCAGCCCGGAAATCGTCATCCGAAAGACTGATTTTGTTTCTCCGAGAACATTAGTATTGAAAGCAGACAAGGCAGCTGCGGATTTGCCGCGGCAGATGATTCAAACACTCAAGAATCCTGAAGAGCACTTGACCGTTATCGTCGAACGGCTTGATTAGTCCGCGACCATCAAACGCCGCGCTTTCGGCACGAAATTGAGAATCTTTCCTTCCTTCACTTTGCCTGTGCCGATATAATCGTCGCCGGACTTGATGATGACAAAACCCTCTTCCTTGACCGGCTTTTCCAAGTCCGTGCCGCGCAGCCACTCGCGCAGCTCTTTCGCGTCCAGCTCGACGACGTTCTTCTTCGCGAACGGACCGATTAATTGCGAGCCCTCGATGCTTAACCTGATCTCCGAGTGCTTGATTTCGCCCATGTAGAGCCCGACCGAGTTGATCCTGAGCTTCTGCGCGTCAATCTTGGTGATATCCTTGCTGACGACAAACAAGTCGTTCTTTGCGCTCTGATACCACGCCCACGGAAAGTCGATGTCCGCGTCCCACTGCTCCTTCATAATCGCGAGAATCGGCTTCAAATCCCTGCCCGAAAGGGCGCTCAGGTTCTTTTTCATCAACGGAGAAAGGGTATTGCGGATACTTAAAGGTGACGGTTCACGGAAAGCTCAGACATCCTTATCCTTCACGTGATCGTCAAGGCTTTGGATTCTCTTTCTGATCTCGCTTCTCGCCTGGTTGATGTCCGCAATCGCGCCTTTTTGGGCGTTTATTTTATCCTGCAGTTTGAGAACAGGTTGAAAAGCGTCGATGACACGTTTTGATTTCCAGGCCGCCATCAGCCCGCCAGCCAAACCAATCGTATAGACCAACCACGGGGAAGTATCCCCTATCCTTGTTCCCAAATGGTCTGCGAGAGGCTTACCCGTATACAGATATAGGGCGCAGTCTGCAACAACAAGGGCGCTCATCGCGCATGATGCATAAAATCCGCACACCACACCATTGTAGAGTCCTGTGGGTTCCTTGCGAAACTTGTACATACCTACGAACGGTATTGCTGCGTTTAATAAAATTCAGAATCGCTGGTCCAGACTTAAATGCCCCAGACCGGATTGTCCTTGCGCTTGATGACCGCGATTTCTTTCAAGGTTTCCTTCTCGTCGTGACTGAGGTATTCCTTGAACTCCTTGTACGTGCGGAAGTCCTCCTCGGGAATCGCGCTGAACAAAATGTCGCCTTCGTGCAGTTGCCTGCCGATGATGACGTTCGGCATGCTTGCCGAGACCTGCTTGCCTTTTTCGGCTTTGGTGATGTTTTCCTGCTCGAGCTGCAAACCTTTGACCACTGTGAGCTCGCGGCCTTCCGCGTTCATCAACGGCGTGCCGGTCTTCAGCGTGCCGGCGAGGACGTGCACGCCTGCGACCGCAGGATTGCTCTGGCGGAAGATATAGCCGCGCAGCACTTCGATCTTGCACGGCCTGATCAGCATGTCAAGCGCGGCAAGCTCGATGGACTTGTTCTTCTGCGCAGCCCACTTCTGATAGTCCTCAATAAGACGATAAATGACCGTATTCGTGAGCACGGCGACGTTCTCCGGCAGGCCCTCGGGCTGCGGGATGTTGAAGCCGAGCACGACCGCGTACGTCGGGTCTTTTTCTGCGTTTGCGGAAGCGTCAGAAAGATCTTTCTTGGTGACCGGCCCGATGCCGGCGTGATTCACGGGAATGCCCGCGTCCTTGAGCAGCGTAATCAACGCTTCCAGCGAGCCGAGCGTATCGGCCTTGATGATGACGCCCTCGGCGCCGGTCTCGAGCGTGACTTTTTCGACTTCGTGCTGGACTTTTGCCTTTGCTTCCTCAAGATTCGTCGGGTTGCCGATGATCGGCATTCCTGACATGACGTCTTCCGTACCAGGTGCGACGATCTTGACGCCGTTCGCGGCGTGCACTTCTTTCACCGAGGTAAACTTGGTCTTTTTCTCGCGAATCTCCTGCAACGGAGCAGGCAAGAACAATGCCTTGACCCGCGTCACGATGGGCTTGTCGAGCCCGCCGATGACGATGGGGTCGTTGACCTTGAGCGTGCCGTCATACATGATGACGTCCATGGTCTTGCCCAGGCCTTTGTCCTCCTTGACCTCAATAATAGTGCCCTGCGCAGGACCGGTTTCGTTCACGTTCAGGTTTTTCTCGAGGAAGCGCTGCGCGAGCGCGCTGAGGACCATCAATAATTCAGGAATGCCTTCGCCCGTGATTGCCGAGGTCGGCACGATGGCAACTTGCTTGGCATAATCTGAAACGCGGTCAAAGCGCTCGGACTCAAAGCCCAGCTCGGAGAGCTTGCCGAGGATCTCGTACACCTTGATGTCCAATGCCTGCTGCGCTTCGGGCTCCTGCTGCGCGATGTTCTGGAGCAAGAGCTTGTCTGACGCCGGGCGCCAGCGGTTGATGAGGTCGATCTTGTTCGCCGCGATGACAAACGGCGTCTTGTAGTGCTTGAGAATCTCGATGCATTCCAGCGTCTGGGGCATGAAGCCCTCCATGACATTCACCACGAGGACGGCGATGTCTGCAAGGTTGCCGCCTCTGCGGCGCAGGTTGACGAAGGCCGCGTGGCCGGGAGTATCTATAAAGAGCAGGCCGGGAATGGTGAACTTCATCTTGGTCTGCTCAAGCAGCTTGCCGCACACCTGCTGGATGGTCTGCAGGGGAACGATGCTTGCGCCGATAGCCTGCGTGATGCCTCCGGCTTCGCGGGCGGCGATGGCGCTGCCCCTAATCTTGTCTTGGAGCAACGTCTTTCCATGGTCCACGTGGCCCATAATGGCCACAATCGGCTGTCGCATCATACGGAACAGAACATTTTGCCTCCTTTAAAAATGTAGGTGCTTGAAAACAGGCAGTCTTTTTGTTACCACTCACTTGTGGGGGAAAATCCGAAGCTTTATAAATAGGTCACTATTAACTGGGGGTAACAAAAGCGTTTTCACGCTACTACCGTCGGGGGTTTAACATCAACATGAACGCACAAAAAGCATTTGGAATGATTGGATTGATGCTCCTCTGCAGCCTCGCCCTGGTCGGCGCAGTGTCTGCAATCCCGGTCTCTGTGACTCGGGTGGAGATTGACGACCACGAAATCACGCCGGACCAGAGCACCCGCTTGGACGTCCTGCGCGATAACAAAGTCGACTTCAAGGTTTTCCTGGAAACTGACCAGGACATGAAGGACGTCGAATTGCAGGTCTTTGTCTCGGGCTTCGAACACAACGTCGACGTCCCGCTCTCGGACCGCGTTGGACCGTTCGACATGGACGCCAATGTCACCTACAAGAAGAGCCTTGCAATCACGTTCCCCGACTTGGTGCAGGAAGACAACTACAAAGTGCGTGTTGTTGTCACCGACCGCGACGGCAAGGAAGTCGTTCAGAACTACAACGTTAAGATGGACTTCAACGGACGCCACGACGTCAAGATCGTGGACGCCCTCTTCACCCCCTCCCGCCGTGTGCAGGCAGGTCAGGCATTGCTGACTGTCGTGCGCGTCAAGAACTTCGGCGAGAAGGACGAGAAGAACGTCAAGGTCACCGCAGCCGTGCCTCAGCTTACCCTGAGCACCTCTGGGTACATTGACTCCGTCAAGAGCGAACAGCAGAAGGAAACCGAGGAATTGTACCTGAAGGTCCCGAAGTGCACCGCGGCAGGCGTCTATGATATGACGCTCCAGGTCGCGTACAACGACGGATACAGCCGCACCGCGGCTCAGGGCCAGATCGAAGTCCTCGAAGACCCTGCCTGCGCTCCGAAGAACGAAACGGTCGCAACGCCGCCCGCGGCGCCTGCGAACGACACTGTTGAAGCCGTGCCGCGCACGAGCAAAGTCCGCACCGCCCTCGAGGTTATCCTCTTGGTTTTGGTCGCCCTGCTCGTCATTATCGGCCTGATTATCGGCTTCAGCAAGATGGGCGCATCCGCTGAATAATTTTCTTTTTTATTCGTCTTTTTTTCAGTTTTTTTGATTGCTTCTTGATGTAACCATAAACGTTTTATAGCTGATAGCTCGTTTCGCGTTTATGTTCATTCCTAAGCGCTATGGGCAATCAAAGAAGATGGACTGCCCCTTCTGCCCAAAACCCGCCATAGCGCAGAATACGCAAGGCGTACCGACGTGTCTGGCGCACAA
>JBGPHE010000076.1:0-4056 GCA_041484255.1 Candidatus Nanoarchaeia archaeon
CCTGTCGGCGTTTCACTGGACACTGGTCGGGATTTCGCAGGGTTTTTAAACAGAAAGGTTTAACCAAGGTTTGCAATGAAGATTCAACTGGAACACAACGAGGTTCCCGAACAGGCGGTTCCCGAGGATATCGCCAAGACGATTCTGGCCCGCTTTGGCCTTCTTCCGAGGAAAAAGGACGGCAATGCCCAGATGCACAAGCTCCTGCTGGAGCTCTCGGAGCGCAAGAAGGCCGCGAACAAGGAGAAAAAGCCCGAGATGGCCGTAATGCCCGTCGAGCATATGGGCTCGTTTGCCGGCATCAAGCGCCAGACGATGTACGAGTACCTCCACCGCTGGCTCGACCTGAACATCCTCAAAAAGACGAGTTTCGTGAGCGGCGGAAAGGTCGTGATCGGTTATGAGCTGAACGGCACCAACCTGGAAGGCGCGTTCAGAAAGGCAGAATCGACGATAAAAACGCATTTGGACGATTCTTTCAAGCTTATCGAGCTGCTGCAGAACGAAATCAAGAAGGAAAAGCTCAGGGCTGGCTCTTCGGAACCTGAGGAGCCGGCATCCAGTGCGACAGAAGAGAATTCAGGCCAATAACGACGTCCTTTGCCTGTTTCTGACGGAATTTCTGCTCCAATTGCACGAACGCCTGTCCTGCGTCGTACTTCTTCATCACGGGAACTCCTTTCTCGACGAGGTTCGTGATGAATCCCGAAATCAGCGCCTCGCTCCAGCCGAGCTTGCGCGCGAGCTGTTTGTAGCTCACGAACGGAACGCCTTCTCCGACGAGATACAGCGCCTGGAAGACTTCCTGCTCCTTCTTCGTGAGCGGCTGGATCTCGATCTTCTGCTCCGTCGAGACGCCCGTGACGACGAGGAACAATTCCTCGAGCCTCACCTGGAGCTTGTCCAGCTTGTTCTCGACGGTGCGGATATACTCATGATTGGTCTGCAGTTCGTTCGTGTTCTCGTTGATGGCCTCGCGGTGGTCGTCGAGCTCTTCTCGCAGACCCTCGAGCACCGACTGCATCGCCTCAGCGGCAGTCTGGTCGACCAAGCGCGATTGGACAGGCTTCATCGACGGTAGCCCTCCTTGACGTGCTTCGCGACGCCTGAAGGCGCGAGCACCTTCTCCTTGCCGTCGCTCACGACGGTGACTGCGTGCTCGTCCTCGAGTTCTTCGATCAGACGATAGAAGCTGCTCTTGCTGGCAAGGCCCTGTTCCTCGACGATCATTTCGCGGAGCTGCAGGGCTGAGATTTTGCCGTACTTCGTGATCATGCTCATGATGAGACCTTTGAGGTATTCCTTCGAGTTTCTCGTGATGCGCTGGACGATTTTGTCCTTAAATGCAGGCATCGTTCTCGTGTGCTCTTCGTGCGGCTGGGCGACATGCGGCAGGGCGGCTTCACGATGCACTGGAGCAGGAGCCTGCTTCATGTGCTCGATTTTGGTCAATTTCGCCTCTGTCTGCCTGATGCGGTCCATCATGCCGTCGAAATCGTAATACGCGTCGATAACGCGCTTGATTGTCTCAGAATCCTTTGGAACAGAACGCAAATCAGTCTGCAGGCGCTCAATAAGCTGCCTTTGCCTGGATATTTCCTCTTCGTGCTTCGCGATAATCTCTGCGGCATCGTCGAGGTCGTGATGCTGGGCCTCGATCAGCTGCTGGTGCTGCGCGCCCGTCTGCTGGAGGTAAGAAATCCACTGGTAGATCGCGTCGGTGTCCTGGCGCACGCGGTCAAAGCTATCTTTGAGCGCGCGGTCAAGAGCCTCGACTTTATCGTCGACCTCTTTTCCAAATATCCACCCCATGGCGTTTTCAAAACGCGGGCTGGTATAAAAAGTTTTCCAACCACTCGGAAACGCTTCACAAACGTGTTCAGGGATGGTCTGGGATGGTCCCAGGACGTTCCCAAGACGGTCCCAGGACTGTTTTGGGACTATCTGGGACTATCGAAAACGCGTTTTATCGACGATAAACGTCATTCCCACTCATCCCCAATTGGGACTATCTGGGAATGAGTTGGGACTGTCTCGAGAATAACTTGGGACTATCTGGGAATGAGTTGGGACTATCTGGGACTATCGGAATATTTGCGTGACGATAACTCATTCCCAATCATTCCCAATTGGGACTATCGGAAACATTGTGGGAATACCGGAAACGCTGCGGAGCAAGGATCGCTACGAAAAAGTTGGGAATGTCCTGGCTGGGAACGAGCCGATTTGGGAACGTCCCAGTGGGACTGGGAATGCTGATGGGGCTGTCCCAGCTGGGACTGAGACTGGGACCAGGAACGGACCATATAATAATAGTCCGCGATCGCGCCAAGGGTCTGTTTAGGGCGCGGAGGCCGGGGCTGAGGCAAGGTCAGAAAGGACCAGAACAAGCCTCCAGAGAGGGTTACTGGTGCCTAAAGAATAAGAATCTTGATAGTGCCTAATTGCGCTAAAGTGAGCCTCCCTGAAGGCCCAAGAAGGGTCGGGAAAGGGCAACCTTATGAGTAAAAAGTGAGCGTTCCGGAAGAGTCAGAATACATTAGGCACCATCAGAACAAAGGCGTTTGGGAGCTTCAGAAGGAGCCAAAAGGGTTAAATAGAAGGGTTTTATTCAGTAAAAGTGAGTAAGAGCAGAGTAGAACACCCTATGGCCCAAATAACCGATCAACCATGGTTTTATGCACCAGAGCTGCCCAAACAAGGAGAGGTAACCCTGGATTCAGAAGAAACCCGCCACACGAAGGCCCAAAGGCTTGAACCCAAGGCAAAAGTGAGCTTGTTCAACGGGAAGGGCCAAGTTGCCATCGGAAGCCTTATTGGCGAAGGCAAGGTCACGATTCTGGAGACTCATGAAGTCCCCAGAAGTGAGTTTTCCCTCATTGTTGCCGTCGCAGTGCCGAAAGGCGACCGCGCAGACTGGATGCTTCAGAAGCTCGCCGAACTGGGCGCCACGATGATTATCCCTCTCAAAACCCAGCATTCTGTCGTCCTGCCGCGCGAGACCAAGCAGGAGCGCTGGCTGCGCATTCTCGTCGAGGCATGCAAGCAGAGCAAGCAGGCCTGGCTTCCCGAACTGAAGCCGTTATCGACGATAACTGAAGCATTGCAGCAGAAGGCAGACCTCAAGCTCCTCCTCGACCAAAACGGCAAGCCGCTCGCAGGACTTCTGCAGGACCGTCCCAAGACCGTCCTGGGACTGATCGGCCCCGAAGGCGGGTTTACCGACGAGGAAAAGAAGCAGCTGGAGACCGCAGGATGCGTGCAGGCGTCGCTCGGCAAGCCCATCCTGCGCATCGAGACCGCCGCGATCGCGCTCGCCGCCGCCCACAACCTTTTTAAATAACCACCATCCCCTCAATCACATGGACGTCAAGATTCTCGAAGAAAAGAAGAACCGCATGGTCTTCACCATCGAAGGCGACGGCAGCACGCTCGCGAACCTGCTCAAGAAGGAGCTGTGGAACGACGAGCACGTCAAGGCAGCCGGCTACAATGTCGAGCACCCGCTCATCAACATCCCGACCTTTGTCGTCGAGACCGACGGCGCAGACCCTAAAAAGACCGTGTCTGCAGCCGCCAAGCGCATCGCCAAGTCCGTCGAGAAGTTCAAGGACGAAGCCAAGGCGCTGAAGTAATTCTCACATTTTTCCAGTAGCCATTTCTCTATACTAAACATTTTTATAGTGCCTAAGAGTTGCTTCTCGCTATGGGTGGATTTGTCAGAATCAAAAAGATCAAGGGCTCGGAATACGGCTATCTCGTCGAGAATACCTGGACAAACAAGGGCTCTCGGCAGAAAGTCAAGGCATACCTCGGCAAAATCATCAAGCCCGCCAAGGCAGCCGAGCATCCGATTCCCGACCTGAAAGAGCTCTCGTACGCCGACGCCGTCAAGGCGGTCGCGAAATGGACGCTCAAACAGCACGGCTTCCAGGAAGGAAGCAACAGCATGCTGATGCAGGGCACGGTTCTTGCCGATCTCGGCGAGCTCAAGGTCATTAACAAGACCAATCCTGCGGTCGTCGCGATGCACGAAGGCTTCCTCTGCCAGCACAC
>JBGPHE010000077.1:0-4032 GCA_041484255.1 Candidatus Nanoarchaeia archaeon
CGTCGTGCTCACGGTGACTTCAAAGTAGTTGTTCGGGATCTTTTCCATGATCGCGTTCCAGAGCGTGTTACGGGACGCGAGCAGGGTGAGCGCGATAATTAAGATAGTTGCGACGCTCGTGACGAGCGTGGACGCGTGCGAGGCGATGCCTGCGAGCGACGCAAAGACATGCGCCTGCATGCTTTCATACGTCGGCAGGGCGAACGGGATGAAGGAGTGCCACTGCACGAGCTCCTTGTTGACCTGCTCGAGGATAAAGGGCAGCTGGTCGGCAAAGACGTGCAGCTGCTCGACGAGAGGCATGAACACGAACAGGACGGCGCACAGGATTGCCGCGCCGAAGAACAGCGTCAGGAGCAAATAGGCAGGAGCGCCGGTGATGTGGCGGCGTTCGAGGAAGTCGACGCATTTCTCAAGCAGGAGGTAGAGCAGGAATCCGCCCACGACGTTCAGGGTGATGACCCAGAACTCGTACAGCAGCGCGCCGGCTACGGCGAGGAGCAGGATACCGATTCCGAGCTTGACTGCGAGCGAGGATTTCATTTGTGGTTTCCGTTGACCGTGCGCTCAATCGATGTGGTGAGGCGCTGCGCCAGGATCTGGTTGACGCTGGTGAGCAGCTTCGTGCCGAGCTTCGGGTAGTGCTTGACGATGTTCTCGAAGTCGTGCCTGAACAGGCAGACGAGCAGGGCGTCTTCGGTGACGTGCGCGGATGCCGAGCGGGGCAGGTCGTGGGTGAGCGCGAGCTCTCCGAAGAACGTGCCCTTTTTCAGGGTCGCGAGGGGAACGTGCTTGCCTGCGACGTGGCGGACGATCTGGACGCTTCCGCGCAGGACGATGAACAATGCCTGTCCGGAGTCGCCTTCAAAGAAGATGTGGTCTCCTTTCTTGAACGAACGCAGCTGAGCGTGGCTCACGACCTTGTTCAGTTCAGGGCGAGAGAGGTCTTTGAAGAGGACCGTATCCTGGAGCTCATCCTTGAGCTTGGTCAGTTGCGGCCTCTCAAACAGGAATTCAAAGAGTGCGTGCATGGTAGTTCCCCCAATAATAGTTACTACTGTGTAGTAACTACTATATAAATGTTTCGCTTTTTACCTGTAGAAACAAGCGTTATACGGTCTAAAAGCGCTGAAAAGAAGGGTATTGCTTAGAGGAGCTTCTTCAGCTGCTCGATCAGGGAGGTCTCGACCGGGTCGATGCCTTCGTTGACCGCTAAGTAATAGGATGTCAAGTCGCCCATGTAGAGCGCCGTGAACAGCTTGACGAGCGGCTGCTGGCCCTTGAGCATGAGCTCGGTCAGCGGGATCTTGCGCTCCTTGAGAACTTGCTTGAGGAAGTCCATCCGCTTCTTGTTGTGCGGGTGGTCGCGCTCGTCGCGCAGCAGAATGACGTGGTAATTGCCCTGCGTTCGCTCGTAGGCCATCAGTTCGTTATGGTCCATTTCCGAGAAGACGTTGTAGAACGCGTGCGCCTTGCTGTTCTCGTTGAACTCCTGCTTCCAGCGCAATGCGGCTCCCTCGAGCTGTTCGGTAGCGTAAATAATGGGAGTCTTGCCGTGCAGTTCTTCGGCGATCTGCTTGGCTTTCTGCTCGAAGGCAGGGTTCTTTAATGCTTCAATGGTCGCCTTGACTTCTGCGATATTGAGCTTGGCAATGCCTGCGTTATGCAGGACGACGAGCATCGGGAACAGGAAGTACGCGATGGCGCTGCGCGGCGGCAGGCCTGCGGGCACGATGATGGTGGGCGTCTTGTTCTCGCGCGCCAATTCTCTGAGCTTGCCGCCGGACGTAATCGCGACGACGGTTGCGCGCTTCCTGACTGCTTCCTTGAACGCCGAGAGCGTTTCCTCGGTGTTGCCGGAATACGAGATCGCGAAGAACAGCGTGTTTTTGTTGACGAAGCCGGGCACGGTGTAGTCCTTGTGGACGATAATCGGGATTTTACAGTCGTGCAGGATGCTCTGGAGCAGGTTGCCCGGAATGCCCGAGCCGCCCATGCCCGTGACGACGATGCTCGAGAATTCGCCCGTCAGTTTGACGTCCTTGCCGAGCTGGACCCCTTCCCGGATTTGCTGCGGCATTGCGTGAATAATGTCGAGCAATTTCATGATTTCCGCGCGCCCCTTCAACTATAATAAACTTATGCACGAGAGTTAGATTTTAATACTCGAACTGCCGCATGTTGCGCAATGGACAAAAAGCTGGTGTCGTACGTCGATTCCGTGCTGGATGAGGGCTATTCGCTGAAAGACGCGGGCGAGCGGCTGAAGCAGGAAGGATACGAAGACGCCGAGATCGAGGTTGCGCTGTCGCATGCCTCGCACAATCACGAGCGCCACACGCGATTGTTCGTTGCGCTCGCGGGCTTTGCCGCGTTCATCGTATTAGGCGTTCTCATTTACGTCTTTGTCATCGTTCCGACGATGGTTCCCGTTCCTGAAGAATACCGCGCGCCGCTCATCAATCAGGCCGTGACGCGCGGCACGCAGCTTGGCAGCGCTCCTGAACAGCAGTCATTGTCCAGCACGCAGGCTCCGACGGTCAGCGAGGACGATATCGCTTCGGTTCTTACCCTGCTCGGCGCGTACAAGCTGCACGCCAATCCTTTGACGGGCAAGCCGCCGGAAATCGAGATCATCTTGACGGACACGCAGCAGACCTTTGACGCGAGCGTGACGGGCAACAAGGTCAATGTCTGGCTCGGCGCTGCGCCGCATCCTGACGTCACGGTGCGTTTGACGCGCGACGCGATTGCCGCGCTTGCGGGCGCCAAGACTGCGGACGAGTTCAAGTCGACGGCTGCCACGCTGTTCCGCGAGCGCAACCAGCGCGGCTACACAGGAGAACTGCACACGAGCACGCAGGACATGCTTTTGAAGGGCTATTTGAGCCTGTACAACGACAACAAAGACGCCATTGAAAGCGCGAAGAAAACACCGTCGGGAGCGCTCGTTACGGGCAACGCATTCCTTGACTTGCCGTTGGCAGGTTCGGGGCTTGCAGGCATGTTTGCCACTATTTCCATTGTTTGGGGCGCCGTGCTGCTGCGCATGGGCATCGCTTCTCGGAAGAAACGATGAACCTCGACCTGTTTATGGTGCTGGTCTCTGATTGGGGACCTGCGATTCCGCTCCTTTGCATGCTGCTGACTGCGGACAAGAAGATCATCACGCGCGGCATTGCCTCGATTCTGCTCACGTGGGGCGTCACGCAGCCGCTGAAGCTCATTGTCGCACGCCCGCGGCCGTTTATCGTGGGCGATGCTCAGCTCGTCGGCAAGGCTCCTGACGGATTCAGCTTTCCAAGCCAGCACGCGGCATTCTCGTTCACGATGGCGACGACAACGGTGTTGTATCGCCGAACGCTCGGCATCATTGCTTTGCTGTCTGCCGCGCTCGTCGCGTATTCGCGCGTCTATCTGGGCGTGCACTACTGGGGCGACATTATCGCCGGAGCAATTATTGGCAGTCTTGTGGCGTATGCCGTCGACAAGGCGTTCTCGCATTACGAAAAGAAACATCCGAAGAAACGATAATTTACCACGAATCTGGGGCCGAGAGTTCTTCCTTGCTTATCTCGGGAAACGTAACCTTCCCTGATTCAACCGCTTTCTTTTCTGCAGCATGCAGGGCGATAAGCTCCTCGAGAATCGGATTTGCCTGCGCGCCATTGTCGAACAGGAGCCTGCTTATTCGCGTGGCAAGGTTGCGGACGTCATTCAACGACAGGTCCTTGAGGCGTTCACGGGCGCCGATTTCCGGGAAACAGCCCATGTTGTTCAGCGACCACATGCTGCCGTAGCGGGAGCCGTCCTTGTTCTTCTTGGAGAATTCGATGGAGTCGCTAAATCCGTATATGGTCAGCGATCGGACGAGGTTATCCGATAACTTGTCGCACGAGAACTGCTGATATTTTCCTGACCCGCTCGCGCGCAATTGGTAGTTATCCATGTAATCCCCCTGATGCGGCGGACAGGATTTGAACCTGCGAAGGGACTAACCCACACGCCTCTGAAGCGTGCCCATTTGGCCAC
>JBGPHE010000078.1:0-3964 GCA_041484255.1 Candidatus Nanoarchaeia archaeon
AGTTCGACGGCGTTCGCTTCGACCTTGCTCGGCTTCAGATTTGCCAAAATGTCGGGCGGAACCGAGTCCTTGCGGTTGATGTTCCTGTAATAGATAGTGACGTGCTCATCGACATCGCCGGAAACAGTGAGGCTGGTGGCTTGTGTCGCCGCGGGAATCTCCTTGTCGAGCGTGACCTTGGGCGGCGTGCCGTCATAGAGCACAGTGTAGTCTGCGCTGACGACTGCTGCGCCGTCGTGCGCTTCAAGCTTGATGGCATTGCTGGGCTGCGCCAGCGCCAGACTGGACAGCGTGAACGTGCCATCAACTGCATTGCTGGTCACGATGCGCACGCGCGCTCCATTGATGAAGACTTGGATGCTTGCGCCGGGTTTGGTGCGGCCTGCGATGGTGAGCGTGGCGCTGCGCGACGTCGCAGGAACGCTTGCTTCGATGGCGAGCGTGGTCAGCGGCGCAATCGCAGGTGTCGCAGTGGTTGCGAGACCGGTGACGAGCGGGTACGCGCTCGCGAGCGGCACGGCAAGTAGGAGGAATGCCAGCGCTGCCAGCACGGCAGTCTTACTCGAACGTCGGTTGCAACGCATCGCGGTAGTCTCCTTCGTCAATGAATGCGATCATGTTGAGCTTCTGCTCGTCTGTCACGGCGCTCGGCAGGAATTCGACCAGGTTGATGGTCGCCTGCGTCTTGCCCGCGACGGCTTCGTACGGGATCTTCAGCGTTTGCGCGCTGTAGCCGCCGATCTGGTTGTCGTTGAGGAACAGCATCGCGTCGATGTCGTACGATGCCGTGTCCTGCGCGAGCTCGAGCGTGGTATTGGTAGTCGGGAAGCCGAGGAACTGGTCAAAGGTGCGGTTGACCATGCTGACGGAGAGCGAGACGCGCTCGTTCGCCTTCAATGCGCGAGGCGTTCCCCAGGTCTTGGTGCGGCTTTCGTACGGGTGCACGACATACGACAGGTTCAGGTCCTGCAATTTGGTCATCTTCAGGTCCAGCCTGCTGCCGCGCAGTTGCGCCGTGGCAGGCAGATAGCCGTCCTTGGTCGCCGTGATGAACGGGTTGGTGCAGCCGCGCGGTAAGTATGTTTCAAGCTTGTACGCGCCGCCGCTGTCGCGGGTCGTGCCGAGCTCGCATTCCTGGTTGAAGCATGCATAGTTGACCTGCGCGTCCGGCAGCTCCATCAGCACGGGCACGCCTTCCACGGCGCCGAGCGCGCGGATGTCCGCGAGCTGCGTGCCGTAGGTCTGGCAGAACTCGGGCGCGCCGTAGTCCACGCTTTGGAAGCGGTTGTAGCCGAAGAGCACGCGTTCGGGCGCGTTGTTGTTGATGAGCACGGGGAATGCGAACTGGAATGTGAAGCCCTGGTCGGCGAACGCCTTGTCGTCGCGGATGCTGACCTTGATGGGGTAGATGACGTCGTACGCGAAGTGCCACTGGTTGATGCAGAGGAAGCGCATGAACCGTCCGGGTCCTTTGCCGCTGTTGGACTTCAGCACCGGCCCTTCGCTGGGCTGCGCGCTGAGGTCCATGCCCCATGCGGGCTGGTATTCGAACCCGACCTTGAGGTCGGTCGGCTTGGCGCCGACATTGTAGAACAGCCTGAAGTACGCGTATGCGTCGTCCGGCGCAGGCGTCTTGGGCGGCGTGAGTTCCTGGCCGTTGTTGAGCTGGGTCGTCATGCGGTCGGCGTCTTTTTTCAATGAGTCGTACGCGCTCTTGGTCGCGGTGAACGGGTAGTACTGCGTGTTCTGGATGCGGGCGGTCGGGATGTTATAATAGAGTATCTGCTGCAGCCTGCTCTGGACGTCGGGGATGCGCCAGCGCTTGGCGCCGCATTCGATGCTGAAGCCGTCGAGCGGGATATTGTCGCTGTCCGCGGCCATCAGGTCGATGGTGGCGTTCTCGAACAGGTTTGCGCTGTTTTCCGTCGCCATGGTCTGGTTGGCGAGCGCCCACATCTGCTTCAGCCGCACCGGCATGCGCACGATGAAGTCCTGGACGCGCGTCGTGCGGTCGGGAGTCTGCAGTGCGAGCGGCCACGTGACGCGGACGATGACTTCGTCGTCCGCGATCGTGGTGCGCGTGCTGACCGCGCCTTCCTTGGTGATGTTCATGCGGTCCGTGAACGGCGCAAAGTCGCCGACGCAGCCATCAATCTGGCTGTTGACGTAGCGCGCGATCTCGCGCTCCATGTAGCCCAGGCTGGGCGTGCGGTCTTCGCCCTCGTAATACCAGAGCGGCGTCTTGAACTGGTTGAACGTGTCGAGCGGGATGTACGACGCGGGAGTGCGGTCGATGATGCCGGGCAGATCGATGAATCCGCCCTGCAGGCCGAGGATGCCGAGCCCTTCGCGCGCGATGTCGTTCGCGCAGCCCTGCACGAAATCGTACACGGGCCGCGCGTCTTCGGGCACGATGACTTGTTCTTGGACGGGCTTGGCAATCTTTTGCGTGGTCAAGTAGACGACCAGCCCCGCGCTGACTAAGATGATGAGGCCGATGATGATGAACAGCGTTAATTGCCCTTTTTTCATGCAACGCTCCGGATGACTGCATTCAGATACGCGCGATACCATGCCATGAAGACGAGGAATATAATAAATGCCACGATGAGCGCACCCCGCGCGTCCTGCACGAGCCGCTGGAGCTGGCTCAGAATGACGTAGATGACGGAAATGTAGCAGTAGGGGTGCACGAAATGGATTATTTCTCCGAGTCCGATGCCGAATGCATCTTTGAGTGACTTTCCGAATGCGCGCGTCTTGGCATACTGGCTGTGCAGTACGGTGGCGAGGTGCACATAGAGGATGCTGAGGCTGATGACTGCGTACGCGCTGGTCGGCTGCACGACTTTGGTCGCGAGGAACAGCCCCGCTGCGAGCCAGAGCGTGCACCAGAGCAGGTTGAGCAGGCTGAATCGCGCGAAGAATCCTGCCTGGATGTCCTTCTTCTGTAGCGTGAGCCAGATGAGGCCGCGCGACAGGCTGTAGGATGCGACGATGAGCAGCCAGTAGAGCAGGAGACCTACGATTGCGACGGTGAAAAAGTGCTCGATGATGCCGTTGTACGCGGGAAGCTGCGAGAACGCGAGCCCCTGGCCGAGCTGGATGCTCTGCAGCGAGGTAATCTGCCCGCGCATGGTGACCGCGAGCACGAGTGAGAGCACGGCAAGCAGCGCCCAGAACACGACATCGTAAAGGATGATGAGCGCGAACTCTTTCGTGAACGCAAAGGATGCGAGGAAGCGCTGCCACTGCTTACGGGTATGCGCAGTAGGTGAAAACAGGAGTATCAGCCCTACGATTGCGAGCAATCCTGCGCGGAACGCTCCTTGCGTGATGGATGCGAGCGCGGCTATGACGATGAGTACGATGCCGATGATGCGCGGCATGATGATGTATTTTTTCAGGTTCATATGCTCGCTCCGGGCGTTACAGGAGCCGCTCCGCCGCTGGGTGCGGGCGTGCTCGTGCTTGCGCTCGTTGTTGTCTGATTTCCGGTCGAGTATGGCGCAGTGGCCTGGCCTTTGTACTGCGCGAAGTCATTGCAGATCTTGCCGACGCTCGCTCCGCCGAAGCTCGTGATGCTCGGGTTGAACTCGAGGCAGACCGTGCCGTAATCGCGCGAGGAGATTTTGTTCAAGGCTTGCGCGCCGATGGCCGAGACCATGCCGCCCTTGCCGAGGCTTTGCGCCGCGGGCCACCAGGTTGCCGAGTTGTCTTTCGCGATGAACCGCACATTGTAGTTCATGGTATCGTCGGTCGGGTTGCTGAGGCCGAACGTGACCGTGTACGCGTAATAGGTCGCGTTGGGCGTGTTCGCAGGAAGTGATTTCTGGCCTTCGATGTGCGCGACCGCCTGGATCGCGCCGCCGGGCGAGGACGTGATGAGCACGCCGTCGCGCGGCGTGTCAATCTTGACGTAGCGGCCGCAGATCTGCGACGTCCAGCACGCCTGCGTGGGCAG
>JBGPHE010000079.1:0-3888 GCA_041484255.1 Candidatus Nanoarchaeia archaeon
AACGGCGGCTCTTCGTGGCGCGCGATGCCGCGGAGCTTCTCAATAACCGCAGGCCAGGGCCGCAGCCTGCGCTGCGGCGCGGGAACAGGGCGCTGGAAGGGCGCTTGCGGCTGGATCGGAGGCGTCTGCTGTTCCAGATAGTACTGGTAGCCCAAGTAGCCGCCGATGCCGAGCGCGGCGAGAACGATGAGTATGAGGAACAGCCAGAGGATGATGCTCAGCAGGCTGGGCGCGGGAGTCGGCTGCGGAACAATGACCGCTGCAGGACCTTGTTCTGCTGACGGGAATTCCGCAGGACGCTGCATCTGGCACGTGTCGCTCGCGCACAGCAATCCCTGCGCGCAATCCGTGTCTGCCTTGCAGTTCTTGCCGTCGCCGCACGGCGTCGGGCACGCGCCGCCGCAGTCAACATCGGTTTCAGTTCCGGACAATACGCCGTCCGCGCACGGCTCCTGCGCGCCGCACTTGCCTGCATTGCAGCTGCCGCTCGCGCAGTCCGAATTCTGGATGCACGCCATGTCTGCGCCGCACGGCAGGCACTGCCCGCCGCAATCAACATCGGATTCGTTGCCGTTGCGCACCTGGTCGCCGCAGGTAGGCGACGCGCAGACACCACTATTGCAGAATCCCGAAGCGCAGTCGGTCGCTCCGGTGCACACCTTGCCGTCGGTGCACGGCGGGCACTTGCCGCCGCAGTCCACGTCGGTCTCTTCCGACTCCTTGATTCCGTCGGTGCAGACGTCCGGGCGCTTGCTGAAGTCAATCGTGACGCCGTCGCTCGACAACGGCGTTCCGACAAGTCCGAGCGCGTTCACCGGGTATGCCTCGATGCGGTACTTGTTGCCGTCAACCAATGCGAGGCCTGCGATGTTGAACGGCGTTCCGTTCATGTTCACGACCTGCGTCCAGTTGAGGACGGTCTCGTTCGAGAAGAACGTCAGGACGCGGTAATAGAATTTGGTGATCGCGGTTTCGTTGTCTTCGGCGAGGAAATTTGTCTGAAGCTGGTCAGGGAAGTAGGAGAACTCCGGCTCTTCCGGCAGGTTTGAATCGTCTTTCACGGCAATCATGACTGGCGGCGTGGTGTCCACGGTCACCGGAATCGTGAGCGACGCGACTTCATTGCTGGCGCCCGTGCTGCACTGCACGTAGAACACGTACTTGCCCGAGCTCGGCACTTCGATGGTGTGCGCGTGGCCGAGGTCGTACGGGCAGCCGCCCATGCAGACGCCTCCTGCGTCCGGAGCGGTGCTGACATAGCAGAAGGAATGCTTGTTGGTCTCGACGCCGATGGTGACATTGGTCGAGTTTGCGTACGGCGGCGTCAAGCTCGTTGCCTTGAACGGCACAGTAAGGTCGACGCTGAACGACACTGGCACGGTCTGCGTGGGCAGCTGGGCCTTGTTCTTGCACGCGACGTAATACGTATAGGTCGTCGCCGGCTGCGTCACGTTGATTTCGACATCGTGCGCGGTCTTCGCGATCTCGTCAAAGTCCGAGAACGTATTGTTCAGCAGGAGGAACGGCAGGTTTTCCGTTCCGTACTTGCAGAAGCCCTCCTCATTGGTCTGCACTTTCAGCGACGTCGTGAACAGGTCCTGATTCGGAAGCCTGCGCTCGATGATAACGGAAGGCAACGCGAAAGCCGACTGGATGACAGGCGGCGACGGGTCGACGCGTAGGTCAAAGCTTTCGATCGTGATATTGTCTCCGAGCTTGCAGTACACGTGCAGCTTGTGCGCGCTCGGGTCGCCGGCGCGGATCTTGTCGAAGTTCGCGATGGTGTGCACGACTCCGGTGGAGGAGTCGAACGGCGCGGCGATATCGAACGCGCTCGCGGGCGGAGGCGTGGGCAAGTTGTAGAGATAACGGCATTCGGAGACGCGCGTGGTTTCCACGACGACCGGGAACGCGTACTGCGCGCTGACGCCCCATGCGGGCTCGCGCAGGCGGAGCAGGAACGCCCCGGTATCGACCCAGAAGCTCGACTTGCCGATGGTCGGGTTGCCTGCAAGGTCCTGCGCTGCGACATGGATGTTCTTTCTGCCGCCGTACAAGCCGGTCAATGATGCGACATACGTGAGCGGGTCGGTCTGCTCGAGCAGTGGAAGCAGGTTGATGACACGGTGACGCACGGCGTACTTGGTCATCCAGATTTCCTGCTCGACCGATGCTTCCAACAGCGTGAGCGGCTCGGCGAAAATGAACGAAACATCAGCGGAAGGCGTGGTCAGGATGGTTCCATCCGGCGGCAGGATGGTCACCGTGCCCGGCGTGGTGTCGATGACGATGGTCACGCTGCCTGGCGCGTCCATTTCCTTGCCGTTGTTGTCGCGCGCGGTAAAGGAGAACGTGTACACGCCGTCGTCCAGCGGACCGAGCGGGATGAATTGGTAGTCGTAGTTCGCGCCCGAGGGCGGGCTGGTCGTCACGGGCAGGACACGCGCGCCGCTGACCAGCGATGCTGATGTCAGCGTTGCGGGCTCGTTGAACGCGACCGTGATGAGTGGAATATTAGACGCGGTGTAGTACGTATTGTCGACATTGTTTCCCGGCGTGACCGCGACCTCAAGCACTTTGGGGCCTTGGCACAGGTTGCATGCGACAATCTTCGTTTCCTTGATGATTTCGGGATTGTTCGCGCGGTCAATGCTGTAATAGCGGAGCGTGTTCTCGCCGGCAGCCATGGTCGCGAGCACGTTCTTGCCGCCCTGCAATGAAAGATCGTTGAAGTTGAGCGCGGACACGTTTGTTTCCGCAAATGCCGCGGCGTTCGTGCACGCGTTCCCCGAGGAAACGACGCAGACGCGCAGGCGGTAGCCGGGCTTGCCCTGCATGAGCACGGCGTCAGCGGTGCCGTTGCGCTTGTCAAGCATGCTGACGGCCATCCAGTCCATCCTGCCTGGAATGAATCCGCTCGGCACGAGCGACGTGTTCGGCGCGAAATGGTCGAGCTCGCACGCGCGGCGGTCGGGCAGGTTCTCGGAACAGTCGGGAACGACGCTGCCGTCCGCGTTCTTGACGCAGCCCAGGCCGCCCATCAATTGGCAGACCTTGATGCTGCAGTTATCCGTGCTCGTCGTCGCGAGCGAATTGTCCGCATTGAGCGTGATTCCGTTCGCGGGCGAGCCGCATTCCTGCGCGACATAGTCCATACACGCGGTTGCGTCGCAGGCGTTGCTTTCGCGGGCGTTCTTGTTGTACGTGCACAACGCATTGGGTGTGGAGAGCGCGTCAGACTTCTTCGGCGAACAGCGGTCAAAGACCTCGTTGTACGCGTCCGCGTTGTCCATTCCGGACGTTGCGGTCTTCGTGCACCAGAGGCAGTTGGCAAAACGCGTGTCCGCGCAGACGCCGATGCCGAGGTCGGGAAGCACATTGCGCCACTCGCAGTTGCCCGCGTGGCAGTTGTCGCGCTGGCACGCGCCCGACGAGCGGTAATCTGCGCAGGACATGCGCGGATTGCACGCAAAGCAGCCGTCAACCGGTCCGCGGGAGCGGTCAAAGAAGCAATACGCATTGCCGCTCTGCTCGCACGCAGGCGTGCTGGAGAACAATCCGAACGTGCCGCCACCGCCGCACGCGGAAGGCGTGACGCATTTCGCGCCGGTTTCGTCCGCGACGCACTGCTGGCCTGCGTTGCAGCTTGTCATCGCGTTGGTGCGCGCGAGCCAGTTGCCGTCCGGAGCGCAGAACCACGCCTTGTCGAACTTTGCGGAGAAAGTGCCGTTCACGGACGCCGCGAAATTCTGCAGGAACGCGAACGACTGAATGTCAAGGTAGCCGTTCGTCTGCAAATACTGCGTGAAGCGGTCGTAATAGTAGGATGAAACGCAGAACTGCTCCTCGCCGTGGCCGTCGCACTCGATGTCGCCTGGGTTGCCGTTG
>JBGPHE010000080.1:0-3834 GCA_041484255.1 Candidatus Nanoarchaeia archaeon
CACCTGCTTAAAAAGCTTGCGCATGGCGAGCTGCAGCATCCTTCCGCCGTCGATAGGACCGATGGGCAGGAGATTGAACAATCCGATGCCCAAGCTCATCAGGAACAGCCAGTACAGCAGTCCGAACAGCCAGAGAATGATCGGAACCGACCATGCGCCGTATTTTTGCTTGAAATCGTCCTTGATGTCCGCGTGCTGGCGCGAAAACACGCCCAGGTATGCGCGGGAAGCGTTCTTCGGATTCGGCGTAAGCGTGATGGAATGCGTTGTCTCGTTCGTGGCGAGCGTGATGACGTCTCCCGGTTTCTTTTCTTTCAAAATCGAACTGAGATTTTCCAAGTACGGCGTCGCGATTCCATTAATCGCAGTAATACGCTCTTCCTTGTGCACGCCCGCGATCGCGGCAGGGCTGCCAGCCTCGACATCCGTGACGCGGACGCCGTTCGGTAAGAGCATCGCTTCCGCGAGCGGATTCGCGACAAACAGAACAATGAGAATAACCGCGCCGGCCATCACCAGATTAGCGAACGGTCCGGCGGCAAACACGCTCAATTGCTTGAACGTGGACTGCTTCTGCAAATATTCCTCGTCCGGCTCGACAAACGCCGCGGGAACGAGAGGAACCAATACGCCGAGGAACGCGAGACCTGCGCTCTTGACCGGCATCTTGTGAACTCTCGCAGCAATGCCGTGGCAGAACTCGTGCACGACCGCGATAAAGAAGATGCTCAGCAGCCAGTACACGAACGGAACGAAAAAGACGCCCTTTGCCTCGAACGGCAGCACGGGCTGGATTCCCGGAGCGGCGCCGGGCGACGTGAACACCAATGCGGTGTTCTTGATGAGCTCGTAGCTGATCAACGCCATGCCGCCGAATCCGGCGACGACGCCGAAGCCGAACACGAACTTCCAGAACCGCGGGAATGTGCGCGCGAGCCAGTCCATGAAGCCCAATCCCTGCTGGGTTCGCCACATGACGAAGTAGAGCAACGGAAAGAGGCCCTGCATCTGGATGTTCTTGCGCTGCAGGATCGAGAACACAATCATCAGCACGATGAAGCAGATGAGCAGGATGTACTGGAAGTCCATCGTTCAGACGTCGCACTACTCGTATAAAAAGGTATCTTCAGGAGAAAATCACTTCTTGCGCTTGGGCTTGAAGTGCTTGTTCTGGCACTTTCTGCACTTCACTTCGCCGTCCGAGATCTTGCGGCTGGGCGAGCTGATGACCGACTTGCACCTGCGGCAGACAAACTTGTTGCGGAACATGCGCGCATCGGCTTCGGGGAATTTTACCATTATTCGTCACCACTGCTCTTCAATTGCTTCATAACCTTATCACCCATGATAATCCAGTACAATACCTGGCATCCTTCGACGACCTGCGCCTTCATTTCCGCAGGGATAGGCAAGTCAAACGTCTCGAACGTCTCCGTGTCCATGACGTTTGCCTTTTCGCCGACGATGCTGAGCACCTGGGCGGTCTTCTTCTCGATGATCGGGACTTCGACGTTGTCGTGGCCCGGCATGACGACTTCGCGCTTCTTCTCGTCAATCAGGCCGATTGCCACAATGCGGACCTTTGCGTGGCCGTGCTTGCCGGACTTGCTCGTGTCCGTGTTCACGACCTTGCACGCGACTCCGTCAATCAGGATAAAGCTTCCTTCCTTGATGGCTGTCGCGCCCACAATTTTCGACGACATAGAACACACTCCCTGAAGGGCTATTTATATAGTTTTCGCCAAGTCCTCTTCAATGCGCTTCACCTTGTCCTCAAGGTTGTTCTTGCGGAAAAAGTCGTCATACGGCTTCCGCGGCGGTCTCCACTCGTTCAGCAATTGCATCCCGATGCGCACGCCCTCGGAAGCAAGGACGACCAGCCACGCAGTATTGCGCGCTTCACCGTCATTGACAACAGCCCGGAAGCAGAAATACGCCGTCGTGATGTCCGGAACAAACTTGCCCAGAACCGCGTAGGCAGCATTCCGACCGAACGAGGCCATCACTGCCGGCCCGAGTCCGCTTTTCTGCCGCGCAGTGAGCATATCCCGCCTAAGCATCTCATTGGCAACGCTCGACGCACGCCCAGTGTCATACATCGTGGAAACGCCTGCAAAATACTCGCCCAGAAAATCAACGACCGGCTTGAGAGGTTGGTACATAGAACTGCAAGTCACGCACGACTTATAAAACTTCAGAACCAGCCGAAGAAACTTCCGCGCTTCACGCCCGAGACGAGCCGCGACAATTCCTTTTCCAGACGAGGAGCATCGGGAAATTTGCGCTCGTCCGCGCGGAATGCGGCCGTGTGGAAGCGGTGCGAGCCGCCCTTGCCGGTAAACTGATGCTTCTTGTGCAACAATTCGTGGTACATGACGTAGTCCATCAGCTCAGAATGCTCCATCAGGATGGTGCTGATGTTGACCGTGTCCGTGCCCATCTCGTAATGGCCCAGTTTCGTGACGCCGTTGCCGACGACAAGATTCGGACGGTCCAATAACCCGCTGAAGAACTGATCATTGACGCGCGTGAAGCTCTCCTCAAGCACCGGATGCGTCTTGGTCTTCGCGACCGTGTTCGGCACGCTCTTCATGAAGTATTGATAGAGATCCATCTGCGTCGTGTGCCGTTTATCTTTGAACAACCGGCACAGCAAATGCTGCACCAAACCGACCTGGATGTCGCGCTCGACCGTCTCCCAGTTCCTGCTCATGCTGAAAACGATGTGCTTGGCGAAACGCTGCAATTGGATGCGCGCATTGTAGCCGTTGAACTTGCCCGAATACTTGATTTCGGCCGTGAACGTATACGGCTTCTCCGGATACAACTGGTTGAACGCCTCGCGCACGATGTCCATACGTGCAGGTGCACAGGACGGCTACATAAAAATTGCTCGAAACGTTTATATAACGTCGAAGCTCCCTCTGCAGAATGGGGAGTGGAAAGCAGGCGCAAGCACGGAATAAAATCATCCCTCTTGCCACCGGCGCGCTCATCCTCCTGCTCGGATTCTTCGCGTTCCGCAACGGCTTCGGCTCGACGCCGACCGCATCGGTCACGCTCGACGACACCGCGCTCATCGGCACGTTCCTCATCAACGACCAGGACATCAGCATCCCGGTCTCGCACACCATTGTCCGCTTCAACAGCGCAGACCCCATCTCATTTGAGACCGGCGGCAGAGAAATCAACGTCACCGGAACGCTCTGGCTCAACGACTTCACAGGCACCCTCGCGTGGAACGGCGAGCACGTCATTGTCAAGGGCACGATGGAGGCCGCGCACGGCGCAGGCCTCGACATTGCCTGGAGCAGCCGCGAGAAAACAGTACTGACGCTCACGAACGGCGTCGCCGATGTCTCGATGATGAACCTGTCCTCGCTCGCGCTCGACGCCACCGGACGCATCACGCTCGAACACCACTGGAACACGCAATTGAACGATACGCCGTTCCGCATGAGCGGCTTTGAAGGCAGGGTGTACATCCAGCGCATCAACAACGACACCACGCTCGGGCTGGAAGGCAACGCGAAGTCGCTGAGCATCACCGAAGAAAATCTGCTGAAAACGCTTGCTTAGTATCCCGCTTCGTAGCGGAGAATCGCGCCGTACTTGCCGAGGTCCTTCAACTGCGCGCCCTCGCGCGTTTCTACCGAGATGATTTTGACCGTGCTTTTGTACTTCTTCGCGAGATCCTCGAACTCGTCGATCTTCTCGTCGGGAAGGGACTCCGAGAGCAGCAGCGTGTCCACGACGCCCGCGTCGAGCACGCGCTTGACTTCCGCCTCGCCGTAGGCGACGATGTTCGGCTTGGTCGCCAATAACTCCAGGAAC
>JBGPHE010000081.1:0-3798 GCA_041484255.1 Candidatus Nanoarchaeia archaeon
GTGGACGTGCTCCGCAGGAAGGGATTGCTGAAATCGCTCGAAACTGACGAGTTCTAGTTGTCACTACTCCAGAATAGAAAACTATTTATAGGCTCTTCGTTGCTGAATCTCTATTAGTGGGGGTATGCATATGGGAATGGGACGTTTATGGACAATCCTTGTCGTGATGGTGCTGAGCTTCGTCGGCATCATTTTCCTTGAAAGCAAGATGTCGCAGTACGCGACGCTTGAGCTCGTGATTATCGTGATCGGAATCCTGCTGTCCATTGTCGCCTTGGTCGGCATTGCCGCCGAGTCGCGCTGGTCCTGGCCGTTTGCGACAGTATTGTTCTCGCTGAGCCTGGCGAACATCGTGTTTGAGCACGTCAATGTCGGCGCGTTCATCACGTTTGTGCTGCTGCTCATTGTAAACATCTTCGGCATGCTTATCGCCGTGCTCTCGATCGAGGACGTTGTTGACACGACGCCGTGGAATCCTGAAGCGTCTTCCGTGACGTCAGACATGACGCCGCTGGAGACGTATCAGGCTGCCGCAGAGTCAAAGGTCACGTACAACACCGCTCCGAAGAAGAGTTCTCGCAAGAAGAAGCGTTAAGCGTTTCTTGCAGCGAGCGCGTCTAATGCGCGCACAGCTCTGACCGGGAATTCGTAGCACGGGATGTTTTTGTCTTCGAGTTTTCTTGCGAATCGTGTTGCAAACTCGCTTCCTGTGACGATGCAGACAATGGGCTTCTTGGCTTTCTGCGCGGCGTCGATGGTTTCTGTCGCGAGCCGGTCGAGAACGAGAAGCGGCGTCTGCGGCAGGATGACGACAAGCAAAATGTCGTTGTTCTTGTCCTTGAGGCAGGCGTCGATGGCAAGCTTGTAGCGTTCGTCCGTGGCGTCGCCGAGCACGTCGAACGGATTGTGGACTGCGACAAGCGGCGGAAGCTGTTTCTTGAGCGACGCGATGGTTTCTTTGGAGATTTCTGCCATTTTCAAGTGTTTTGCCTGGGAGATTTCGTCAGAAACAATGATGCCATAGCCGCCGCCGTTCGTGATGACCTGCACGCGGTTGCCTTTGGGCAGGACGTGGAGCTTTTCAAAGATTTTGAGGTAGTCAAACATTTCTTCGATGTCGTTTGCGACAATGAGCCCTGCCTGGCGGAACGCGCCGAGGTAGACTTCGGCAGCTCCTGCGAGCGAGCCGGTGTGCGAGATGGTTGCCTTGCTGCCTGCTTCCGTGATTCCGCCCTTGAGGACGATGACGGGCTTGACTTTTGCTGCGCGCGTCGCTGCCGCAAGGAACTTTCTGCCGTCGTGCACGCCTTCGATGTACATGCAGATGACTTTGGTGGCAGGATCGTTGGCAAAATAGTCAAGAAAATCTGATTCGTCGACGTTCATCGCGTTGCCGTAGCTCACGAACTTCGCGAAACCGTAGCCGTCCTGCGCGGCAAGGTCGAGCACGGCGCTGCTTAATGCGCCGGACTGCGAGATGAACGAGATTCCGCCTTGTTTCGGGCGGAGCAATCTGTCGGGCGGAAGGAAGAGCGTGTCGACTTTGCTTGACGTGTCAAAGACGCCGAGGCAGTTCGGACCCACTGCTGCAATCTTGTTGCGCTCGAGCGCCTTGCGGAGCTCCGCGTCGAGCTTGGTGTTGCCGACTTCCTTGAAGCCGGATGTGATGATGATGGCGTGCCTGATGTTTTTCTTGCCGCATTCGTCCAAAACCTTGGGAACAAAGGGCGCGGGAACGGCGATGACTGCCAAATCAATGGCGTCAGGGATGTCACGGACAGACGCGTAGCACTTTTTGCCGAGAATATCGGTCGCGCTCGGGTTGATCGGGTAGACTTTGCCGGTGAAGCCGGGCCGGAGCAGGTTGGTGAAGATGACATTGCCCACTTTGCCGTGTTCGCGCGAGGCTCCGATGACTGCGATGCGCTTTGCAGAGAAGAACGTGTCCATCATTGCTCCACCTTAATGCCTTGATATTTGAATCCGTCGCCGCTCGTGAGCTTCTCGACCGTTGTCCACTCAATTTTGGGCGTGACTTCGAGTCCAAGAGCATCAAGCGCTGCGTGGACTTTTGATTCTGCGCGTTGTTTGCTGCCGGTTGGCGCAATTTTGATGAGAAGTTGGGCTTTGTGCGCGATAATCTGCGCTTCGGCGACGTCGGTGAGCTTGAGCAGTGCTCCGCGGATGGCTGCGAGGTCGATGCGCGTGCCTTTTACTTTTGCTTCGACCATGCCGGTGAGCGCGAGCTGTGCTTCAGTCTCGCGGATGCGGTTTACATCGTAAATGCGTTCGACCCGTAAGCCGCAGGACGCGCATTTGTCGTGCGCGACGCGCTCGTACGTGTCGCCGACCAGGTATCCTTCAAGCAGGGTTCCTGCGCCGTCGATATTCCAGATGACGCCGTAGCCGCCTTGTTCGGGATGCGTGAAGTCCCAGTCTTCAATCCAGTCGCCTTTTGCCGTTGCTTCTGCGCGGACGGTACGGATGATTGCAGAAAGGGGAGCGATGTGGTGGAATCCTGAGCCCGGACTGCATTCGGGCAGCAGGTCTTCTTTCAATTCGCTTGCGCCGAAGAAGTCAAGCACGGCCGCGTCGCGGACGCCGAGCTTTGCCGCGAGCGTTTTGATTTTCTGGCGTTCGCCTTCGTGCATTTTCTGCGCGCCGTTCAGGAAGAGTGCTTTGGAAGGGAGCTTGATTTTCTTTTCAATGGCGACCGGAAGCCAGCGGTTGCGGATGTAGTCGCTCATGCCGGCGAAAATGTTTGCCTGGAATGCTTCTGCCATCTCCACGAGCTTTTCTGTGGGTATCGCTCCGCCTGCTGCGGTGGACAGATTGAGGTCTGCGGCAGTGTCGAGCGCCATCTGCACTGCCTGCCAGCCCAAGTGCGGCGCATACGGGAACAAATTCATGCCGACGAGTGTTCCGTCGGGCTTGAAATTGTTGAAGATGAGCTGTGCTGCGATGTCAAGGATGCGCTGCATGGTCTGTTTTTGGCGTGCCGTAATAAATACAGGAACTGGCTTGCCGCTCTCCGTGCCGCCCGAGAACGCAGGCATCTTGGGAACGTAATAATTCTTGATTTCTTTCTCGAGCGACTTGCGGTGCGTGAGCGCTTTGAGGAACAACGAAACCATAGCCGCGCTTTCCTGCGCTTCGAGGAACTGCTTGTAGTGCTGGAATGCTTCATCGGACGCGACGTGCACGACAAAGTCTTCGGGATGTTCCTTGTAGTTTGCCTTTTTCAGCAGCGGCAGGCCGAGTTTTTTCCAATCTTCCACTTTATTGATGCTCTGCGGGTCGATGTTGTAGTGTTTGAACAGGTCGCGGTAGGCTTTGACCTGCGGAAGCATGTAACGGACGGTTGCCTTGAAGCGCTGCTGCTGCAGGCGCTCGATGGTTCCCCAATTCATGCGCTTCAATTGCTGCAGCGTGAGGTATTCTTTCATGTCAGTAGGGATAGTTTGTCTTTGCGAGCTTGGCGATGGACTGCATTGCTTTGCGCTGGAACGCGAGGAAGTTTTCTTTGGTCGGCTTGCCGGTGAACTTCATCGGTTTGCCGACGCGGACTGCCATACAGCGCGGCTTGAGCGACGGCAAGAGCTTGCTTGGCGGCCACCAGTCATAGCTGCCTTCGATTCCAATGGGGACAACGGTTGCTTTGAAGCGCTGTTGCTGCAAACGCTCGATGGTTTCCCAATTCATGCGCTTCAATTGCTGCAGCGTGAGGTATTCTTTCATGTCAGTAGGGGTATTTTGTTTTTGCGAGCTTGGCGATGGACTGCATTGCTTTTCGCTGGA
>JBGPHE010000082.1:0-3735 GCA_041484255.1 Candidatus Nanoarchaeia archaeon
TATACTATGGTCGAGTTCAGAACCGAGTATTATACATCGATGGACCGCGCGTATCACGATCGCGCAGAAATGGCGCCGATACGCTCGGACGCGAACATCGAACAGCCCATCACGGTCGCAGACCTCGGCCAGACCGTGCCCGAGCACGACCCGTCCGGGCGGTTCAAGAACATTCTCCAGAACGTCCAGGCCGCAATCCGCGGCGGAACCGGCAATCTCCAGCTCGTTTTCCAGACGCCGATTGAATCCGCCATCGGCGGAAGGCCCAAATCCTACGGCGAAGAAGTCCGCACCGCCATCCGCGAAGTCGCGATGGCGAGCGACGTCAAGATCACCGGCATGGAAATGCCGACCTCGCTGACCAACATGTCCGGCTGGGACGCCCAGCGCGGCATCATCGACGAGGAAAAGCGCAGGCGCGACCTGAACGAAGTCAAGGAAATGGTCCAGTTCGCGGCAGAAGTCGGCCGCGGCGGAGGCGTCGACATCGTCGCGTGGGAATACGATCGACCCGTGCACCGCGCGGCATGGCTGGACGACAAATCGAGGAAGGCGTTCAGCAAGGCCATCGAGCACGAGAAAGAAAAGGAAGTTCTCAGCTTTGTCGACAAGCGCTCCGGCTCCATCATGCAGATTCCTATCCGCGAAGGCATCCCGATGTTCATCAAGTCCGGCTCTTGGGACCCGATCCCGTACGACCAAGAACCGGAAACGTGGAACTTCGACAAGTTCAAGGGCTATGCCCAGCACAAGCTCCAGAAAAAAGACGTCTCCTACGACCAAGTCGCGGATTTCATCATGAACAACTTCCTCGACGAACAGCTCAACCAGGCGTACGCGCAGGAAGGATACTACCGCGAACGATTGAACCACACGCGCGAACAGCTGCAAATGATGAAAGACCGCTTGCCTTCGCTGCGCGGAGAAGAAGCGGAAGCGTACAAAAAGCGCATCAAGGAACAGAGCGACATCGTGGGGTTCGAAGAGCTCGGCGTCCGCGAGCAGAAGCGCGTCCAGCAGCAATTCAAGGACCGCAAGAAAAATCTCACGCCGATGGAAGTGTTCGTGCTCGACAAGAGCGCGCAGTCCTACGCCGAGGCGGGAATGGAAGCGATGAACACGCAGCACAAGCTCGGCCCCAAAGTCATCCAGAAAGACCTCTATGTCGGTCCTGAAATCGGCTGGCCGCAATATTACGGAAGCCACCCGCAGGAATTCGTCCAAATCATCATGAACGCCCGCCAGAAGATGGAAGGCGACCTTCTCAAGAAGGGATTCACGCACGCGCAGGCCGAAGAGCAGGCCAGGCGCCACATCAAGGGAACGTTCGACACCTCCCACGTCGGCATGTGGCTGCAGGACTTCCACCCGGAAATGGCGTGGGACAAGCGCGTCCCGGCATTCAACAAGTGGTACAAAGAGCAGGTCGAATGGCTCGCCAAGGAAAACCTGAAGCACGACATTATCGGCGGCATCCAGGCAGTCGACTCTGCAGGAGCGGGCCACGGCCACCTCCCGCCAGGACAAGGAATCCTGCCGGTCAAGGAAGCGGTCGAGATTCTCCGCAACAAGGGCGGCTACACTGGCTATGTCACGTCGGAAGGCCACGAAGAGGAGAAGTTCGGCGAAGGAAGAATCCTGCTGAAGTCGTGGCAGAAGTTCAACGCGCCTATTTCCGGCAATTACATGAACAGCGGCGCGCCCCAGCGCTGGGGCAACAACCAGCAGGGCTACTTCGGCCGCACGTATTCGCCCAACTTCATGTTCGGCGCCTATGCGCCCAGCAACGAGTTCAAGCTCTGGTCAGATGTGCCGTTAGAATAAAAAAGAAAAGAAAGAAAAAAGTTTCTCGAATCTTACGCCAGGTGCGAGTCGATCTTCTGCGCAAGCGCGATGATCTTGTCCGGCGGGCACAATGCATCCATCACGCCCAGCTGGGTCAAGAACTTGTCGCTCTGCCACACGACATTGTGGCGCGCAAGCTCGGTGTACTGGTAGTCGCGGTCGGCGACCAAGTTCTCTGCGACGGCGCCCTGCGTCCTGCGCATGTTCGCGCCGCGGTCAAACTCGGAGCCGGACTTCGCGGCCTTCTTCCAGTCCACGACGGTGAAACCACCAGTCAACTTGTTGTTGTCGTGGTCCGCGATGTTCACCCAGCAGCTTCCTTCGCTGATCTTCGGCGTGAGGATAACCTTGCCCTCGTGCTCGCAGATCGCGGAGAACTCTTCCGGAGACATCAGTCCGTAGCAGACATCGCCCAAATTGACGCCTTCGCGCGCGGGCGCAGGCGTGTTCTCGAGCGGCGCAGGCGACGTTTCCGTCGCTGCGGGCGCAGGAGCTGCCTCTGCAGGCGTGCTTGCGACAGGCTGCGCTGACGGCTGTGCGCCGGCAGGAGCCACTTCAGGTCCTGCGGGAGCAGGAGCCACGGCCGGAGCCACAGGCTGGCAGCCGATCAATAATGCAATAGCGATAATAAACAGTCCAATAATCGTTTTGTTCATACACACTCACCCCGTGCGGAAACAAGGGCGAATCGTATATAAAGATTTGTGAAAAAGAAAAAAAGCACAGTCAGCTGGAGGTCAGAATGCGCTCGTGTGGGGGAGTGCTGCTGGGTCCTCCAGTGACTATGTTTGAGATTGCGGAACGAGAATGGTCTTTATAAATCTTGTGGATTTGTAGTCCCTCAAGAGTGATTACTAGAAACAGGCCTGCGTGATCGCAGTGAGCAGGAAGCGCATCGCGTAGCCCATCTCGATTTTGCGGATGTCGACGCGCTCGCGCTGCTCGACGGACGCATAGTGCGCCTCGTGCTGCAACTGCAGCATGTCGAAATGCATCTTCTCCTCGATCTCGCGCTGGAATGTTTTTTGCGCCTGAACGGAACTATCCTGTTGCATGTACGTCACCTGCGCGTCCGCATCGTCATCGTCCGCGGCCTTGTAGCCGCTGTCGCGATAATTCATCGGAAGCTCGACGGCTTCAGAACGATAACTTGCCTCGCTGCCGCGCGCGTACACGGGCGCATCCATAACTTCCGCTTCAATGCCGTCGGGCATTGATTCCGCGACGAGCGTGTCCAGCGACTGCAGTTCATTCCAGCTCTTGGTTGAAACGTCCGATACTGCCCCGCGAATTTCTTCCGCAGGGTCGAGCGTCAAAGAATACGCGAGTTCGTGCAGCCCCTTTCCCATGGTCTTGCGACCTGCGCACTTGCTTTTATGCATTTCGCTGCTGTATGCTGTATGATTCCTCGCATACGACGCGGAGCGCGTTTATCCCCATTTACGAATAGTGAACAAATCTTATATACGCTCCCGCGCGCGATGTCACCACTATGGAATTTAAAGTCAAGCAGCGAAGGCACCCGAACACGCCCCGCTATCCGACGGCAGACTACCAGATTGCCGAACGCTTCTCCGACTTATTGAAAAAAGAGCTCGGCGACTTTGCCAAGTGCGTCGTGCTGTTCGGCTCTGCTGCGCGCGCCGCAGAGCGCAAGGCAGAAGCGTCGCACGCGCACGACATCGACATCCTCGTCATCGTCAATGACCTGACGCTGGTGATGAGCGGCGAAGTCGTGGAAGCGTACCGCGTCATCACTGAAAGCACCGCCGCGAAAGTCAGCAAGCGGCTCCACATCACGACAATGAAGCTCACGAGTTTCTGGGACTACATGCGCAACGGAGACCCTGTCGCAATCAACATGCTCCGCGACGGCGTGCCGCTTTCGGA
>JBGPHE010000083.1:0-3719 GCA_041484255.1 Candidatus Nanoarchaeia archaeon
AAGCCGCTGCCGGAAACAATGGTCTTGGAAAAAGAAAAGAGCAGCGATAAAAATCCAACCTACTGGTTCCTCGTCGCGGTCGGACTCACGGCAATCGGCCTGTTATTCTTCTTCGTCGTGCCACGCTGGATGAACAAGCGCAGAAAGAGCTACGGCTTCTGAAGGTTTAAATAGCGCATTCTCGTCACAGAGTCATGGCGAAACGTTTCAATCCGCTCGCAATTATCATCGGCGCGCCGCTGCTCACCTTCGCAGGTCTTGCGCTCTACAAATCCTCGCCGGAAAAGGACGAACCAGTTTCTGTCTACGCGCACCGCGAGCCGCAAGGCGTGCGCGCAGCGCCGTATGAAGCCGTCCAGCAGGGCGCGGAAGTCTCCTTAGAAGTGCTCGCGAACAAGAACAGCCCGTGGCTCACCGACGGACTCAACATCAGGCTCAGCGGAAACGTTGCGTCAGAAGCGTCGCGAAGCGCGCCGGTCTACACGGAAATCTCAAACCTCGCCCACCGCACGGTCAGCATCCAGATGCAGCAGGGCCAATACGCGATGACGGACATGTTCAACGCGCCGCAGGATCTCGACGCCAAGACGCTGCGCCTCTACTGCACCGACCCGTCCACGAAGCAGCCCAAGCTCCTGCACACGTCGACATTCCGCAAGCGGCAGTAATCAACCATTAGTTTTATAAACCCCCTTCTGATTTTTTATCATATTGTTTTTGTTTTGAGGTGGTTCAATTGGAATCAAGGCCATTAGATGCGCTTAACCGCGCCCGCGATAAGAAAGTCATGGTGGAATTGAAGAACGGCAAGCAGTTCATCGGCGAATTGCGCGCATTTGACATTCACATTAACTGTGTCCTCGACAACACCGAGGAACGCGTGGAAGGCAACGTGACGAGAAAGCTCGGCACCACTTTCCTGCGCGGCGACATGATCGTGCTCATCTCGCCCCAGTAAGGGTAACGAACTATGGTGAAAGGAACGCCCGCGATGGGCAAGAGGAGTCGTGGAAGGTCGCACATCATGTGCCGACGCTGTGGCAAGCACAGCTACAACGCCGCAAAGAAGACCTGCGCGAGCTGCGGCTACGGCAAGTCCGCGAAGCTGCGCAAGTACGGCTGGCAGACGTTCTAATGACGGACATTCTTCCTCAGATTGTAGCCTTGCGGCTCAAGGACAGAGACCCGAACTTCATTCTTATCGATATTCGCCCTGCTGATGAGCGAAAGATCGCTCACATCCAGGGCGACATTCACATTCCTGCTGAAAAGTTCGATCCGGCACGGTTCAACGGCAAAGATATCGTGCTCTACTGCAGAACCGGCGTGCGTTCCGGCGTTCTCGCGGAAGAATGGCAGGAAAAGGGCTTTCCGAACGTCAAGAACATGGCCGGCGGCCTGCATGCGTGGGCCGATAAGGTAGACGCAAGCATTCCCAAGTACGAACACCAGCATTAGTTCTCAGTCAGCTATATATAATAGGCAAAACTCCCGTAGTTCTATTCGCGGCTGTTGCGGAGTGGTCAAACGTGCCGGCCTTAGAAGCCGGTGGCTTAGTGCCTTCGAAGGTTCAAATCCTTCCGGCCGCATCATTCTCATTGCTTAGGTCCCTGTCCCGCAGGACCATAATCGGGAGTATTGCAATTATCCCCAAAACACGTCTTTTTCGCGCTTTTACCGTCGATAAAATGCAAAACAGTATACTGGCTCACAACCGCGCATGATGTTGAAATCTGGACTTCTCGTCTAGTGCTACGCGTCGGTGACACTGCCCTTAAACGTCAGAATTCAACCATTACAGCCAGTGTCGGTATTTTCCCGACGACAAACACCCCCTTCCTTTCGAAAACTTTATAACCAAACTTGGTAATCGTAAGGCATCCAGTCGGCTTACTCGTATGGCTGACCGGAGCAAGAAGGATGTATATGCAGCGTCATATATGTTTGATAGGACAAAAGCTTATATTGCCGCCATCGAAAACGCGGCGCATAAGTGAAGATACCCTAAAACACGGAGGTGTTTAGATAATGAAAGCAATACAAGCAGTAAAGAAGATGGTTGCACTCGGCATGGGAATCACCATGGTCGGCGCAACGATCTTTGGCGCTTCGGCGGTTCAGCTCTCTGACTGGCCTGCGCCTTTTGTCGTCGACGGAACGCCTGCTTCGAACTTGGCCATTGTGGTCGGTGACCAGGCAGACGCTATTGACGTCGTAGGCATGGGCGACATTGTCGGCGGATTGCAGGCAGCTGCAGTCGTCAAGACTGCTGTCGCAGCAGGCGGCGGCGGAAAGGGCGTAGTTGTTGAAGGTGACGCAGTCGAAATCGGCTCCACCTCCGACTTGCTCGAAATCAACGAAACGATTGGAAACGTCCGTGAAACCTTGACGGAAGTCGACCTGGACATGCTGAAGGGCGGCCAGATAGTGACTGACCAGGGTTCGACGGAATACAACCAATACCTGCGTTTCAACAACACTGCGGCCTATGCACCGAATGGTGCGGTCATCTTTGACCAGGACGAGCGCGACCGTGTCGGACACTACCTGTTCTGGCACGACAACACGCAGTTGTTCGAATGGCAGCTTGAATTTGAAGAAGGCCTGGAGTCAAAGACGAAGGGCAACGACTTGAAGGACTTGGAAGACGAGGACATCATCATCCTCGGCCAGCCTTTCGTCGTGGTCGACACCGACCTTCGAAACAACAGCGGCAACCCTGACCTGACCATCTCGTTGATGGGCGGTGCAGTGTCCGCAATCCTCGGCGAAAACGACAAGGAAACCTATGTCGTTGACGGCAAGGAGTACGAAGTGGAAGTCTTGGTCATCTCCGAGACTGCCGGTAACGGCGAGGGTGCGGTCAAGTTCCGCATCAACGGCGAGATTACCGACCAGCTCGAAGACGGTGAGACTGATGTTTTGGCCGACGGTACCCAGATCGGTATCCGCGACATCCTCGCGACCGGCAAGGACATCCAAAAGTCCATCGTCCAGTTCTATCTGGGCGCGTACAAGATTAGCTTCCACGACCCGAACACTGGTGACAGTCAGTTCATCCAGGGTACGGAAGTCAACGAAGAGGACATCGAGCACTCGTTGCTGCAGGTTACCGGCGCATTCACGTCCGGTGGCTTCAGCGGCAACCTGCCCGTTGACGGTAGCAAGTTTGAGCTGAGCTCGCTCAAGTACCGCCTCTTCTCGGACGCAGTCTTGGGAGATGTGTACATTCCGCCGGGAAGCGGTCTCCGTGAACAGCTCAACGAGCCTGAAGGCATGTTGACGCCGTTCTGGGACATCCGCTACGAAGGCTTGATGGACACAGGCGTTACCATCGTTCGTGTCGATGCTGCGGGAAACAACGAGTACAACCTCGAGTTTACCCAGCAAGAAGGTATCTTCTACGACATGCCGTTGGCAAGCACGCGAACCTCCAGCCTGTTTAAGTTTGGAGACCGAGACGACGACTTGTGGTTTATCGAACAGCCGTTGAACCCGATCAGCGACAACGACTTCTTTGTCGTTTCGAACTGTATGGTTTCGGCATTCGACAACACGTGTTTCTCGCACGTCTTGCGATACGACAACATCGACACGTCGAACAGGCAGTTGACGTTCACGGACCTCGGTTCGGGAACTCGACAAGTGACCTACGACAACACCTCGAGTGGCGGCACCGCGCTTGCCAATTTGGTTGTTGGCGGAATCACGTACCTGGT
>JBGPHE010000084.1:0-3704 GCA_041484255.1 Candidatus Nanoarchaeia archaeon
AGGTTGCTGATGGGCGCACGCACCGTGGTCTGGAACGTCGTGTTCACCTGCAGCGTGTTGTTCGTCTCGTTCTGGAACGTGGCGTTCACCGTGTTGTTCAAGACCGAGCCGTTCGTGATGTTCCTCACGAGCACGGTGATGTTGATGCTGAAGCGCGAACCATTGAACAGCGTGCCGATGAAGAACGAATTGTTCCCTGTGGTCGCCGTGGGCTGCGACGTCAGGAAGATGACCTCATTCGGGTACGTCTCGTTCACCGTCACGTTCTTGACCGTGCCGTTGCCCGTGGCAGTCACGTTGATCTGGATGGACAGGTTGGTGCTGACATTCACCGGGTCGGGCGAGTCGACCTTGGTGATGGAAATGTTGCTGAAGTTGAACTGCGGGATGAGGCGGAACTGCACGGCGAACCAGCCGAGCGTGGCGAAGGACGCGTTGGGCGTGCGCCGGATGAACAAGTTGGTGCTGTTCGTGATGTTCAGCGTGAACAGGCTGTGGCCAGGGTTGTCATCTGTCGTGTTGGTGTTCGCGCCCGTGGAGAGTCCCACCTGCGGGCCGCCGGAGGCGAACGCCACGGAAATGCTCGGGTCGATGTTCGGCGAGAGCGTGACGTTCTTGATGGTATCATTGTCCGTGAACTGCACGACGCCGCTCTGCACCGAGTTGTTGCCCGGCAATTGCACGACTTCCCAGGAGATGTTGATCCTGGCGACCGAAGCGTTGCGCGCGAACTGGATGAGCGTGCCGTTCAGGATTCTGCCCATCACCGAACTGTTGGCGATACCCACCAAGTCTGCAGTGGTGTCGTACGTGAAGGTGAGGAACGCGCGGGTCGTATCGGTCAGGTTGGTGAGCGTGACGTTCGCGGTAAGCGCAAGGTTGTCCATGTCCACGAGGCCGCGCTGCACGGAAGAGCCGTTGAACTCGACAATCTGGTATTCCGCGTAGTCGATTGGGGCGTCCGCTGTGCCCGGCGAGTACGTGCCGATGTGCGTGCTGTTCACGAGCCGGACGCGAACGTAGTCGTCCACTCCGAACACGTTGCCTGTGTTGTTGACTCCCGCAGGGATGATGAACGTCGAGGTCGCATTGACCACAATTCCAGCCCCGATGGGTGTGATGTTCTCGATGACCGCGCCGTACTCCACGGTATTGTTGTAGACCGTGACGCCTGAGTCGAATTCCGCGACATAATACGTGATGTTGATGGGCGGCGTCGCCGAGGCGCGGAAGAACTGCAGCGTGCTGCTGTTGAGCATCGTGCCGAACAGCATGGTTCCCGTGGGCGTGTTGCTGTCCACGCGCGCGTTAAAGATGAGTATCGACGTGTTCGTGTTCACCGTCGTCTGCAGGTCGATGGTCTGGTTCAGGAAGCTGAGCGACGCCGAGCCCGTGATGACGCGCTTGATGGTTCCTTCACCTGACGGGCCTGCGTCGTGGATGTAGTCGTACAGGATGGACGACGAGGCGTTGTTGATGGAGTTCACCGTCTTCATGTCGAACGTGTCAAAGGTCTGGTTTTCCGGCAGGTTCATGCGGACAAAGTAGTGCGTCGAGGCAGTCGTAATGGGATTTGACTGGCCGACCAGCGTATCTGAGCTGTTCGGGAAGAACTGCACCACAATCGTCTCGTTCGTCGCGTTGGTCAGCGCGACAAAGTCAACCGTGTTCGCGCTCGTGAGATTGTGCTGGAACTGAACGCGCGCGTACTGCCCGTTGAAAATGGGCGGCGTGAGGTTGCCGTCGATGGCGACAATCGCGTCAAAGATGTTCGCAATGATATTCCTGCCCGTGTCCAGCTGCCAGGCGTCCGATGCGTTGATTTCCGAGAAGCCCGGGTCGCCAGGTGTGATGTTCAGCGTGTAGTTCTGTCCTGGCGTGAGCCCGCTCAAGATCGTGCGCCAGCTGCCGTCGCACGCCAATGCGGTGAAGTTCCAGTTGTCGCACTTCAAGAGTCGAGTTCCCTGCGCCTGCACCGTGATGGTCGCGAGCGTGAAGTTCGCGTCGGTCGCATTCACGGCGAATGCGCGCGTGAAGCCCGCGAGCTTGAGGTTCTCCGCGATGCGGATGGTGTTGTTCAGCGAGCCATTCAGCTGCTGGACGTCGATGCGCTGGATCGCGCCGGTGAATGACGGCAGGATAGTCGTATTGATCGTGCCGTCAGGATTGACAACCGTGTTTGCCTCGGTCGCCTCCACCAGCTGGCCGTCCTTGCTCAGCAGGTCAAGCGAGTCGTTGCGCTCGCCATACGCCGTACCCGTCGCAGGGAGCGTCGCGTTATAGGGAACGCCTGCAGTCAGCGACCGCGCGCGCACCCAGTGGCCAAGGCACGCGCTGTTGCCGCCGTCCCAGTTCGCGCACGTGTACAGCGTCTTGCCGGTCGCGTTCGCCGTGACGGTCGCGTTGGTGTAGTTGAGCGCGCTCGCGTCGATGAAATATTCCGCGCGGAAGCCCTGCGCAGGAGCATAGTCCTCCATCGCCAGCTTGCTGTTGAACGACGCCTCGCTGTGGCCGACAACCTTGAGCTGCACGCTGCTTCCTGTCGGCGAAACGGTTAGGTTCAGCACGCCCGAACTGTTCGCGTTGACCGCGACCGAGAAGCTCCTGAGCCCGCCGCTCGAAGCGTTCAGCAGGTCGATGACATTCGCTGCCTTGCGCACAAAGAACGATGTTGAAACGTTCGTCACGCCCTTGCTGTCGTTCGCGAAGAACGTGACGTTATACCTTCCGCGCTCGGCGATGTCGGTGCTGTTCAGCACGAGCGCGAAGATGTCCTTCGTGTCGTTGGCGATGGGAATCACACTCACGTTGCCGTCCGGCAGCGTGACGTTCATGAAATACGTGTCCAGCGGGCGCGTGCTCGTGGCGGTCGTGTTCGTCGTGAGGTTGACGGTCTCGTTCAGCAGGAATCCATCTCCCGCGCTGAACTGCTGCAAGATGCGCACGATCGCCGGAATCGCACGGTAGCTCGTGAAGCCGGTCACGTTGAACTGCACCTGCGTTCCTGACTGGTCATTGCTCACCAGCGCGCAGATGGCGTCAGGACATTCGCCGAACACGCCGTTCTCGGCGAAATCCGCGTCAATGAGCACGTTGCTGTAGTTCACACTGAGAACAGTGATGTCCGCGGACTGGTTGAGTTCCTGCGCCGAGCTGTTGACAAACACGCCGTCGTCGTTCATGATGATGTCCTGCTTGAGCTTCTTGCCTTTTTTCGTGATCTGCGCCTTGAACTTCAGCTTGGATTTGCCTTTCTTCTGGAACGTGGGCGACGCGTTGACGATGCTGTAGTTCCCGATGGAGGAGTCGTCGATGATGATGTCGCTGATGTTGAACAGGCTGAGCTCGGTCAGGTTGGTCAGGATGGTGTTGTTGTCCAGCGTGATGGACGAGATGTTCTCGATGCCGATCGCGAACGCAAAGCCCGAGACGCTGCTGACATTGATGACGTTCGACGTGATTGTCGCGTTGTTCGACGCGCTGGAAATGAAGAACCCGTGGTCGCTGTCATTGCCGCGCGTGCTCACGATGTTCGCGGTGAGGTTGTTGTTCAGCGAATTCAGGGCGAGGAACACGCCGACATTGAAGCCATTGAGGCCCGTCGTGTTCACCGTGTTGTTCTGCACGGTGTTGTTGTTCGCGCGGTCCTGCAGGAAGATGCCGTGGTTGGTATTGAGGCCGCTGGTCACGACCGTGTTGTTGGC
>JBGPHE010000085.1:0-3640 GCA_041484255.1 Candidatus Nanoarchaeia archaeon
CGCGTACGCGCGCCAGCACATCGTGCCGAAGCTCACGGACGCCGCGATCGAGGAGCTGAAGGAGTATTTCATCAAGATGCGCGCCTCTGCCGGCACGGGACCCAGCGCGCGCTCGATGCCGATCTCCGCGCGACAGCTCGAAGGACTGGTCCGTTTGAGCGAAGCATCGGCGAAGATGCACTTGCACGACAAGGTCACCCGAAAGGACGCGAAGAAGGCCGTCGAACTGCTCGATTACTGCCTGCGCCAAGTCGCGATGGACGAGGAGACCGGCCAGATCGACATCGACCGCATCTCCGGCGGCATGCCCGCGTCGCAGCGCAACAAGATCGTGGGCGTGAAGGAAATCATCGCCGAGCTCGAGAACAGGCTCGGCAAGACCATCCCGATGGAAGAAGTCCTCAAGGAAGCCCAGGCCAAGGGCATGTCCGAGTCCGAAGTCGAGGAAATCATCCAGAAGCTCAAGAAGTCTGGTGACGTGTTTGAGCCGAGACACGGGTTCGTCAGCAGGATTTGAATGCCAAAAATAAAATATTGGGCGTATCTGAATAAAATTGCTTCGGCGTTGAAAGATTTAAATAAGTATAGCAGAGGCTCAAAAAAATATGCGCTTGCTAGAGCGCATTTATTGAACCTTGTTAAAAACGAGTTTACGACAAAAGACACACTTCTGTTAAGTCGTTGTAAACGTCTTAAAGATGTCCAAATTTTAAAATGTAGACGCGCAGTTATGGACTACCTAAAAGAATGCATTTATTGTTATGTAAATGGACAATTCGCTGCATGCATCACTGTGGCTGGCGCTTTGGGTGAAAGAGTGACTAACGACCATGTCAAATTGACTTTATTCTATAATCGTAAGCCGTTACGTGATCAAAGGGTGCTTAACAGATTCGCTTCTTCATTATTCGGGCAATCAAATAAATTAGATGTAATCCAGTATTATCGTATTTTACCTACAGATATAATTCGCGAATTACGAGATATAAGAAAAATTAGAAATGATGTCGTTCATCCTGTGAATATGATTAGTAAAGATATTCAACGCACAGAAGCGGTTAAAATAATGCATAAGATTACCACAGTTGTTAATGCACTATATTAGTTACGCTTCCGTCGCATTCCGCTCATTCGTGATCTGCTGCGCTTCTTGCTCTGCTGCGGACTGTTCTTGCTGGACGGTCGAGAATCTCGCCAGGCTCTGGCAACTCGTCAGCAAATAGCGGTTGCTGAGCTGGTTGCAGACCGTGTAGTCGCCGGTGAATGCGAATTCCATGAGGCAGTTGTCGCGGATGCCGGAGTCGGTGATGCTCGCGCACAGCGCGCTCTTCTTGCTCGCGTTCGCGATGGCGGCAAAGCACGGGTCCACATCGACAGGGATTGTCAAGCTGTTGCAGAGCGTCGCTGCTTTTTCTGGATCAGACTTCGCGACTTTGACTGCTTGGTCTTGCACGGCGCTTTTATCTTGCGTTCCGCCACAGTCTGCAGCGCACTGGACTGAGTTTTCGGTCGATTCGCACTGACCGTTGCCGCAGAAGTCAGGCTTCAACGCATGCACGCAGCTGCCGCGCACGCAAGTATCATCGGTCGCGGGATTCAAGTCGTCGCAGCTCGGCGGGCATTGCACAACTTCAGGCTGTTCTTCAACAGGAACAGGTGTCGCAGGAGTGGAAGGCGCAGTCGCAGGCTGCAAAACGTCAAAGGATGCGGTCTGCGTGCGCGTGGTGCCGTCGAACTGCGCAGTGATGCGCACTTCGTACGCGCCGGGCGAAAGTGACGCAGGGATGGGTATCTGTTCGGAAGACACCGCGCTCGCGCCTACCTTGAGCTTTTCATTGCGGCTCGTCACTGAGGCGTGCGTGTACTGCTCGGAAACCATGTACGCAATATCAACAGGAGTCTCGCTTGACTGTGCTGATGTCAAAACAGCAGAGACCGCGATCGTGCCGCCAGGCAAGACTTGCTCAGGCTGGACGCGTAATTGAATCTGAATATCTTTAGGAGTCGACGTGAACAGGAACAGCGCGGCAAACACGAGTAAAATAATCACGAAAATGCCGCCGAGAACGAATACCATCGCGCGACCGGTGAGCGAAAACGTCTGTGAGACAGGCCGCGTTGCGATGCGCAGCGCGAAGTCGATGTCCTGCGGGTTGTAGCCGGACTGCAGCAGCACCGAACGAACCGCTTCAGGAGTGTATCCTCGCTGCAGCTGCGCGCGAATGTAGTCCGTAAGGCTTCCGTTCACCATCTTTTTCAGGTTGTTTCTGCCCGGGCGACTATATAAATGTTCCCGGGCATACAAATCTATATAAGACACGTGCGCTCAAAATGCGCGGGGAGTATGGCTGAAGAACAAATCAAACGGCAGACAGCGCGAAAGCTCTGGATTCGGGACATTCTTGCAGGCTCCTACATCAAAGAAGAAGGAATGAAGCCGAATTATGTCCTGCTCGCGGACAATTCGCGCGCAGCGCGCGTCAATTTGATAGGCGTAGCAGTCTCGGCGAGCGCAGACGGCATGCCAACGTTCGTGCTCGATGACGGCAGCGGCAAAATTACCGTGCGCGCATTCGAGCCCAGCCCGACATTATCAGCAATCCAGGTCGGCGATGTCGTCATGCTGATTGGCAAACCAAGAAATTTCAGCAATGAAATGTATGTTCTTCCGGAAATCGTGAAAAAGCTCACAGACCTTGCGTGGCTGGAAGTGCGCAAGCGCGAACTTGGCACTGCGCCCATCGTGACCGCAGCGCCGCAGGAAACCAGCGACACCGAACAAGTGGTGGACGAGTCATTCTCGTTGACCGAAACCGTCCTGAACGCCGTACGTTCGCTCGACGCAGGCATCGGCGCTGACACGCAGTCAGTCATCGAACAAATCGGCGCCAGGGACGCAGAGAAAACAATCCAATTCTTGTTGCAGAACGGCGATATCTTCGAGATTAGCCCCGGCAAATTAAAAGTGCTGGAATAATTCTACGCGAAGAAGACAGGTGTGACGAACACTTCGAGAATCGCCGCGACAAAGAGCACGAAAATCGAAATCAGGATCAGGTCAGAAGCGTCCAGCAGCACTTTCTCGAAATTGTTCGTGCCGAAATCGTGCCGGATGATCGCGACGGATAAGATGCCGCCTGCTAAGCCTGCGACAAAGTACGCCGCGACCTCGGGAACGCCGTGAATAGCGTACCGTAACACGGAAAGCGAGCTTGCCTGCAAGTAATGACTCACGCGGGTGAAGCCGACTTCGTCGGCAAAGGGCGCGACGTGCGTGCGGATGAAGTTGCCGACCGCGGCGCCGATGACCGAAGCGTTCCATGTGAGGATGAAGATTGCGCCCGAGCCGTACAGGAACGAGAACAGGATGCAGAAGATGAGCACTTTGACGTTGTTGAGGAAGATTTTGTTCATCAGCCCGATCTGGACCAGTCCGCCGGTGACCTGCTGATTCAGCGTGGTGATCGTGTGGGCTTGGGAAGTGAACAGCTTCGCCGCAAGCGCGGACGGCAGGATCAAGTACCAGAACGAATACGAGATGACGAAGCCGAGGAAGAGCGACAGGAAGAACATGATGGCCTTGCTGTGCTCTTTCAGGAGTGTGCGTTCTTGGCTGAATATCAAATCTTTCTCTTCCTCA
>JBGPHE010000086.1:0-3605 GCA_041484255.1 Candidatus Nanoarchaeia archaeon
AAGTGATTTCTGGCCTTCGATGTGCGCGACCGCCTGGATCGCGCCGCCGGGCGAGGACGTGATGAGCACGCCGTCGCGCGGCGTGTCAATCTTGACGTAGCGGCCGCAGATCTGCGACGTCCAGCACGCCTGCGTGGGCAGGTGGAGCTGGTCGCACATGATGTGGTTGACTTGCTTCTGCCAGTCCGCGAGGAACTTGCTGTCGAAGATGAGCGACGACCAGCCTGCGAGGCCGGCGTAATTGTTGAAATACTGCGTGAACGTGTTGAGGAACTGGCCGAAGCTGTTGAACTGGCCGCACTGCGAGGCAGGGCAGCTGACAAGCCGGTTCTTGTCGATGCCGTCCTTGGCCGCGGTCGCGACGTCCGAGCCCTTGAGCTTGTCCACGGCATCGCCGTTCGTCTTGTCCGCGAGGAACTTGTCGAGCGCGGCTCCGGTAAGCTCCTTGTCGTCCGCGCCGAAGTAGTGGATTGCGCGGGTCTGCGGGTCCATCACGACTTTGACATTGTTGACTTCTCCGATCAGAGGATACGCGGTCGTGCCATAAGTGATGAGCGGGACGGTTGTCGGCTTGAGATTGCCCTGCGCGTCGCGCGTGCTCACGGTCCAGGAATCTGCGCCGTACGTGTACTCTGACACGGTCTTGCCCTTGTCGTCGGTTTCCTGGTAATGGCTGACGACTTGCTGGCCGTTGACGACGGTGAACGTCTTTTGCGTGTAAGCGGTATTGGGCAGGGTCGCGCCGGTCGTGGGGTCGATGTGGCCCTGCGTGATGGTTGCCTTGCCGTCTGCGAAGGATACTTCGACCGAGTTGGTGAAGAACCGCGTGCCTTCGGGAGAGGTCTGCACTTTGTCCGGGTTGAGGTTGAGGTCGCGGACGATGTAGGCTGCTGCGACCAGGTCGCTCTGGCCGAGGTTTGCCGCGCTGAACTTGTCAGTCCATACTGCCCATTGTTTTTCGGTGAAGGTTCCCGCGGCTTTTCCTGAGGCGTCGTAGACAGTTACTTTACCGGGCTCGGTCTGGATCATTCCGCCGGTCGCGATGGACTGCACCGAGCCGCCGCCTTCGAACGTGAGCGTGTAGGCTGCGCCGTTCTGGCTGATTTCGTTGACGACCTTTCCATCGTACATGGTCTTTCCTGTCGAAGGATCGTATGCGAACTTGTCCGGCGCGTTCCAGCCGGTGAACGTGGCTGTTCCGACCGAGACGTCGAGCTTGCCGTCCGGCTGTTTGATGACGACTTTGTTGTTGTTCATGGACAATTCGACCGGTTTGCCGGCGTATTGCTGCAGGAGCTGCTTGTTCGCGTCCGTGAGCGTGAATGTTCCTGCGGCGTGATAGCCCTGGGGCGGCGACGCCAATGGCGGCGTCTCGACGTCCCATTGCTTGCCGTTGAGGTAGAGCGCGCTCATCGGTTGCGCGTTTCTTGCCCCGCCTGGCGTGACGGGCGCGGTCGAGCCGCCGGTTCCGGTCGGCGTTGTCGTTGGCGACGTCGGTCCTCCCTTGATGGAGTCCGCCCACGCAGCGCTCGCGCTCAGCAAAAAGACGATGAGCAGCGCGCTGGCGAGTTTTCTCATGGGTTTCTGTTCGCCTCGTATTCTTTCAGGTCGTCGCTGAACTTGTTGCACCATTGCGAGCCGACGCTGGTGCTGAAGAGCGATTTGGTGTTGCTGATGGCCTTGATCTGCTTGATTGTGTAGCCGAGCTGGGACGCGACGCCCATGCCTGCGCAGGCGTAGTACGCGAGCCCTGACGCGCTTCCGGTGTTGCATGCGCTGTTGCAGTTGAGGATGAACGCGATGCCCATGCTGGCGAGCACGAGCGGGTCGGAGACCGCCTGCTGGAACATGTTCAGGTAGTAATTGACGAGCGGCGCGAACGGGATGATGTTGAAGATCTCGCCGAGCACGTAGCGGCATTCCGCGTAGTGCTTCTGGTCCTTGCACACGCTGACCGGCAGGCCGTTGTTGCGCACGTCATTGAGCAGGCAGTCGCCGTACTGGCATTGGATTTGGCGCCACTTGTCGAGATTGTAGACGATGCCAGGGATGCACATCGGCGGGATGATGATGCTGTAGATGAGCGAGTCCTTAACGTTCAAGTACGAGGACGGGTTCTGCATGATGTTGCTGTTGGTCGCGAGCGCGCCCTGGAGCTGCTGCTGCGCGCCGGCATTGCCGCCGGACAGCCACGCGGTGTCCGCGCCTTGCACGCCGCCTTTGATGTTCGCGACGGTGGCGTCGCTCATGACGCCGGTCGCGCCGAGGACGTCGAGCAGGCCGCTCTGGCACGTGATGAAGTCGCAGAATTTCTTGAACGTGCTCAGCAGTCCTGCCTTGTCGTTGAAGAACTGGCGTAGCGTCTCGGTCGGGTTGCACATCGCGCTTTCGGTGGCTTTGAGCGCATCGGCAATGCCGGTGCCGATGCCAAAGTCAATCGCTTCCGCGGCGACTTCCGCAAGGCCGAGCGCGACCAGGATGGTCGCGATGGTGCTGATGATGGTGATGACGATGTTCAGGATTTGGCAGAACTTTTCCGCGTAGCCGAGGAACTTCTGCAGATCGCCGATGACTTTCCACACGCCGCTGATGCTGTTCTTGACGCCGGAGACGTCGTCGTCGAGGTTGCTGTACAGCTCGCCGAGCGGCATGTTGTAGAACTGCAGCTTGATGGTCGCATTGTCCTGCTCCGCGTTCTGCGGCCGGAAGTTGCCGACGCGCGTCAGCGTGGAGAGCGGGCACGTGATGCTGAGATTGTTGACCGCGTAATCGGTCGCGATGAGCGACAGCACGATGTACGGCTCGGTGCTGCCTGCGTAGTTGTTCTCGACCGAGATGCTGCTGAGGTATTGCGTGTCGCCGGTGCATTCTGCGCTCGGGTCTGCGGGCCCTTCGACCGACACGGGAACGGCGCGCTTGTTCGGCGAGCGCATCGCGACGCGGCAGTAGACAGGGTGCTCGAAGATGGAGAGCGTGGAGCGGTCGAGCAGCGTCGGAGAGCACTGCGTGGTGATGTTCCAGTAGTTGGGCGCGGTTTCATCGCTGATGCCGAGCACGAAGAGCGCGCCCGTGCCGAATGTGACCGTATTGCCTGCGATGTCGCTGGCGACGAACGTGATGTTGACGGGCTGCGGGCCGGAAATGGCGGTGGTGAACGAGAACGTGCACGTGCGGAAGCTGCTGTTGCCCGTGCAGCGGTCAGGGATTGTGCGTCCGCCGCCCAAATCGCTGAAGTCTGCGGTCGCGTTGGTGTAGCCGCTGCCTTCGATGATGAATTCGAGCGTCTCGCCGAGCGAGGTGGTGTTGGTCTTTTCGCGGTTCGGGCGGAATGCGTCGATTTCGCGCAAACGGACACCTGAAGGCGCAGTATTGTCATAGCGGATGGTCTGCTCGAGTGCGGTTCCGATCTGGTTGTTGACGTCGTCGCGCGTGACGGGAAGCAGCTTGACCTTGTAGTCGCCGCTTTGCACTGCAGGGCGGACGTTCCAGGCGCAGGTCCATGTCGATGCGTCGGTCTTGTCGCACTGCGTCGCCTGCACGGTGTTGCCGAGGCCGAGCGTGTGCAGGTCGAGGAATGCGTTGCGCTTGTCAAAGCCTGAGCCTGA
>JBGPHE010000087.1:0-3592 GCA_041484255.1 Candidatus Nanoarchaeia archaeon
ATCCAGTCGCGCGGCATCATGATGTCCTCGAAGATCTGCTGAATCGTCTTTGCCTTGCCCAGATAATCGGCAAAGCCCGCGTTCTTGACGTAAATCTTCTCAGGGATGAACGTCTGGAACTTCACGACGTCTGCTTTTGCGTCTGCGGCAATGTCAATGAGCTTTTTCGCCCAGCTCAGCTTCTGATTGTGATTGCTGCCTGCCTCTGCGATGATAAAGCAGGGGTGGCCCTCGCCAACAGTCCTGTTTCCGATGCGCACGACCTTATTGAAGTGCGGCTTTGAGCGTTTCCACAACATCGTTGACGTCCTCCTCAGTCATTTTGCTGAACAATGGCAAGGTGATAAGCCGGGCGAACACATCTTCGGTCACCGGGAAATCCTTGGGATTGGTAGGGTAGTTCTGCTGGTAGTACGAATGGCGATAGACAGGAATGTAATGCACGTTCACGCCGATGTTTGCCTTGCGCATCTTCTGGAACACGGCATCGCGGTCAACGCTCTTCGGCAGGAGCACGGGGAAAATGTGCCACGCAGACTGGCGGTCATTCTTCTCGACAATCGGCTGCACATTCGCCGGCAAGAGCTTGCGGTAGGCTGCGACCAGCTTTTTGCGCTGGTCGATGAACGAATCAAGGCGCTTCAACTGCGACATGCCGAGCGCGCACTGGAAATCCGTAATGCGGTAGTTCCTGCCGAGCGCCTTCATGTCATACGCCCAGCCCGCGTTCGGGCCGTAACGCGTTCCTGCGTCGCGGTCAATGCCGTGATTGCGCAGCAACAGCATCTTCTTGGCCAACTGCTCGTCATTGGTCGTGACCAGTCCGCCTTCGCCGGTGGTGATGTGCTTCACCGGGTGGAACGAGAACGTCGTCAGGTCTGCGTGCACGCCGATCTTGCCATTCTTGTAGCTCGCGCCGAGCGCGTGCGCCGCGTCTTCGATCAAAAACAGCTTGTGCTCATTCGCGATTGCCCTCAATTCCTCAATGTCGCACGGCTGGCCGCTGTAATCCACAAACACAATCGCCTTGGTGTTCTTTGTGATCTTGCGGCGCACGTCAACCGGGTCAATGTTCCACGTCTGCGGGTCGATATCTGCGAACACCGGCTTGATTCCGTGATACACCAATGCGTTTGACGTTGCTGCGAAAGTGAACGGCGTCGTGATTGCCTCGTCGCCCGGCTTCAAGCCCAATGCTCCGACGGCAATATCAAGCGCTGCAGTGCCTGAGTTGACCGCGACGCCGAACTTTGCGCCCGTGTAGTCCGTCATCGCCTTCTCGAATGCAGCAATGGTCGGGCCGGTCGTGATCCAGTTGCCTTTCAAGATGTCTACGACTGCCTTAATGTCAGCCTCGCTGATGTCATGCAGTCCGTACGGAAGGAAATCCTTTCTCATTGTTTCAAAATACCATCCTGATAGAGCAGCAACCGCAGCTCTTCTGCCGTAATCGGCGTCTCCGTGCGCGAATTGTACTGCTTCACGCGCACGTTTTCTCCGGCGTACTTGACCTTCGGCACGCCCAGCTGCGTTCCCGCAAGCAACGGCGGAACGATGAACAAGTCCGTAAGCTCGACGGCACGCGCCGCCTCTTCTTCGGTCATCAGTTCCTCATAGTGCGTTTCGCCGGGCTTGAGCCCGATAATCTTGGTCTTGACGCTTCCTGCGGCGTGACCGTGCTTAGGTCCTGTTTCTTCGATGAGAATGTTCGCCAAATCGCCGATTTTCGCGACCGGCATCTTCAAAATGAAGATTTCTCCGCCCTTCGCGATGCGCGCGCACTTGAAAATCAACGAAATCGCCTGACGCTGCGTCATCATGAAGCGCGTCATCTCAGGATCAGTCACGGTGACCGGGCCGCCCTTCTGAATCTGCTTCAAGAACAGCGGAATGACCGAGCCTCGTGAGCCCATCACGTTGCCGAATCTGACCGACGCGAAGACCGTGCGGCGTCCGCCCTTGTAGTAGTTCGCCGACGTCACGAGGCGTTCTGCGAGCAATTTTGTCGCGCCCATCGTGTTGTGCGGATACGCAGCCTTGTCGCTGGACGTGAAAATCACGCGCTCGACATTGTGCGCGAGCGCCGCGTCAATCAGGTTCTGCGTGCCGAGCACGTTTGTCTTGACGGCTTCGAACGGGTTGTATTCGCACGACGCGACGTGCTTCAATGCGGCGAGGTGGAAGACGATGTCGACCTTTTCCATGGCACGGTTGATGCGTTCCTTGTCCTTGACGTCGCCGACCAGGTAACGAACCAAGTCCTGCTTGACGACCCAGGGCATTTCGAGCTCGAACTCGCGCTCCATGTCGAAGTGCTCGGTCTCGTCCAGGTCGAAAATGCGCACGACCTTGGGCTGGTAGTTCAAGATTTCCTTGACCAATACCTTGCCCAGCGTGCCGGTGCCGCCGGTAATGAGAACAACTTTGCCTTTCACCATCTCCAGAATGCGCTTTTTCTCGTCAGCGTCTGCTTTCTGCACTTGCTTACTGATGCCCACACGCGTTTTCATCCATTGCAAGATAGTCCACCTCGATACTTTGGTTCCAAATCGCTGTTCCAGCTCCTGCTGAACGGCTGCGAGGGATTTTCCCTGCTTGCTGAGCGCGACCGCGGCGCTGACGATGTCCGGATGATAGCGCATCCGGGTATTGTCGCCTGCCGTGAACGTGCGCCTGCACGCATTGCACCTGACCAGTTGCTTCGCGCCGTACGTTGTCTGGCGCTTGCCGCTGAAGACCGTGTCTTCGCTTCCGCAACTGGTGCAGGTTTCCCCCATAGTGCACTCACGGACCGAAGAACCCTATATAAAACTTATGGACGAGCAGTATATAAATACATCGTTAACTTGACAGCCCGGGAACGAGCTTCCGGAGCTGCGGCGGGAGAACGCTTCCGAGCAATTCCCGCTCCTGTTTCGAGAAGACGCCGAAGAGGAAGATGAGTCCGAAGTAGACAATCGCGCCTGCGGCCATCGTGGCGATCTTCGCCCAGACCGTATACGGGTTCGCGAGCCAGACGCCGACGCCCATAAGCGCTGACGCGGCAAGGATACGGCCCAGCTTCAGGAAGCGCACGTCCACGCGCACTGCCTTGCGCGCATCATACGCGAGCACGACGAAGACAAACGCATAGCTGATGACGGTCGCGATGGCTGCGCCCGTCATTGAGAAGCGCGGAATCAGGAACAGATTGAGTCCGATATTGATGACTGCGCCCACCGCGTACGTGCCGCCGATGAGCATGGTGCGGCGACGCAGCAACACAATCTGGTAAAGAATGAAGTTCAATGCGGAAAGAAGCGGGTACAGCAGCAATCCAGGAATGATATTCGCCGCTTCAAGGTATTTCTCTCCCGAGACCAGCGTCACAATCTGCGTGCGCAGCACAAAGAAGCCCACCATTGCGGGAATAATGACCACGAGCGAGTATTTGAGCGCGGCATTGAGATAAATTCTGTAATTCTGCTTCTGATTCCATGCCGCGGCGATATACGGGAAGAACGTCTGCGAAACAATCGTGCCCAGCGAGGCAATAACGCCGAGCAATGAGTAAATAAGCGTGTACAAACCGACGGCTTCGCTGCCCAGCATG
>JBGPHE010000088.1:0-3587 GCA_041484255.1 Candidatus Nanoarchaeia archaeon
CTGAGTCACTATTCCAGTAGTGTTCTCAAAAACATAGTTTAGAGAATATAGGTACACCGCACATGTCATTTGCAGAACTGAAGCTGGCGTCGCCCATCCTGAGGGCAGTCCAGGAACAGGGCTATGAAAATCCTACGCTGGTCCAAGAAAAGGCCATCCCGCTGATTATGCAGGGCATCGACGTTATCGCGCACTCGCAGACCGGCTCGGGCAAGACCGCGGCATTCGGGCTTCCGATGCTCGGCAGGCTGACGCGCGGCGGCGGCATCCAGGCATTGATTCTCACGCCCACGCGCGAATTGTGCGTGCAGGTGTGCGACGCGCTCCGCGGCTTCGCAAAGTATCTTCCTATCCGTATCCTTCCTATTTTTGGCGGCGTCGGCATCGGCCAGCAGTTGCGCGACATGCGCAATGCCGAAGTCGTTGTCGCGACGCCCGGCCGTTTGCTTGACGTGATGAACCGCGGCCTCGCGCTCAACCGCGTCAAGTATATGGTGCTGGACGAAGCAGACCGCATGCTCGACATGGGATTCATCCGCGACGTGGAGAAAATCCTCAAGCAGACGCCTCCTGACCGCCAGACCATGCTCTTCAGCGCCACGCTTTCTCCGGCGCTGCGCTCGCTCGTGCACAAGCACATGAAATCGCCGGTCTCCGTGCAGGCAAAGACGCATGTTGATACCACGTTGCTCGCGGAAAAGGCGTATTTTGTCAATCCTCAGGACAAGTTTGCGTTGCTCGTGCACTGCTTGAAGCACGAAACGCCCGGCATCGCGCTCGTATTCTGCGCAACGCGCAGGAGCTGCGACAAGGTCGCGAAGAATTTGCGCGCGCAGAACATCGACGCCACCCCCATCCACGGCGGCCTGACGCAGAGCAACCGCATCCGCACGATTGAGCAGCTCCACCGCCGCGGTCAAGGCATCCTTGTCGCCACGGACGTCGCTTCGCGCGGACTGCACATCGACAACATCTCACACGTCTACAATTACGATCTTCCCATGACCGCGGACGACTACGTCCACCGCATCGGCCGCACCGCGCGAGCCGGAGCGAAGGGCGACGCGGTTACGTTCGTCACGCCGCACGACGCACGCGACTTCCAGGGCATCCAGCGCCACGTCAACAGGCAGATTGCGCCGGCAACATTGCCGAAGTTCGAGAAGGTCGCCATGGCCGCATCTGCGCCGTCGCACGAGCGCTCGTTCCAGCCGCAGGGCAGGTTCAAGAGAAACAGCGGCAGCGCCGGTAAGCCGTTCTGGAAGAAAAGACACAGATAATAATTAAAAAAAAGAAGAAAATTACTTCATTTTGTCGCGGATTTTCTTCAGCTGCTTGTATTCTTCCTTGGTCGCGTTGCCTGCCTTGCACTTCTCTTCCAGCACGGAAAGCTCTTCGCGGTATCCCTTAATCAAACGCTCGACGTCTTTTTTTCCTTGTGACATGGGGTTTTCCTCCGGCTTATTTCATCCTGTCGCGAAGCTTTTTCAGCTGCTTGTACTCGTCCTGCGTCGCGTTGCCTGCCTTGCACTTCTCTTCCAACAAAGCAAGCTCATCGCGATACCCTCTTTTTAACTTATCCATTGTTCTTCGGTCAGTGGGCATGGTATTCCTCTGGTATTAAAGCCTCCGACGGGAGTTGCACCCGTGACCTCGGCCTTACGAGGGCCGCGCTATAGCTACTAAGCTACGGAGGCAGATTATGCGAGCTGTTTGAGGATGTCTGCCTTGCTTTTGAACTTTTTCTGGCATTCGAAGCAGACTGTGTGGGGCTTGCCTTTGGCATCTTTGACATAGGTGCCGATAAGCTTGCCGAGGAAGGTCTGCTCGATTGCTTTCTTGCACAGCTCGCACTTCATCGTCTTAGGGTCGTCGGCAAGCATTTATAAATCTCACTGTTGCATCAGCAACCTATGCCAAGAATAGCTATCGTGCATAAGGAGCGCTGCAACCCGAAGGGCTGCGGCGGCTACCTGTGCATGCGCATGTGCCCGATGAACCGCCAGGGTTTGGAATGCATCACGATCGACCCGGTGGACCAGAAAATCAAGATCAATCCCGAGCTTACGAGCGATGCGTGTTCGATTGATCAGAACTGTTGCCCGTTCGGCGCGATCAGCCTCATCAATCTTCCTGAGGAATTGACCAAGCAGCCCGTGCACCAGTACGGCACGAACGGGTTCCACTTGTACAACCTGCCGTCGCCGGTGTTCGGCCGCGTCGTGGGCATTCTCGGCAGGAACGGCATCGGAAAATCGACCGCCATCAAGATTCTTGCGGGCGCATTGAAGCCCAATCTCGGCAAGGACAAGGAAGCGAGCATGCAGGAATTGCTCGCATACTTCAAAGGAACGGAATCGCAGAGCTTTTTCGAGAAGCTCGCCAAGGGAGAAATCAAGGTAAGCTACAAGCCGCAGCAGGTGGACGCCATGCAGAAGTCTGCGAAAGGAAAAGTCCGCGACATGCTCAAGAAAATCGACGAGACCGGCAAGATGGACGACGTCGTCAAGGCGCTGGACTTGCAGAACGTGCTCGACAATGACATGGCGACGGTCTCGGGCGGCGAAATGCAGCGCATCGCTATCGCGGCGACGGTGCTGAAGAAGGCGCACCTGTACATTTTTGACGAACCGACCTCGTACTTGGACATCAAGCAGCGCATCCGCGTCGCGAAGTTCATCAAAGAGCTCGCCACGCCCGACACTGCGGTGCTTGTGGTCGAGCACGACCTCATCATTCTCGATTACATGACTGACTTGATGCACATCGTGTTCGGCGAGGAAGGCGTGTACGGCATCATCAGCCTGCCCAAGCCGTCGCGCAATGGTATCAATTCGTATCTCGAGGGCTTTATCCGCGAGCAGAACATGCGCTTCAGGCCGTACGCGCTCACGTTCGCCGCTCGCCCGCCAGGAGAGAAGAAGTTCCCGAATATGCTCACGACGTGGTCAGAGATGAAGACAAAGCTGGACAAGTTCTCGCTGGACGTGCAGGCCGGCGGCATCCACGCGCACAGCGTTGTCGGCGTGCTCGGAGAAAACGGCATCGGAAAAACTACTTTTGTCAAAATGCTCGCGGATGTGCTCAAGCCGCAGTCAGGCAAAGTGGAGATTCCGGTGAAAGTCTCGTACAAGCCGCAGTATCTTGACCAAAGCTCGGACGAATTGGTGGAAGTGGTCCTGCAGGACGCAATCGGCAGGTACGAAGTGCAGCTCATCCGCGCATTGGAGCTCAAGCGTTTGCTGCTGAAGCCAGTCAACACGCTTTCCGGCGGAGAATTGCAGCGCGTTGCCATCGCCCATTGCTTATCACAGGACGCAGACTTGTTTTTGCTGGACGAACCGTCGGCATACTTGGACGCCGAGCAGCGCTTGGCCGTTGCAAAGGCGATCAAGGAGCTTGCCGAACAGCGCGGCGTCACGATTTTGGTCGTCGACCACGATCTTTTGTTCATGGACTATCTCGCGGACGAATTGATGGTCTTCACCGGCGTTCCTGCGCGTTCAGGCGTCGCGCACGGTCCGTTCTCGATGGAAGACGGAATGAACGAGTTCTTGCGCGAAATCGACGTCACGCTCCGCCGCGAC
>JBGPHE010000089.1:0-3576 GCA_041484255.1 Candidatus Nanoarchaeia archaeon
ACCGGTACGCGGTCTTTCGGGAAGCCGCAAGAATAGTGAAGCCCGGCGGCTATGTGGTGTTTTGCGAGCCCAACCAGTACAACCCGATGACGGCGCTGTGCCAGTTGTGGTATCGCGAGCCCGCGCTCACGAAAGCGCAATTGAGAAGGTACGCGAAGAAGGTAGGATTGCGTATCCGCAAGCTCGGCACGACATTGCTGCGCTCGCCCGGCATCACCAAGATCACCGATCACATTCCTGGATTCCGCCTGATTGAGCGGCTCGCAGAAGCCGCGAATCTCGGCGTTTCGGTTTACGTGGTGGCACAAAAATGACTCATGACCATGAAGAAGCGACGGCAGAGAACATCAAGGAGCACTTTGAAGAGGTCGCGCCGAAGTACGACTGGTACAAGGAGCGCGCCTGGTATTATTACGATTGGGTCAAGAAAATCAGCAGGATGCATATTCCTCTCGCGCAGCACAAGCGCGTGCTCGAGCTGGGTTGCGGCACGGGCGACGTGCTCGCATACCTGAACCCGAAGTACGGCTTGGGCATCGACATCAGCGAGAACATGATCACGATCGCGAAGCAGAAGCACAAGGGCCGCAAGAATTTGCAGTTTGCGGTCGGCGCAGGAGAGACGCTGAACGTCAAGGGACGTTATGACGTCATCCTGATGCCTGACGTCATCGAGCACCTCGCAGACGTGCGCAAGACGTTCAAGCGCTTGGAAGCAATCGCTGACGAAAAGACAAAGATTATCGTCACGATGATCAATCCCATCTGGGAGCCGATCCTGATGGCCGGCGAAAAGATGGGCCGCAAGATGCCCGAAGGCCCGCACAACCGCATCACGTTCAAGGAATTGCGTCACATTCTCGCGGGCTTGGGATTGGAAGTCGTGTGCAGGAGCTTCTACGTATTCGTGCCCGTGCACATCCCGTTCGTCAGCAACCCGTTCAACGCGGTCTTCAACCGCCTGCCGCTCGTGCGCAGGCTGGGCCTGATTGAGGTTCTGGAAATCAAGAAAGCTCGCTAAGATGGCAAAGCCTTGGTATACTGACCGCTGGTTGTTGCTCATCCTGCTGGTCTCTGCTGCGCTCGCGCTGAGCAACCTCGGCGACCGCCACTTCTGGGGCGACGAAGTTCATCTGCTGAACTTAGGAAAGACAATCACGAAATACGGTTTACCGATAGTAGATGCTGAATTAAAGCGCATCGAGGTCACGTACGAGCGTGACGATATCACTAACGAATCGTATGCACCTACGCTCATCTACGGCCTGCGCACTGCGCAGGGAAACCTCTACTTGCTACACCCATGGCTGGTAAGCTATATCGCGTCCGTTCCCATCGCGCTTTTCGGCGCGCAGCACGAATTCTGGATTCGTTTGCCGTTTGTGCTCATCGGCTTGCTCGCAATTCCTCTTTTGTACGTGCTCGCGTTGCGCATTTCGAACAAGCGCCGCATCGCGCTGCTCTCTGCGCTCCTGCTCGGGCTCTCAACAGTCTATTTACTCGCGTTGCGCAATGCAAACTACTACGGATTGATTCTGTTTGCCGTTCCTGCGACGCTGTTGTGCTATTTGCGCACGCTCGATAAGGAGAAAAACACGTCCTGGCAGTTCGCGCTCGCAGGAACAATGCTGTTCCACAGCCAGTGGCTGGTGTTTATGGGCACGATGCTCGGCATCGCGGCGCATTTCGTGCTCCTCAATCGCAATCTGAAGGCGTTCAAGCGGATTATCGCTCCACTCGCAGGCATGTTTGTGCTCACGTTCCCGTGGTTTGTGCTCACCGGACAGTTCAGCAAGGCAAGCGCCGTGAGCACACCGATGCAGTACACGCTTTTGCTCGCCATCAGCGCGTATCATTGGGTCATTTGGTTTGTTCCGCTCGTGTTCCTCATCTTTGTGCCGTGGATTATCTTCAGCAAGAAGAAAAAGTGGCAGGTGAACAGCGGCTACGCGCTGCTTGCGCTCGTCGTTATCGCATCATTCTTGTTCAGCGCGCTGAATTATTACACCGGCACGCCGATCCGCTACTATTACGGCCTGCTTCCGCTCGCGATGCTGTTCAATGCCACAGTTATCGATAAGGCGTGGCAGTGGAAGCGCGAGTTCGGCGTCATTCTCGTAGTGCTTTTCGTTCTCACAAACTGGCTTGCGGTCGCTCCGCTGCTGCCGTTCAAGGGCGCAGTGAGTGCAATTGCAGGCTCGCACGACGTGCTCGGCACGGGCGCAAGCGCGCAGGAAGGGTTTGTCGCGAAAACATTGAGGCCGCGCGTGTTGTTCACCGAGTATCTTGACGAAATCACGCATCATGTCGTCTCGCCGACGCGCGCAGTCATCGACACGGTCGAACACGCAGCGAAGAAAGGCGCGAACATCTATGTCGGCGTGGCTGACGCGAACGCCATCGGCTATTACACTGGCTTGCAACCGGCCACGTACGCAAATAATCTCGCGACGCGCGATTACGACTGGATTGTTTTGCCGATGCACGACCCGCGCAATTCAAATATAAGTAAGAACTACACCAAGATCATGTTCCTGTATGCGACCGAGCGCTGGGGCGACACCGCAGACCCGGTGCACCACCTGTTTGCAACGACCGAGGGAGAGGGATTCAACCTCTACGAGAAGCAATGAGCTACAAAACAAAGAAACGATATTGGCCGTTCCTCTTCGTTACTGACGTCATCGGAGGAATCGTGTGCTTTTGGCCGCGGTTCAAGAAGTTCCAGGAGCCCAAACGCATCGTGCTGCTCCGTTTGGAGCACGTCGGCGACGTTCTCTTGACCACCCCTGCCTTCCGGGCGATCAGGAAGCGCTTCCCGAAGGCGAAAATCGATGTCTTGGTGCGTGATTTCAGCGCAGGCATCCTGAAGAACAACAAGAATATCGCCAATGTCATCGTTTGGAACGCGCCCTGGCTCTCGAATCTCGGAGAAAAGGACTCGTGGCCGAGCGCGCTGCGTTTTATCAGCAAATTGCGCAAGAACAAGTACGATCTCGCGTTCGATTTCCACGGCGACCCGCACAACATCATGCTCGCAAGCCGCATCGCACGCTACCGCGTCGGCTTTGGCGTGCGCGGACTGTGCTTTTTGCTCAACAAATCGGTTCCGTACGGCGACGGCCACGTGATTGACCGCAATCTCGCGCTCGCCAAGGCGCTCGGCGCAGACGTCACCGACAAGCAGATGGATCTTCCGTTCACCGCGCAGGACGCGAGCCACGCAGAGAGTATCATCGGCAAGCTCAACGCACGAACAATCGTCTGCATCGCGCCGGGCTCAGCGAGAGAAGAAAAGAACTGGCTGAATGACCGTTGGGCAAAGGTCGCAGACTATCTCGTCGAGGAATACAACGCGAAAATCCTGTTCACCGGCGGCAAGAAAGAGAACGCCATGATTGATGATATCCTGAGCAAGATGAAGCACCCGAACGACACGCTCAATATCTGCGGACAGACGTCGCTCACGCAGCTCGCGGCGATTCTCAAGCGCTGCAGTCTTATTTTGTGCCCTGATTCAGGCACGATGCACATCGCGCGCGCCATGAACACGCCCTTGATCGGCCTGTTCACCGT
>JBGPHE010000090.1:0-3509 GCA_041484255.1 Candidatus Nanoarchaeia archaeon
AAAACAATAAAGCTTTTAAACAAGTTCTTGCTCATTGTCCTCATCCAAGACCAAAGGGGTGCCATTTTTTTCTGGCACCTCCTTTATTCGCACCCTGTCAGGGCTTTCTCTCCTTCAATAAGAAGCTTTTTAAACCGTGCCCGTCGTCAAATACTCACCACTATGGGCGCGTAGTTCACCGGTAGAACGCACCCCTCGCACGGGTGAGGCAGCGGGTTCAATTCCCGTCGCGTCCACCATTTTTCGGGCCAGTGGTTCAATCCGGTAGAACGCCCCGCTGGCAGCGGGGAGGCTCGGGGTTCAAATCCCCGCTGGTCCATTCCAGTAACCTTATAAAGACGGAAGTCGTTATTTGTTCCAAGGGGTACCATGAAAAAAGCGGTTTTGTTTGACTTTTGGGGAACGCTTGTCCAGCAGGGAGCATACTCTCCGCTGAAGCAGACCTACCGCTTGATGCACCCGCGCATGCGCTTCGGCGAATTCGTCGAGAAGTTCGAGCGCGTCGCCATGACCAAGCCCTACGACGACCAGGCCAAGATGTTTCTCGCAGCCTTTGAAGCGCTGAACGTGCCGCCCAAGGACTGGATTATCGAAAAGCTCATCGGCGTGTGGAACAAGAACAAGCTCCTCGCCCAGCCGTTTCCCGAGACGATGCAGATGCTCGAGAAGCTCAAGAAGGACGGCGTCAAGATCGCGATTATCTCCAATACTCCGCAGCTTTCCGTTGATGGTGTGCTTGAGAAATTCGGCATGGACAAGCTCTTCGACGTGGTCTGCTTCTCGTATGCCAAGGGCTTCCTGAAGACCGACGCAGAGCTGTTCGAGGCCGCGCTCAAGGAATTGGGCGTCAAGAAGACCGAAGCGATCATGGTCGGCGACAGCATGGAAACCGACATTGTCGGCGCGGAAAACGCAGGCGTGACCGCCGTGCTCATCGACCGCAAGGGCACGCGCGAGTACAAGAACAAGATCAAGAGTCTCACCGAAATCGACCAGTTCCTGGAGTGAACAATGGACGACTGCGTCTTCTGCAAAATCATCGCGGGCAAAATCCCTGCGCACAAGGTCTACGAAAACGACAAGATTTTCGCGTTTCTCGACGTCTCGCCGGTCAATCAGGGCCACGTTTTGGTTGTTCCGCGCGCGCACCACGCGGATTTGCTGGAAACGCCTGACGATGTCTTGAGCGACATGATCACGCGCACCAAGAAAATCGCGACCGCGGTGATGAAAGCGGTCAAGGCAGACGGCTTCAACCTTGGCTGCAATACGAAGAAAGCCGCGGGGCAAGCGGTGTTCCACACGCATTTCCACGTCATTCCGCGCTTTGACAACGACGGTCTCAAGCACTGGCCGCACAAGAAGCTGACGGACGAGGAAATGGCAAAGATCCGCGACGCCGTCAAGGCGCAGCTCAAGTAACCTTTTTAAACACTCCGCGTTCTTTCCGTCTCTATACGGCGATGTAGCTCAGCCCGGCAGAGCAACGCTTTCATAAGGCGTGGGTCGCGTGTTCAAATCACGCCATCGCTATTCGCAGATTGCTGCGATATCGCCCTATACGTTTTTATACTGCTCTTCGCTTTTCCTTCTCAAAACGAGGTGATTTTGTATGGAGAGAAAAGTTCGCGGATGGCTCGGCATTATCGGCGCAGTGCTTGCAGGATACTTCACGTATGCAGGCAACAGCGACTATGCGCTTTACATCTTCGCGTTGATCGCGCTGGTTTCCGGCGTGCACCACGTGATGGGACACAAGTAATACTGTCCGGCGTTTTTTCTTTCTTTTCTTTTTATTCTCAGAAAGCTTTTAAAGGGGATAGCGGTCAGTTTCTCTCAGGAAATGCCACGATCGCATAACCTGGTATTGCACAGGCCTGGAAAGCCTGACCCGCAAGGGTATCCCGGTTCAAATCCGGGTCGTGGCGTAGCGCGGCGTTACCTTTTTAAAAGGTCCAAAGTATCATCGTCGTATCTGCCCCTGTCGTCTAGCGGCCAAGGATAAAGCCCTCTCGCGGCTTTGACACGGGTTCAAATCCCGTCGGGGGCGTATGCCGGTAAAGTATGCGGCGCAAAAGAGGAACAGCACGCTCATCCAGTTTGACGAGCTGAAAGACGCAGTCATCGCCAATGTCGTCAAGGACGTTCCCGAGGCGAAGAAGGAAAAGAAGCAGGAGCAGAACAAGTCGCTCAGCGATTTCTAGGAAAAGCTTTTATAGTTAGTATACATAAGCGTATACTGATAGTGATTCACTGAAACAGGTGCCTCACGAACAAACACGATCGCTACGTCCAGCGGCTCTATGACCGTATCAAGGATGATTATGATGCGGTTGAAATGAATGTGGTTTTCTCGTCACGCAAGTGTGCCCAAGCGGAAGTCGATATCATGGCGTACCGGGGCGACGTCGTGCATGTCTACGAAGTCAAGTGCTCCTACCGGTTTGCGAAAGCAAAGAAACAATTATTGAAAATCCTGCGCATCATGAAGCGCCCTGCCGTCGCGTACTTCTATTGCGGCAGCGCGGACAGGCTTGAAATCATCGCGACGGCGCACTACTGATTCAGCATCCGCAGCAATTCGTGCAGGATTTGCACGTCTTGCAGCTTGCTGTAGACTCACACGAAACGCATTGTGCCATAAAATCACCTCAACTCCTGCGCGGGCAAAATGCTATTTAATCGTTCTGGTACAATCCTGCATCAGGTCTTTCCCGCAGGCTTGCCAAACTTGAGCGCGACCGGCGCGCTGTGGTAATGCTCGCCACCGCCGCAGCAGCTGTATGATTTTGTGGCCGTGAGCGATTCTGCCTTGGTTTCGTGCTTGTGCGCAGGATTATGCGCGTGGTCATGCTGGTGCACGTGCGTCGGCTCAGAAGCGTGATAGCTGCCGCAGGTCTTGCCGTGCGACGGGCAGTAGCTCTCGTTCTTCTGCGTCTGCGTGAGCATGTTTTCTGCGGGCTTCTCTTTGAGCGCGGCGTGATGCGCTCCTGCGACGTCATCGATGTGTGCGTGGCGGTGCTCCTTGCGTTCCTGGTATGCGCGTGGCGCCTCGTGCGCTTTGGGCGTCTGTTCGTACTTCGCCAGATGCACGGTGTTGCTCGCAGGATTGTATGTTTTCTCTTCCAGCCCTTGTTTCGCTTCGGTTTTGTGATAGCTGCGCTGCGATTCGTATTTGCGTTCTTGCTCGTACGCGCGTTTCTCCTGCCGGCGCGACTCGTATGCGGCATCCGCGTGCGGCTGCTCTTCCGGCCTGCGCTGCTCTTTCTCGATAACGTCGTTCAGAAACGTTTTGCGCGGCTCGTCGCGCGGCGCTCGGATCTCGCGTTGCGGAAGTGCAGCCTGAAGAGTGCCCGTGCGCGGCGCTCGAGACGCCTGCGCGCGGGTGAGGTGTTTGCCGCGGCGCGCGATGGGTTTGCGTGTCGCAGGCTTTTTCCGGGATGAGCGTTTCGCAGAACTGTTCTTCTTCATGCACGAGACTGCCTTCTGCAGTCTTATAAGTGTCGTGG
>JBGPHE010000091.1:0-3492 GCA_041484255.1 Candidatus Nanoarchaeia archaeon
AGGCATGCCGTGCAATGCGTACGTGCCGAGCGTCATCAGTCCTGCTTCTCCTGCGGTCGCGACCGTCCTGATGCCTGCGCGCGCGAGGACGTTGGATTCCAGCGCCTTGGCCAATGATTCTTTCCAGCCGCCGCCCACGCGACCGATGCCGAGGAACGCGTAGCTGCTTGCGAATGCCTTGGCGGAGTGGTCCTGGCCTGCGAGCGTGGTGAAGAAGTTCTGGTGCTCGAATCCGCTCGTGAGCGCGGACTTGAACACATTGTTGACTTCGTGGAACAGGAATCCTTCGACCATGAATTGCGCGATTGTGCCGTGCTGCATTGCGGTCGTCAGCAGCGGTATCCTGCCGAGCAGGCCAGTCACGGCCGAAGACGCCCTGCCGCTCGCCAGCATGAGCTCGAGGTCGACCAGGTGGTCGAAGTTGACAATCTTGTCTACGTAACCCTCGGTGTACGAGTCGCGGGAATGCTCAGGCAGCAGCGTGCTCTTGTCCAGGTTGAGCGTGGTGTAATCGAGGCTGACAATACTGTTCGTGACGAGGAAGTCAACGATTTCTTTGCCGCCGACCTTGCTCTCGAGCGCGTTTAACTTGTCCTTGAGCGTCGTGCCGGGCGCATTAGTGAGCGCATAGAGGCTGCGCTCGAGCTGGCCGAGGTAGTCATCCTCGCGCTGCCACGCGTCAGTCGGGCCTGACGTGATGCCGAGGTTGGAGAGATACTGCTGGAAGCCTGCGATCCACTTGCTCACGCCGTAGTGCGGCAGGCGGAATCCTTCGCCTTCAACGTCGAAGTAATTGCTCTTCAGCATTTCATTGGATGCGCGGTGCATCGCGACGAGCGATGCTGCTGTGGAGAGCTGCTGATTCAAGCCTACTGCGGTTGTCGGCTTGACCGCAAGGCTCTTCAGTTCTGCCGCGGCAATCGCTGTCTTGATCTGGTCCGCAAGCGTGGCTGCCCTGATTGAAGCGTCATAGTCCTTCGACTGCAGCGATTTTACGTAGTCGCGCAAGCTGCTCAACAGTTCTCGCATTGCCGCATCTTCCGCGGTCTTGACCGCGCTGCGCGTCGAGTCGCTGTTCAGCGCCTTGATGATGTCCGCTTGCGTAGCACCCTGCTTCTCCATCTTGTACGCAAGATCGCGCCTGACTTGGGTGCCCGCAATGGTCTTCTTCTGCACAGCGGTGATGAGGACGTCCTCGATATTGCCGTTCGTGACCGCGGTCTTGAACTTGCTCAGCGCTTCGCTCTGGAGCCGCTGTGTGATTGTGCCGCACAGTTCGGGGTTGAGCCAGCACTGGATTTGGCTGATGGTTGCGAGATGGCTGTCGTAGAGCTGCTCGTACTCGCGCTGCTCGCGGCCTGCGGGCGCGTTTCCTTCGAGGATGCTCTGGTCTGCGCGCGAGCGGTAGAGGTTACGCGTGGCAAGCTGCTGGCTGCGCTCGGTGCGCGTGATGTCAGTCAGGATGTCGCGCAGGTCTGCCTTGAATGACGGGTCGAGCGTTTCGAGCAGGTCGAGATACGACGTGTCATGCACTGCCCAGAGTTCGGTCGGTGATCCGTATGCGTTCTCGCGCGCAGTGGTCTCGATATAACTCTCAACACCCTGTGCGTTTGTGAAATCCTTTGCCAAGTCTGGAGTCGTTTGCACGGCAGACATCGCGAGCTTCTTGCGCATGTTCCAGCCTGCGAACTTCAGGTTGAGATAGTACTTGACGTACTGGTCTTTGTTTTCCTCTGAGTTCTTGGGCGTGGCAAGCGTTCCCTTGTAGCCGAACGTCATCTTGCCAGGATCGAACGTGATGGTGATTCCGTCCTTCGCGGCCTGCGCGAGCGTTTCAGCAGGAACGTTCTTTTGGATGAGGTCGTTCATCAGCTGAGTCGGGTCGAGCGTGAGCGCGTATTGTTTTCCAAGGTAATCGATCTGGTCGGCGTCCAACCCTGCTTTCTTCAAGACTTGGGTGATCAGGTTGGTGTTTTTGAACATCTCCTCTGCCTGCGCGTCGGTCATGCCCTGGTCCTGCGCGAGCGAACGGAACAGGTTCTTGATTCTGCGCTCGTACTGCGTTCCTGATTCCGTGGGCTGGCTGAGCACATAAACGAGCATCCTTGCCTTCGTGAGCGTTGCGATTTCTTCATCGGTCTTCGGCTGTTTCTTCTCGAGCGTCGCGATCGTGTTCTGCGCGTTCGTGAGCGCGGTCGCGGCCTGCGCCGGACCGTAGGTCTGCATCACGCCTGTGACGTCAACGCCGGCTGCGCGTACTTTGCCTGCGAGCGTGGCGACTGAGGTCGGCGTGGCAAAGTCTGCAGGTGTTGTGGCAATGCCTGCGGCGTTTGCGAGGTCTTGCACTGCCTGTGCTGCTTCGGCAGCGGTCGCGGCAGGCGTCGCATCAGGTTGGACGCTGCTTGCCTGGACTTTCTGCGTGAGCACCGTTGCGAGATTCGCGGTGAGCGTCTTGATTTGGCTTTCGAGCTGCGTGACGAGCGAGCGCTTGAAGCAGGGGTCGTTCTGATCTGCAGGCGCGGTCTGAGCGGTCGTGCTCTCTTCGTTCTCCTTGCCTGCGCATTTGGCCTTAACACTGTCGAGGAAGCGTTGCGCGATCTTGACGTTGCTCTCCGCGCCGGCTTTGTCATCAGCGCTCGCGCTCGCGAGGTCTGCGTTTGACTTGTCGAGGTCTCCCTGCGCTGCGGCGATATTATCCTTGCAGCCCTGCGTGGCAGGCGTCGACCATTCCCAGTTGCCTGCCGCATTCTTCTGGAGCGCGCCCTTGTTCTGGTCGCACGGCGGCTGGGGTGCGGCGACAGTCAGGCCGGTCTTGAGCTTGTCGCATTCGGATTTCTTGGAGGCGACTGCGTCAGCGCTTGCGGTCTTTGCGGCCTGCGTGAGCGCGAACAGGCTCTTGATCGTATCCGCATACTCGGGACCGAGCTGCCCGAATGCGGACGGGCCGACTTCCTTGCCTCCATTGAGGATTGTGCCGCCGTCCATGGACATCGTGAACTGCGTGCCTGCAGCGCCCATCGCCTTGGACAGCTGGCTGAGCAGTTTTGCGCCGCGTTCGATCGCGGCATCGTGCGCGCCCGTCAGCTTCTTGAGCGCTTCGTCGCAATCCTTTGCCTTTTGTTCCTGCTCGGTCGAAGGTGGCGCAGTTACAGCGGTCCCGGTCTTTGCTTTGTCAAGCGCGGACTTGGTGTCAACGAGCTGCTGCTTGATCTTATCCGCCGCTGCTTTGAGCTTGTCGATTGCACTCTTCACTTCCTTGGACTTGACGCAGTCGTATGCCTCTGAGGGGATTGGCTTTCCGGTGAACGCGTCCTTGCCGTCTGCGGACGTGAAGAAGCTGGTGCCGACTCCGTACGACGGCGCTTCCACGCCGAGCCTGCCGCTCGCGTCCGAGGTGATCTTGCCGCCCGTGACTTGCGAAACCAAGCCTGGCTCGGAGCCTGCTTCTGACTTTGCGCCGTCCATGCACGCCTGCAGCTGCTCGTTGATGTC
>JBGPHE010000092.1:0-3447 GCA_041484255.1 Candidatus Nanoarchaeia archaeon
AAGGAAGACTTTGTTGGGAATCAGCGCGTACGACAGGAACACGAAATACGCGAAGACTGCGAACAGCAGGAAGATAACGAAGTTTGCTCCTGCCTCGCCGATGAGCGGAATCGGGCTGAAGAGCGCGTAATCAAGCACGTTCAACGCGATCGTGGAGACCACAATGAACGCGAGCGCCCAGAAGAGCGTCATGCCGATGAATTTCTTGGCGAACAGCGCAGTGTTGACCTTTTTGTCCGCGGTTTTGTGCGCGATAAACCAGAGGATGCCTTTGCCGACGAGCCAAAGCGCAACTGCAGCGGCAATAAAGATGCAGGCGTACAGCATCAACTCATGGAATGCCGCGGTGAATGCGGGCGATTGCAGCGTGGCAAGGTCAGGAACCGCTTCGGATGTCGCGAGCTGCTGAGCTTGGTCGCCCATAAGCGCGGTGAGCTTCATCGCCGCGGCGCTTGCGCGGTTGAAAATCTCGTAATGCAGCTGCGCGAGCAGCATGTAAAAAAGAAAATCCACGGGAACAGCGAGCAGGAGGAGCTTTTTGCGCGCAATGAACGCCTTCCAGGCCTTTGCGATGGTGTCAAAGAGCTTCATGGTGTGGTCTTGCAGCATTCTGCGCAGTCAGGCATGTTGTAGATCGCCTGGCCGCCTTGGGCAAGGCAGCTGTCGGACGGCACGCCGCAAGTTCCGCCTTGCGAGGCGCAGGTTGCATTGTTGGCGGTTGCGGGCGCAGTTGCTGTCGCACCAATTCGTTGCTGGATCGCGGTTGTCGCGCTCGTGAAGCCTGTCTGCGCTTCTTTGATCGCGTCGCGCACTTCGGCAAGGTGTGCATTGATGTCGGTGATGTCGAACTTGTTTGTGCTGAGCATGGTTGTGAGCGCGGTTTGCGAGCGGTCTGCAGATGCAATGATGCCGCCGATGCCGGGCGGCACGGTTGCAACCGTCGCCTTGTTCACCGAGTCCTTGAGCAGCGCGGTCTGGCGGTTGATTTCGTTCAGCGCAAGCGTCGCGGCGCTCTTGATAGTGTTGCTGTTGTCGCGCAGCGTTGCAACGCGCGCAGCGACCTTGTTCGCGTCGCCCGCTTCTGCGGGCGTGACATCGACAAGCAGGCTGTTCCATTGGCCGGAGATGACGTTCTGCTGCTGGATGATGCTTGCGAGCGACTGGAGCCAGATGTTGTCGTCACCGATCACGACCGCGGGGCCGACGGGCTTCACGAGCGTGTCAGGCTTGGCGCACTGGACTTGGAAGGGGACGCTCTTCTGCTGGGCCTCGCCGGTATCGGGGTCGGTGCTGACTTGGTCGGTCGGATTGCCGTGCTTGTCCGCGTCATAGACTGCGAAGTTCGCGTACCAGGTGACTGGCTTCTTGGCGTCACAGATGTTGGTCGCGGCCTGCGCAGTCGGCGGGTTGTACTGCGCGGCGAGCTCAAGCTCGTTCGCGTTCGTGAATCCGGTGACGCGCTGGAACGTGATGGTCACGGTGAGCGGCGGCGCGTTCGGCGTCGTGCTCGGAACGTTGAAGATGACAGTGTTCAACGGGTTTTGCGGCGACTGCTTGCCGCTCGCGAACGCTCCTGCGGCGCGGAATGCCGCCCAGCCGCCGGTTCCTGCGGGCGGGATTGCGGCGCTCGGCACATTCAGGCGGTAGACATTGAAGTTTTCTGCTCCTGATTCTGCCTTGAAGAGCGGGAAGTCGACCGAGAACCACATTTGCTGGTTGTAGGCCCTGCCGTCCGCGTAGCTCACGCGGATGTCGGTGACGGGCTTGATGATGGTTGAAACAGGCCAGATGGACTGGAGGATTGCGTTGTTGCCCGTGCCGGTCACGCTGTGGCGCTTGATGGTGTCTTCGTCGAGGACGAAGTCGCCGAGCGGCGTGCCGTCCGCGATGTCCTTGGGCGCGATGAAGCGGTAGGCGCCATTGGTCGCGAGCGTGTACGTGTCAGGGATCGAGTCGGTGTTCGAGAGCTTGATAGGCTTGATGATGCCGTTGATGGTGCCTTGCACGGTCATTCCTGCGCCGTCCTTGATGTCGTACGTGAGGAACTTCCTGCTTTGCTGCTGGAGGTTGCGCTGGTCGGGGAACTGCTGCTTGAGGTCCACGGCGAAGTTGAGCCGCTGTCCCAGTCCGAAGCGGTCCTGGCCGAGCGGGTACGTCGGAGCGAGCAGCGTCATCCTGACGCCGTTGTCTTGCTGGCCGAAGAGGCAGCGGAACTTGCCGCTGAACGCGTCCCAGGCGCAGAACGCGGGAGCGTTGCCGCCTTCGGTCTCGCGGATGGAGCAGTCGGCGTGGTCGGTGCGCACTTGTTTGGTTGTCGGGTCGGTCCAGTCCCATTCGAGCATGGCGGTGTCGTAGCGCGGGCCGCTGTCCGGCGATTGCGCATTGATGACGAAAGGCGAGTCGAAGTTGACGAGGTCGAATTTCTTGGCGAGCCCGTTGCCGAGCGACGCGTCGCTGATTGCGACGACTTGCTCGCGGCTCGGGCAGTCGCACTTGCCGTCCTTGTACGCGCGCGGGTCGCACGTGAAGCCTGAGCTGCACTTGAGCTTGAGGCGGTAGCGGACATCGGCGCCGGCGATGAGGCCGCCGGAGATGCGGTATGCCCAGGTCGTGAGCCCGCTGGGCTGCGTCGTGGGATCATAGGCGATGAATGTGCGCTGGCACGTGGTCAGCGCGCCTTCGGTATCGACGGGGATTTGTTCGACCTGCTGCTGGAACAGTCCTTTCATGTCCATGCTCCACGTTCCGGTGAATGCCCAGGTGCAGATTGCGTGCAGGAGCTTGCGCTCGCTGAACAATGATTGGTAGAGTGCGGTGTCGCCGTAGCGGGAAGAGACGCTCTTGCTGACGTCTGTTCCTGCGCTGGTGAGCGCGCCGAGGATGTTGCTGAATCCGCCGGTGCCTGCGCGTCCTCCGGCTCCTGCGCTGTTGAACTTCTGCACGAAGCACGAGATTGCTTCGAAGAAGAGGTCGCAGATGGTTCCGGAGAACTTCGCTGCGCAGAAGCCTGCGCTTCCTTCGCCGGTGAGCATGATTTTGCTGAAGCAGCCGTGGAACGCGCCGAGCACTTTCTGCCACATGATCAAGTAGCTGGTGACTGCGGGCAGGCAGATGCACTGCACGCTGCGGAACAGTCCTGAGCTCGGACGGACAATATATTGCTGGTCAGGCACCTGCACGACTTCGTTGACCTGCTGGACGAACTTCTTGATGTTTGCCTGGTCTTGGCAGGGCGTGATCGCGCATGCGCCGCCGCCGAGCTTCTGCTTGACGCACGCGATCTGCTGGGTTTCTTCCATGCGCGTTGCGGTCTGCTCGGTGGTCTTTTCGGCGCGCACCGACGGCTTCTGGCCGAAGCATTCGGACAAATCAGTGTCCAGTCCTGCGGTCATGGACGCGCTGAGCGGGAATTGGTTGTTCTTGAGCTTGGTTTGTTGGTTGTCGGGC
>JBGPHE010000093.1:0-3411 GCA_041484255.1 Candidatus Nanoarchaeia archaeon
AAAGCGTCTTGATTGCAGGAGCGTCGAGGTATTCAGAATGAACAAACTTCATGTCGCCAACCCCTTGGTTGGCGAGCATGCTGAAAATCCGCTGATTTCCATCATTCAAACATCCTCTGATAGTTCATCAGAATATTGTTCGCGACCTCTACTTCCTCAAACTTCTTGATTTCCGCGATGCGCTTAACGGTCAGCGCGACATTTGCGGGCTCGTTGCGCTCGTGCACCACCGGCGAGAGCCAGGGAGCGTCGGTTTCGGTGAGAATATTGTTGATGTTCATCGTCTTGACGACGGTCTCGAAGTGCTGCAAACGCATAATCACTGCAGGAATCGAGCACGACCAGCCGTGGTCGTCGACTTTCTTGAGCAAGCTCTTCCGGCCTTCAAAACAGTGGAAGTTGACCTTCTTGAGCTTGCTTGATTCGACCATCGAGACGCAATCGGCTTCCGCGCGGCGCGAGTGGATGATGAGCGGCTTCTTGATTTTCTCGCACAAATCAATGACTTTCTGGAAATTCTCGCGCATTTTCGCCTGCAGCTTCGGATCAGTCACCCATTTGTAGTCGAGACCCGCTTCGCCGATGGCGACGCAGCCGTCCTTGTTCTTCTTGATCCATTCCAGCTCGTCATCAACGTCAAAATGCTCGACCTGGCGCAGGCCGATCTCGCCGAACTCCTCAAGCTTGACGTTCAACGCGTCAATCGGGTAAACGCCAAAGGAACATTCGACCAGTCCAGGGTATTTTTTGGTCAATTCCAGAACTTCGCGGTTCGTGGGCGGGTTGACGCCTGCAGAAATCATCTTTACAACGCCTGCCTTCTTGGCTCGGTCGATGACCTGCGGCAGGTCCTTCTCGAACTGCGCGTGGTTCAGGTGGCAATGGACGTCCACGAGTTTCATACGGTTGTCCGAGGCACGAAGCTTTTTAAACCTTCCCTCGGTGATTTATAAGCATGGACGAGCATAAAGCCAAGAAAGGGCACGAGAACGTGCTGCACGAATCCGAGGAGCCGATAGGTCCTGCTATCGCGGGCTACGACTTCAATCAGGGCGTGGACTACGACAAGATTCTTGAGAGCTTTGCGACTACTGGTTTTCAAGCGACGCACCTCGCCAAGGCGATTGACATCATCAAAAAGATGCGCGCAGAGAAGTGCACCATCTATCTCGGCTTCACGTCGAACATGGTTACTTCAGGATTGCGCGACGTATTCAGGTTTTTGGCCCAGCACAAGATGGTCGACGTCATCGTCACGACCGCTGGCGGCGTCGAAGAGGACATCATCAAGTGCATCCAGCCGTTTATTCTCGGCAAGTTTGACGCGCCCGGCGCGGAATTGCGCGAAAAAGGCATCAACCGCACCGGCAATATCTTTGTTCCGAACTCACGCTACTGCAAATTCGAAGACTTTTTGACACCGCTGCTCGAAAAAATGGATGCCGAGCAGAAAACCAGCGGCACGATTGTGACGCCGTCGGAATTTACCGCGCGCTTGGGCAAAGAAATCAACAATCCCGCATCAATCTACTACTGGACGCAGAAGAACAACATCCCTGTCTTCTGCCCGGCGATCACCGACGGCTCGATGGGCGACATGCTGTACTTCTTCAGCTTCAAGCACCCTGAGTTCAAGATCGATGTGGTCAGGGATATGAAGAAACTCAATGACTTGACGCTCGACGCCAAGAAGACCGGACTCATCATTCTCGGCGCAGGCGTCATCAAGCACTGCATCCTGAACGCGAACATGCTTCGCAATGGCTGCGATTATGCCGTGTACGTGAACACCGCGCAAGAATACGACGGCTCGGACTCGGGAGCTCGCCCTGACGAAGCAGTTTCGTGGGGAAAGATCGCGCCCGAAGCAAACACGGTCAAAGTCTTCGGCGACGCAACGATATTGTTCCCGCTCATCGTGGCGAAGACGTTTGCGAAGAAGTAATTCTCGTCAGTGCGCTGCACTTTCAGCAGTTTCCGGCATCGCCGAAGAATGATGGCTGGTAATCAGCCACTGACTGCCATCCCACTCGTACGTGTAGGTGTAGCGGGCGTGGACTTGCGCGCCCGTGGTTCCAAACGTGAACGTGTACAGCCCTGCGTCGACCGCGGTATTGCAGCCGATGCTGATCATCCTGGAGTCGATCTTGCCTGACGGCTTGTTCTCCATGAAATGCTGGAAGTAGTCTTCTTTCTCGAGCCGCGTGATGCGCGGCGTGTTGGACATGGTGGGAAGCAGGATGGAGCGTTCAGCATAGTTTGCGGCGACCGCGTCCGGGTCGCCCGTCTGCAGCGCGCTGTTCCAGCGGTCAAACAACGACGCGATTTCCTGTTCGCTGGTCGCCTTGCAGACTTGCACGCGATCATGCGCGAAGACCACGAACAATCCGGCAAGCGCAACGAGAATAATCACGATAACGAATGCTGAGTGCCCTCTCTTCATAGCCGTTGCACGAGACAGGACAGTATAAAAGCTTTTCTTCAGGACCATCTGAGTAACGTTTAAATACCCATTCTGGCGGTTATTCGTGAATGGTCAGCGCAGCGGCACTCACGTTCCACATCAGCGTGCTTCTTGCGTCGCTGGCGATTATCGCGTTCTCGGGCAATTATTTCGTCGAAGCGCTGGAAAGCTACGCGCGCAAGCTCGGCATGTCGAAGTATTTCATCGGCATGGTCATCGTCGCGGTCGCCACATCGGCGCCGGACATCGTCACGGCAATCATCGGCCTCATCTCCGGCAATCCTGAACTGCTCTCCGGCGTCGTGCTCGGCGGCTTAATGATCGACCTTGCACTCATGAACGGCCTTTTCGCAGTTTTGCAGAAGCGCATCACGCTCAATACGTCCGTCATCAAAGGCATCGAGTTCGTCATCCTCGGACTGATGGTGCTGCCGTATGTCCTCATGCTCGACGGAGAAATCTCGAGAAGCGAAGGACTCGCGATGGTCTTGTCGTACTTCATCTACGTCATGCTCGTCTGGAACCGCGAAAGCGGCTCGGGCAAGCTCAAGAAGCAGATCGCCATCAAAATCATCTGGCAGGACATGCTCGTATTCCTGCTCGCGCTCGGCGCGATGCTGCTCGCTGCGCGGTACGCTGTGTTCAGCGCGGTCAATCTGTCCGTTGCGTTGAGCATCCCGCTCTACTTGCTCGCCATCACGGTCTTCGCACTGGCCGCGGCACTGCCGGACATGCTTTCCGGATTGTCGGCGATCCTGCGCGGCCACGGCGGAGAAATCGGGTTCGGCGAAGCCATCGGAACCACGATGCTCGAAGTCAACCTGTTCACCGGACTTGTCGCATTATTCCACCCTATCAGCTTTGGAGTGCTCTCCACGCTGGTCGGCGTCCTCGGCTTAATGCTCAGCGCGACCTTCTTCATGACCATTCTCAGAAAGGGCGCCATC
>JBGPHE010000094.1:0-3402 GCA_041484255.1 Candidatus Nanoarchaeia archaeon
CTGAAATCAACGCAGACGCGATAGTTTCTCACGCCCACCTGGCCGCATTCGACGATTTTCAGGATTTTGCACTTCTTTTTCGCCTGCTTGCAGGCCGCCTTGACAATGTCTGCGGCGTTTTCAAACTCGCCTTCCTGCTGGAAGTCGTAAAAGTGGACAAACGCGCCTTTCTTGGCGTGCTTCAGCGTGCTTGCGAGGAATTCGTCAGCTCGCTGCGGCCACGGCATGACAATTCTATCGTAATCGAGCTTCGGAATCGCTTTCTTGGCATCGCCTTTGATGACGATGACCTTGTGACCGAGCTTGTTGCGCGCGACATTTTCAACGGCATACTTGTGCGCGGAAGGATTGGCCTCGATCGCGATTACTTTTGCGGCCTGCGAGTGCTTTGCGATGACGAGCGGGTACGGCGCGACGCCGGAGAACAGCACGAGCACGGTTTCTCCCGGCTTCACCTGCTGCGCGATGCGCATGCGTTCCGTCGACAAACGCGGAGAGAAGTAGCACGTCTCGGCGTTGAGCAAAAACGTCAAGCCGTACTCCTTGTGCGACGTTGTTTTGCGCTTTTCTCCCGCGAGAATCACCAAGGGCTGCTTGCGGTAGACGCCGACATGACCGCCTTTCTTGCGCGCGACCACTTTGATGTACGGCAACAGCTCGCTGAGCGTCTTCGCAATGAGTTTTTGCTTCTTTTCCAGCTCCTTCGGGATTTCCAAGACTGCGATATCGCCGATCACGTCAAAACCGCGCAAGTGCGTGAGCTCGCTCGCGGTCAGCTTGCCCTTCAAGGCTTCTTTCAGCTTCATCCGAAGTCTCCCAAGCCCTTCTGCTGGCGCTTGCCGTGCTGCTCCTTGAGCTCTTCCAGCGTGCTTTCGACGCGCTGAACGCTGAAATCGTGCTCGTCAATCAAGAATGCGCGGATTCCTTCCTTGTCCGGCGCCTTGAACTTCAAGTCATACTCCTTCGTCATCGGCATTTCCTTGAACAGATTGAAAATATCCTGCCACGGAACCGTGCAGTGCTCGCTCCACTTCGCGACTTCGAATATTTTTTCCGGCTTCTTGTGCTCTTTGACCAGCGCGAGCGCCTTTTTCGGGCCGATGCCTTTGACGCCGCCCGGATGATAGTCCGTTCCGACCAGCATGGCGAGCGCGATGAGCTGATCGTGCGTCACGCCGAGCTCCTTGAGGACCTCTTTGAAGATAATCATTTCAGGCTGCACGGTGATGAAACCGAGCACGCCCTTCTTTTTGCGCTTGCCCACAATGGACAAGTTCTGAATGAGCCTGTCTGCGCCGTACAATAAGGAGTCATAATCTTGGCTGACGACCGCCCACGCGTCGCCCTGCGTCACGATGAACGACGCCTGCGCTTCGCCCTCGCTCGGCGCCTGCACGACCGGCACGCCCATCAGCGTGAGCAAGTGCTTTGCCTCGTTCGCCATCTCTTTCGTGAGCCTTGAGGTACGCGCGCCGAACTTCTTCATCGCTTCCGCGTCTTCCTCAATAACTGCCTTATCGTATTGCTTCTGCGCTTCGACTTTTACCGCGACACGACGCGCGATTTCGTGATATTTCAGCTCCGGCATCTTGCCGTCGAACACGAAAACAGGCTTGAGACCCTGCTTGAGGAAGCTTGCGGTGCGCGAAAAGAGCCCGATGAGGTGAGAGGTTACTCTGCCTTTGCTGTCCGTGAGCAATCTTCCATCAGGCGTGCGGATCGTGCTCAAAAATTGGTAGAGAATGTTGTACGCGTCGACCGCGAGGATTTTTCCTTTCAGATCTTCGAACACGACAGGATGCTTGGTGACGAGCTCTTTCAGGTTTACTCCCATCTCACACCTGCTTGACCGTCATGCCCTTCAGTTCTTTCAGCAAGTCCTGCGCAGGTTTGGTCAGCGCGCCCGGCGCGAGGAACAACACGGGCAGCTTTTTCAGCTGGCCTTGCACGAACGCGTGGCTCAAGTCGGCTTCGCCGACCTTTGCCTTGTTCTTGGCCTTGCAGTAATAATGCAACTGGCCGACCGGAGAAGATAATTGAACGATAAAGTCATACTCGCTCTTCTTCTTGAGCACGACTTGTTCAAGGACTGCGATGTTGTTGCCGGCAAAGAAGCCGAGCAGTTGCTGAAGGAACGGATCGTCGCCCACAGCAACCGATGCCTGCGGCGCAGGAGCCGCGACGGGCGCGGGAACGACAACAGGAGCAGGCACTGCGATAGCCTGTGCTGCAACAACCGGCGCAAGCGTCGCCTGCGGCTCTGCAACGAGCTTCTTAGCGCGCGGCTTGCGCGCCTTCTTCACCGCTTCAACCGCCGCGGGAGCGGCAGGAGCTGCTGCCGGTGTCGGTTCGAGCAATTGCTTGATGCGGTCTGCCGCCTGCTCGTCCGTGAGCAAGTAAAATTTCCAGAACATCTCCTTGGCGCCGTCAATGACGACGTCCAAGGGCTTGCAAAAGTCTTTGGTGTTGCGCAGCGAGACGCGCGTGAGCGAATCCTGCGTGTTGTCGCGGAGCACGCCCTTGTCCTGCAGCAACGCGACCGTCTTGCGGTCCTTCTCGTTCAGATGCTTGATGTAGTCAATCAGGACTTCGGGCCGGGCAGGGTCATAATACAACGGCGAACTGCCCACTTTGAGGCTGGAGATCTTCAGGATGCCTTTCTCGGACATCTCCGAAAGCATCGCGCTGGCAAGCATCGAGTTCGCGTTCAATGCCTTCGCGACTTCCATCGGCTGGACCGGTCGCTGGTCGGTCATTGCGCGGATTTTATCGCGATAATCAAGCACACCCATACAGAAAACCCAGTTTGACGGGGTATATATAGTTTTAGGGCTTCAGCCAGCCGACTTCCCAGTAGCTCACGTCGCCTTCGTCGTCCACGACGCAGACGAGCAGTTTCTTCTTCGTGCTGTGCGCGACACGGTTTCTGGCGGCAAATTCCTGCCACGTGAGGCGCTCGTGCTCGCTGACCGGGTAGACGATCCACTTCGCGTGGTCCTCGCCCTGCTTGGTTCCTTTGTCATACACGCGGAAGTCAGCGCCGAACTTCAGCGCGGTCTTGACAATGTAGCCGCGATCGCGCAAATCCTTGAACGCGGCATAGCGCGCCCAGAAATTCTTGTCCTTCCTGCGCACTTTGGAGATGAATGCATCAAGCGAAATTATTTTTCCTTTGCCGTCAAGCAATGCGAGCCGCTTCTTGGCAACCAAATAGACTGTTTCCAAGGGCGACAGCTGGACGCGGTTGTCATCCAGCAGGGCGCCGAACTGCTGTTTACTAAAGAGTTCTCTTGCCGCGCTGCTGTTCTCTGTCCTGATGGCGTCGCCTTCCAGCAATGCTTTAACCATGGGGAAACCTTAAGGCAGAAGGTTTAAATACCTTCCGTCTCAAAGACTGAGGTA
>JBGPHE010000095.1:0-3390 GCA_041484255.1 Candidatus Nanoarchaeia archaeon
ATCAGCATCAAGGAGAACGGCTGGCGCATGGAATACGAGGAAATGCTGCCGTCACGCATCTTCCCGCAGTTTGAAACGCACCCGTACCGCGTCGACCGCCTCCCGCCTCAAATCAAGGGCGTTCCGATGCAGAATCCGATGCTTGAAGGGCTGCAGCAGCTCATTTCTTCGATCGAGAACAACACGCCGACCAATTGCAGTCTCTCGTGCGCACGCGATGCAGAGGAAATCGCGCATGCTCTTGCGATTTCCGCGTGCAGAAACGGCCAAAGCGTCGCACTGCCGCTCGAAGACCGCACGCACGCGTTCGAAAACGCCCGCGCAGGCGTCGCGCTGCTGATGGAACAAGCAGGAATCACGCCGAAATAATCAGAGCTTTCTGAAAACAGGCTGAACCGCAGGTCCTTCCAAGAATTTCTTGATATTCCCGCCGGACAATGCCGTTTTCATGATGGCGAACGTCTCATTCGCCGCCTTGATGGTCTTCTCGATGTCTTCAGCCGAGTGCGCGAAGCACTGGTTGAAGTAGCCGCCGGTCAAAATGCCGCGCTTGACCATCTCCTGGATGAACAAGCTCTTGAATTCGAGCGATTCCTGGCCGGAAGCGTCCTTGAAGACGCACACGAAGTGCACCGGCAAACCCTTGACTTCGATCGGAAGGTCATTTGCCTTGATTCCTGCGATAATCGCGTCCTTCAGACGCTGGCCCATCGCCCACAAGTGCGGAATCACGTTCTTGTCCTGCAGCTTCTTGATCGTCGCGCGAGCCGCAGCAAGCGACAATGCCTCGCCGCCGGACGTCATCGAGATGAAACAGTCCTCGGCTTTCTGCATGATGTCCTTCTTGCCCGCGACAAACGACAACGGCATGCCGTTTGACAACGCCTTGCCGAATGCGGCGAGGTCAGGAATGACTTTGTAGTGCGACTGTGCGCCGCCCAAGGCAACGCGGAAGCCGGTCACGACCTCGTCAAAGATGAGCAATGCGCCGTTCTGGTGCGCAATGTCGCGAACCTGATCCAAAAAGCCCGGCTGCGGGTCTTCCACGCCGATCGGCTCCATGATGACTGCAGCAATCGTTCCCGGATTGTCCGCGAACAGCTTGCGCAGGGTCTCGATCTTGTTGTACTCGAACGTGCAGATGAGCGAATCCATCGCTTTCGGCACGCCGCGCTTGCGCGTCGTGGTCGTGATGTACCAGTCCGGCCAGCCGTGATAGCCGCAGCACGCGATTTTCTCGCGTCCGGTCACTGCGCGCGCGATTCTGACTGCCGCGCTCGTCGCATCCGAGCCGTTCTTGCCATAACGCACCATTTCTGCGCACGGAATGAGCTTCTTGAGGTCTTCCGCAAGCTCGACTTCGAGCGGGTGCGGCAATGAAAACGTGATTCCGTCCTTCAACTGCTCAGTGATTGCCTTGTTGACGTCTTCATCATTGTAGCCGAGGATGACCGGACCGAGCGCAGTGATATAGTCGATGAATTCGTTGCCGTCAACGTCCCAAACGTGGCTGCCATTGCCTTTCTGCAAGTACACCGGGCAAACACCCTGCACGAACTGCGTCCAGCCCTTGCTCAGCGTCTGCGTCTGGCACGGAAGGACTTCCTTTGCGCGCTTCAGATACTCTTGTGATTTGGTCAGCTTCATTTTTGGTTCCTCCAGGCGCGGACTTGCGCCCAGTATTTCTCGTCGCGCACGAACTGCGCGTTCATCGATGCGAGCTCGGGATGCTTTTCGATGGCTTCCATGACGTCTTTCAATGAAAAGTTCGGCGGAAGCAACGACACGAGCTTCTGGATGACTGCATAATCTTCCTTGTTGTCGACCGTGAGGCGCAATTTGGACAAATCAACCGGCGATGTGATGGATGTTTTCTTGAAACCATCGGTTTCGCGGATGAATGCCGTGACGTGCTCGCGGTGGTGCTGCGCTTTTGCTTCTTTCCACGCGCGCTCAAGCGCGGCAAACGTGAACACTTCTACGTCAAAGCCGTCCGGGAATGTCGGCGGGTCGACATTGTTGGCATAATCCGCCTTCTCGGCGAGGAATTTGTCAATGACTTGGTCAATAATGGCAGGATCTGCGAGCGGGCAGTCGCCCGTGATACGTACGACAACGTCGAACTTGAACTGCTTTGCCGCCTGATAGAAGCGGTCTAGCACGTCTTCCTCGCTTCCTGCGTAGGCATTCACGCCGATTTGCTTTGCGAGGTCAAGAATTGCCTTGTTTTCAGGGTTCGTGCTGGTCGCGATGGCGACCGCGTTCAGTTTCTTGCTCCGTTGCAGGCGTTCAATCTCAAATGCAAGCATCGGCTTGCCCGCGAGCGGCAATAATACCTTGCCGGGCAGTCGCGTGCTTGCCATTCTTGCCTGCACAAGCGCTCCGATCATCATTGTGCGCCTCCTGCGGCGCGCAATGCAAGCGCGTGACGCAAGGTCGAGGCTGCTTCCTTCACCGGATTCATCGGCTGAACGCCCTTTTGGAGCGAGGAAAGGAAATGGTCAAGCTCTGCGACGTACATCGCGTTCGTATCTGTCGTCGTCTGGATGGTCTGTTCTTTGCCGTCGATAAGCGCGCGTACAATGCCGCTCTGGAAGTCCCAGTAGACCGCGCCGTGCTCGCCGAGCACGCTGCAGCCGCGCGTATACGTCGGATTGAGATAGTCAAGGTGCATGTTCACGGTCGGGCAGCGCGCCATATCCAGCACAAACTCTGCGTGGTCCTCGGTTTCAATCTCCAACTGGCCCGAACGCATGACTTTGCTGAATGCCTTGCGCGGCTCGCCGAACAGCCAGAGCGCATAATCAAGTTCGTGAATCGCGTCAAGGACAATTCCGCCGCCCTGCGCGTGCGTTGCCGCATAATTCGTGCGGTAATCCTGTCCCGGACGCCACTTGCGGAGGTCATAGCCGAACTCCACGCGCGCCGAAACGAGATTTCCGAGCTGCGGCAACAATTCTTTGACCTTGTTCAGGCCCGTGAAGCGCATATTGCACGCCACCATGGTCATGACCTTGTTTGTTTCTGCTTCCTTGACGAGCGCGTCGATGTCATCCATCGCGTGCGCGAGCGGTTTTTCGATAAAGACAGGGACTTTTGCGCGAATGCAGGCGAGCGCTTGCGACGTGTGCAAGTGCGGCGGCGTGCAAATGAATGCCGCGTTCGGTTTCAACGCAATGCCTGCGTCGATACTCGTGACTGCAGTCGCGTTCAGCTCCTTTGCGAGCGCATTTGCTCGAGCCGCGTCAACATCGTAGAGCACGAGCTCATGCTTTTTCGCGGCGATGTTCTTCGCGTGCCGCGTTCCAATGCTTCCGCACCCGATAATGAAGAGTTTCATTGCTTTGCCGAGTTCTTCCAAACCATAATCACGCCATAATCGCGGCTTTC
>JBGPHE010000096.1:0-3300 GCA_041484255.1 Candidatus Nanoarchaeia archaeon
ACGCCTGGTTGAGCTGTTCGTCGAGGAAGTTGTTCATGATGAAATCCGCGACTTGGTCGTAGGAGACGTCTTTTTTCTGGAGCTTGTGCTGGGCATAGCCCTTGAACTTGTCGAAGTTTTACGTTTCCGGTTCTTGGTCGTACGGGATCGGGTCCCAGGAGCCGGACTTGATGAACATCGGGATGCCTTCGCGGATGGGAATCTGCATGATGGAGCCGGAGCGCTTGTCGACAAAGCTGAGAACTTCCTTTTCTTTCTCGTGCTCGATGGCCTTGCTGAACGCCTTCTTGGATTTGTCGTCCAGCCATGCCGCGCGGTGGACGGGCCGGTCGTATTCCCACGCGACGATGTCCACGCCTCCGCCACGGCCGACTTCTGCCGCGAACTGGACCATTTCCTTGACTTCGTTGAGGTCTCTCCTGCGCTTCTCCTCGTCGATGATGCCGCGCTGGGCGTCCCAGCCTGACATGTTGGTCAGCGAGGTCGGCATTTCCATGCCGGTGATCTTGACGTCGCTCGCCATCGCGACTTCGCGGATGGCGGTGCGGACTTCTTCGCCGTAGGATTTGGGCCTGCCGCCGATGGCGGATTCAATCGGCGTCTGGAAAACGAGCTGGAGATTGCCGGTTCCGCCGCGGATTGCGGCCTGGACATTCTGGAGAATGTTCTTGAACCGCCCGGACGGGTCGTGCTCGGGCACGGTCTGGCCGAGGTCTGCGACCGTGATGGGCTGTTCGATGTTGGCGTCCGAGCGTATCGGCGCCATTTCAGCGCGATCGTGATACGCGCGGTCCATCGATGTATAATACTCGGTTCTGAACTCGACCATAGTATACGTTTATGTATATTGGGTTTAAAAGCTTTTACTTTTGCCGCTTAGAATACGCCAGAGGCTCGCAGGCTGAGGACCAGGAGCGCGATGTTGACGAGGTATGTGGACGTGCAGACCACGCAGAGCGTGCGCAGCTTGACGTACGAGATGTACGCGAGCACGACGGACGCACAGACTGCAAGCAGGGAGAACAGGACGAGGATGCGCGCGTCCGTAACGAAAAAGACGAACGCGTAAAAGAGCAGGCCGTAGACGGAGTTCGGCAAGACCAGCAGGGCGTCATATTTGCTCGTCAACGCCTTGGTGCACGAGATGCGGTCGTTGATGTCGCAGAACGGCGTGTAATTGTGGTTCTGCTTGCTGCGCCACGTGACATAGAGCGCGTAGACGGAGAGCAGGAATCCGATGATTGCGAGCGTGCGGATGGCGTCCATGGTCGTGTGGTTCGTTGCAGTGTATAAAAATTATGCGAATGTCGCGCAGTCGACGGTTTGCGACTGGCCGGCAAGGTCGCGGTCCCACCAGACGCCCTCGGTAAACAGTTCGTGCGGCGAGCTGAATGCGTAGCGGTAGAACACCAGCCTGATTGCTTGCGGCGGCGCAGGGAACGGGTTTTGCGCGAGGAGCGTCTGCACGTCCTGCGGTGCGGTGCAGAGCTTGCTGATAAGCTGGTTGAAGTACGGCGTGTTGAGCTGGTCGTTGGTGATGAACGAGTATGAGAACGGGAACCGCGCTTGGTACAGCGGCAGCAGCGGCGGCATCGCGTCAGGCTGCTGGGGCGTGTGCTTGAGCACGTAGGGCTGCCAGTTTTTCTTGTCAATGCTGCCTTGGATCTCGATGACCATGCGCTCGGGCACGATGCCGGGGAACAAATGATACGTGTTCACCAGGCGGAACGGCTCGTACACGCCTTGGACATCGGCGATGACGCCGGGAATGTGCGCGTTTGGCGCGGCAAAAGGAACAAATTCGATGAGGGAGAACGGCACGATGAAGAGCGCAAGCAACAGCGCAGCATGGCGCGCGTAGTTCGGCGCGGGAACCGTCTTGGCGCTGCCCAGCCACTGCTTGATTTTCTTGAACGAGAGCAAGTACTGGTCGTCAAGCAGGAAGATGCCGATAAAGATGGACAAGATGTTGAAGAATCCATAGTTGCCCGTGACGCCGATGCAGACGTTCATGAACGCGAGCAGCCAGAATGCGATGGTGCGCGCACGGCGCGGCCAGAACAGGAACAGCGGCACGAGGAGTTCAACGACGAACACAACAATGACGGTTGCGGCGTGAAACCAGTGCGGCGCGAGCTGCTGCGCAAACCAGCCGCCGAACGACGGCAGCGGCGCAGTCTGGTAGTAAAAGTCCATTGCAGTGAGCTTGAGCCAGTCGTGCTGGCCGTACAACAGCTTGGCGACGCCGGATTCGAAGTACAATCGGAACAAAAGCCAGCGGAACAGGAAGATGATTGCAGGAGCGGGCTCGACGAGCTTTGCAGGCGATTTGAGTTTTCCTGCCAAGGGAAGGAACAGCGCGAGGAAGGACGCTTCCAGGAGCAGGCTGTCCCATTGGAACGCAAAAAAGTCAAGCCCGGACGTGACGTAGGAGAGGTACAGAACAATGCACGCGAGCAACGCGATGCGCGGATACGTACCCAGGAACAGCATCAATGCGGCTATCAAGCCGAGCACCAAGAGCAGCATGAGCGCATTGTCGCCGTGCAGCCACAAATGGAGTGTGGGAAAGTTTGCGTAGTGCAGTTCAGGATGCTCCTGCACGATGTTCGCGACCGGCATGAGCCCTTTGCTGCCGATCAAGGTGGGCACTTGGAAGAGTAATGAGAAGAACACAGTAAAATAGACAAAGGCGAGCAGCGCGCGGAATACCAATGCGGTGCGCGCATAGGTTGCTTTCGGCATTTGGAAAAATCGCGTGAATGCGTTCATGGTTTAGCGCGAATGGTAGTGCGGGCCGCCGGTGCCGCTGACGTAATCGATGGCGCGTTCGGCTGCGGTCATGAGCGCGGCGTTCTTGCGTCCTGGCTTGTAGGCTCCTTCGCGTGCTGCCTCCTCTTTTTCGTGCAACGCTTCTCGGAATTGTTCCAATTTTTCCTGTTGGTAGGATGAGATGACTCCAGTCGTGCGGATGTCGTCGCGGATTTGGGTGATGCGTTCGTAGATGTTCGCGACCGGCTGGCGGGAGAGCGTGTTGATGTATGCGCGGTCGTCGACGGAAGACGGCGCAGTGGTTCGCGCTTCGCCGGCGATGTCTTCAAGCTCGCGTCCTTGCGGCTTGGTTGGCTGTTCGCGCTGCTGTTTTTCGCTTTCAAAGAGCTTTTCGACATTGACTTGCTTGATGCCAGGAGCCTGGTCTTCCATTTGCTCGAGAACGCGGAGCTCGTCTTCGGCTTCTTTGAGAAAGTCCTGCGCGTCCTTGATTTCCTGCTCGGAATTCGCGATTTCCTTGCTGCGCTC
>JBGPHE010000097.1:0-3300 GCA_041484255.1 Candidatus Nanoarchaeia archaeon
ATGCCGCCGCCGCTTGCCCTGCGGTCTGCCGCAAGGACGATGCCGTCCTTGCACATGAGGCAGATAGTCGTTGTACCGGTCTTGAGTTGGAAATCCTTTGCTTCTTTCGTCATAAAAATCACATATGCAGAATGCCTTATGGTACTGCATACCCTAGGGGTATATATAAAGCTTTCGTTCCAGGCGGCGTTTCTCCGTCGACAGATTACGCCTTGTAAAGGAGGTCGCCGTCCTTGACCGGCTTGGCGACTTTCATGCCGACTTCCTGGCCTTTCTTGGCGGTCTGCACCTGGTCGTGCTCGACCTGCATGCTCTTGACAACCTGCTCAAAGCACTGTCCGCGGCCTTCGATGCAGATCTTGTCGCCGACCTTGAGCGGCGCATAGATCTTGACCACGGCAACGCTGATGTTGCCGAAGAAATGCGTGACTTCGCCGATGGGCTTGGCCTTCCTGACCGCCTTCTTGGGCGCGGCGACTTTCTTCATCGCCTTTTTCGGCGCCTTGCGGGCGGGGGCCTTCTTTGCCACCTTCTTTTTTGCTTTTGGCATACGAATTATGGAGCAGAGGTGATATTTAAACATATCGTCTATGCACGTGCCGTGTTTCTGCACTTGCATAATCTATTTATACAGCTGCGCGTGAGGAACTACTGGTGAGTGGGATGACTGACGACAGCAAGCTTGTGTATATTTGTAAGAGCAGCAATGACTTGAGTTTCTTTACTGACCGCGGCAGCTTCGGCGGCCCGGTTGAAACAATCCAGCGCAGGTTTTTCGGCAAGGATGAAGTAAGCCTGCGCAAGTATTCGTTCCAGCGCGTGCCCGGGGACGATGCAGGCCACCAGAATAGCATTCTCGTGCCGAGCGGCGACTTCATCGACGTTCTCGTGTACGACTTGTTTGACGAGATGGACATCGGCTGGCGCGGGCACCGGATTCCGCGCAACGAGCGCCACGCGGTGGTGCATGCATATCTTGAGGGTATGATGTTGGTCACGCACTCAGGCTGCCACGCGAAACCGCAAACCTTTGACCTTCACTCGGAAGGCCCGAAGGTCATCATTGTCGACGAGAGCAAGACGCACACCAAGCGCCAGCCGAGCGTGAAGCAGTACTGCGCGATTGTCAAGATCCATGGCGGCATCCCTAAGGTCTTGTACGAAGACACATCGCAGGCGGTTTCGTTTGATTTGGGTTTGCCTGACTTCAAGCCTGCGCCGCGCAGGCACCCGGAAGACGACAATCAATACGCGTAGAAATCTAGTAGCTCTTCGCGAAGTGCACGACGACCTTTGCGGGCTTGCCGCACTGGATGCAGTTGCCTGATGCTTTCTTGTCCATCAAAATGCCGCGCGTGCTCACGCCGTCTGCCTTTTCCTTGATGAGGTCTTCGCACGACGGCTCGTTGCAGAACGGTCCGCGGCCGACTTTCTTGTCTTTGATTGCTTTGTCCAGGTCGGCGAGCGACTTGACGTCGACAATGGCGGCTTCGGTCATCTTTTTGGAGCGCGCGAGCATGTCTTTCTGCATTGTGCCGAGCAGTGTCTCAATGGTCTTCGCGGCTTCGGCGATCTTGACGATTTTCTTTTCGCCGTTGTCGCGGCGGACGAGCACAACTTGTCCTGCCTTCAAGTCCTTGGGGCCGAGTTCGACGCGGATGGGAATACCCTTGAGCTCCCACTCGTTGAACTTCCAGCCAGGCGTATAGCCGTCGCGGTCGTCCAGGATGGGTGCAAATGCGGCGAGATCGTTCTTGAGCTTCTCGCACGCGGCGAGCACGTCCTTCTTGGTGTCTTCGAACAGGATGGGGACAATGACTGCCTTGTTCGGCGCGAGCACGGGCGGAATGACAAGTCCTTTGTCGTCGCCGTGCACGGCAACAAGCACGCCAACCATGCGCGTGCTGATGGCCCAGGTGTTCTGGAACACCTGCTGCATCTTGCCGTCTTTGTCGAGGAACTTGATGTCGTATGCCTTTGCGAAGTTCTGGCCGTCGGCGTGCGCATCAGGGCCCTGCGCCATGCGTCCGTTCGGAACGAAGAACTCGAGCGATTCAGTTCCTTCTGCGCCGGCAAACTTTTCCTTCTCAGTCTTCCTGCCGTGCAGCGGGTGCAGTGCGAGCGTGTTCTGGCAGACGTCCATCCACAATGCCATGATGTCCTTGATTTCCTGCTGGGATTCTTCGCGCGTCGCGAACGCGGTGTGGCCTTCGACCCAGAGGAATTCGCGCGTGCGCATCAGCAAGGTCGGGTGCTTGAATTCCCAGCGCACGACATTGTTCCACTGCATCAGCTTCAACGGCAAATCGCGCCAGCTGCGGATCCACTTGGAATAGGAGTCATACATGATTGCTTCAGACGTGGGTCGGACAGCGAGCCTTTCGCCGAGCTTGGTGTCGCCGCCGTGCGTGACCCATGCGCATTCGGGTGTGAAACCTTCGACGTGCGCTGCTTCCTTTTTCAGCAAGGATTCAGGAATGAAAAGCGGGAAGTAGGAGTGCTTGACGCCCATTGTCTTGAGCTTGGGATCGCACGCGGCGCGAATCGTGTCCCAGAGCGCCATTCCAAGAGGGCGGATGACCATACAGCCTGATACTATACTATAGTCTGCGAGCTCTGAGCGGGTCACGACTTGCGTGAACCATTCGGAGAAGTCGGCGTCCTTCTTGACAGTGATGCCCATCTGCTTCTCATCTTCCTTCGCAGGCGCCTTTTTCTGGTCTTTGCTGGACATACTCGACGTCAGAATGAGCCTGTTTTAAAAGCTTTTCTTAGAAATCGTCTTATTTCCTGATGAGCTTGCCGTCCTTCCAGGCGCAGCCGTACTTGGCGAGCCGCTCGTCGCATTCTGCGCGGAACGCCTTCATCGTATCGTATGCTGCCCTGACGAAAGGGTCTTCGACCGCGCGACCCTTGACATCGATGGTCGTCCTCGCGGCGCACGCATCCTGCTGCTCGGCAAAATTGCGATAGTGCTTCGCATAGTTCCGCAGCACGCTGTCCTCGGTGAACTGCGACATATTCTTGCGTTTGCCGTTCAGGACGAGCTCAAGCCGCGCGCGGGCTGCGAAGAGCGCGACAAAATCAGTGTCGCGAAGACTCAGCTCGGAATTCTTCAGGTCAAGCTCCTTGCCGCCAACGGCAATGTTGAATTCGCGTGCCGCGTGCTCGGCATAAGCCTCGTCGATAAAGCTGCACATTTCGTCTTCGGAATGCGCGTCCTCAAAGAGCTGCTTGCTGGCGAGCAGGTAGGTGAGCTTCTGCCGGTGCCCCATGCTGCCGCGGAAGCGCACGATTTGG
>JBGPHE010000098.1:0-3252 GCA_041484255.1 Candidatus Nanoarchaeia archaeon
AGTTTTTCTGGCGTTCCAGCAACTCGTCAATCAGCTCGCCGAGGAACGCGCAGATCACGCCGCATAATGAAGCGACGAACAGCGACGCGACGACCGAATAGCCAATAATTTTGTCTGAATTGCCGCCGAACGAGAGCGCGGCCATGCCTGTGGTGAAACCGTGCGACTGCAGCGCGTAGCCTCCGAGAAAACCGACAATCGCTCCGATCAGCATGCCTTTGCGCATGACTTGAGAATGTCGCAGATGTATATTAATTATGCAGTTGCCACGACAAACAACGACTGCGCCCAGCCGAGCGGCGTGTTTTCGTTGTGCTGCGACGTGTTTCCGTAGTACAATTCAGGCAGTTCGCCCTTTGCGTTCATCGCCGTCTCGGCTTTCTCGACGAAAAACGCGTGCTTTGCCGGATTGAGCTGCTTGTAGATGATTGCGAGCCAGGCAAGGCCCATCGTCCACTCTGCCTCGGTGCCGTTGCTGTAGTACTTGTCGCCAACATAACGGATGATGCCCTTTTCGCGGAGCAGTTTTTCCTCGACGTTCTTCAAAATAGCATCGCGCTGCGTTTCCGAGACGATATTGTACGGGTAAATCAGCGAGAGCAATGCCAGGTCAGCGTCTTTCGTCAGCGATTCGCTCGGCAGGAGCGCGTTCAGCGCGTCGCGGCCCTTCGCGATAAGCGCGTCAGGAACGGTCACAATCGTCGAAACAGCCTGCAGTCCTGCGACACACGCACCAATCGAAGACGCGTGGACTTCCTCTGCCTCTTCCCACATGCCGTTGTCGGCGTCGTGCCAGTATTCAACGGCAGCAAGATAATCGACGAGCTTTTGCACGATGCGCTTGTCAGCGTCAGTAAGCGTGAAAATTCCCTTCGCAGTCAATTCACCGATCTTAAACAGCAATGCACCGACTGCGTCGTTCTGCTTGTTGCCCCATTCCTCGCTGATTTCGTCGCCGGAAACCGGGTCGTAGCGCGCGTGGATGTAACGGAACGCGGCCTTGGGCTGCGGTTCCTTGATCATCCAGTCAATCTTGTACTCGTGCTTGGCAAGAATGTCGAGGAGCGCGCGGTACGTTGCAATAACTTCAGCAGTGTTGCCCGTGGCCTCGAGGCCGAGGGCTGCGTAGATGTTGTCGCGGATCCACGCGCGGCTGTAGCCCGTCTTCACCGTTTGTGAAGCAGCGGCGAACAGCCCGTTGGGATAGCGCAACTGCCGCAAGAGCTGAATGCTGTGTGCAATCATTGGTGACTCCCCCTGAAGCAGAATTAGAGACGTTGGAGTATATAAGCTTTTCTATTTGTAGCTACTCATTAGTGACAATTAAAACAAGCATAAACGAGTCTTTTAGACCTTATAAACGCATTTAGCGCACTTCGTTCAGCTTCATCAACTGCTTCGTGAAGCCTTCGAGGTGCGGCACTTTGAGCTCGTTCAGGTCCTGCGTCGAGGTCATCGCGAGCACCTTATCCAACGCCGCATCGCCGTACTTCAGAAAGATGCTTGAGCCATACCATGCCGCGGCAGTATCAACGGTCTGCTTTTCCTCATTGTGCGCGGATTTGTGAATTTTGTGCGCGTACGTGATGGTATCCGGCCACGAGTGGTCCTTCAGCAGACCGACAAAATACCCATACGTCATCGCGACATCAGAAAGCATCTTCAATTGGAAATCCTCGACGCTCGTTTTGTCCGAGGCGTCAAACATGTACTTGACCCGCGGATTGCGGTGATACTGCAGGAACAGCGTTCCGATGCGGCTCAGCGCCATCGTCTGGTCGCTGTGATCCTCGTGCGCGAGCGAGGACGGCAAAAAGATGGAACGCGAGCCGATGCAAGGAATAATATCCTCCTCGGCAAAAACGATTTCCGGAACGACCGCGCGCGGGTCGCGCATCTTGCTCACCAAATGAGCGTAGAGTTCTATGCACCGCTCGGCGAGCGCCGTGCGCGGGTCTGCCTCTGAGTATTGGTTGTCTTCGCTCACGATAAACCGAGAGCGCGAATCCTTTATAAAGCTTCAGACACATTTCTCCCGACATGAAATACTGCCTGGGCATCGAAAGCACGGCGCACACGTTCGGCTGCGGCATCGTCGATTTCGACGGAAACATCCTCGCGAACGCCAAAGACAGCTTCACGACCGACACGGGCGGGCTTATTCCTGCAGATGTCGCGAAGCACCACAACGCGGTCAAGGAAAAAGTCCTGGAAGACGCGCTCACGCAGGCAAAGCTCGCTCTTACGGACATCGCGCTCATCGCGTATTCGCGCGGTCCCGGCCTCACGCCGCAGATTCTCCGCATCGGCCAGACGTTTGCGATTGAGCTCGCAAAGAAAATCAATGTTCCGCTGGTCGGCGCGAACCACTCGGTCGCGCATTTGAGCATCGGCAACCTCGTCACGGGCGTCAAAGACCCCGCCTATCTGTACGTCAGCGGTCCGAACACGCAAGTCATCGCGCTCGCAGGCAAGCGGTTCCGCATTTTCGGCGAAACCGTCGATGCCGGACTGGGCAACATGTTCGACAAGTTCGCCCGCGACGCAGGACTGGGCTTTCCCGGCGGGCCCAAAATCGAGCAATTGGCCGTCGGAGGAACGTATCTCGAGCTGCCGTACGCCGTCAAAGGCATGGACGTCTCGTTTTCCGGCGTCTTAACCAAGGCAAAACGCCTGCTCAAGACCGGAACACCGCTCAAGGACTTGTGCTTCTCGCTCCAAGAAACGTGCTTTGCGATGCTCGCCGAGGTCGCGGAGCGCGCCATGGCGCACACGGGCAAGAAAGAACTGCTGTTGATCGGCGGCGTCGCCGCGAATAAGCGCCTCGGCGAGATGCTGAACGCGATGTGCGCGGCACGAGGCGCAACATTCTACGCGGTTCCGCTCCAATATTCAGGCGACCAGGGCGTCATGATCGCGTGGCAAGGCATTTTGCAGCACAAAGCAGGAGAATCGCGCACGCCTGAACAGGCAGACATCGCGCAACACGAAAGAACCGATGAAGTTCAGGTAACCTGGATATAAGCCGCGGTTATCGCGACGCCGTGTTTTTTGCTGAATTCTTTCGCAAGCAATACCATCACACCCTGATAGGATTTGTCGACGATATCCAAACGCCACATCGCACTCTTGCCGTCGCCCTGCTCAAAGTGCAGCAATCCCGCATATTTCGGCCTGATGAACGGCGCGAGGAATCCCTGTGGAATAAGAATGCGGATGCTTGTGTCGCCTGCCTGGATTGATTCCGCGGGC
>JBGPHE010000099.1:0-3179 GCA_041484255.1 Candidatus Nanoarchaeia archaeon
AGCAGTAAGCGCCGCGTCCACGAGCTTCGGAACATCCAAGTTCTTCTCGTACCGCTCGATTTCTTCGGTTTTTGACTTGGTTACGGGGTGCTGCGCGATCATGAAGCTGCAGCAGTCCTCGTACGGCAGCGCGGAAATCTCGAACGTGCCGATTTCTTTGGCGATGTCGGTGATTTCGCGCTTGTCTTTGCCAAGCAACGGGTGCAACACGACGCTTTTCGTTGCGGCATAGATGCTGCGCATATTTGTCAGGGTCTGCGAGGCGACCTGGCCGAGCGAATCGCCAGTCACCAATGCCTCTGCGCCTTCCTGTTCTTTGATTTTGTCTGCGATGCGGAACATCATTCGGCGGTACACAATCATGCGATACTCTGCCGGAACTGCTTTGATGATGGAAAACTGCGTGTCTTTGAACGGAATGACGTACAATTTGACTTTGCCGAGCTTAGAAAGTTGTTCGGTAAGCCGCTCAATCTTGTTTTGGACGCTGTCCTGCTGGCGCGTGAGGTTCTGGAAGTGCACGAGCACGACCTCGATGCCTTGCTTGAGCAGCAGCGCGGCGGCTACCGGGCTGTCAATGCCTCCGCTGAGCAGGCAAACGGCTTTCTTCATACGCTATCCGAGTATACAAATGCTTTAATAACTTCACTTTCTTGGTGGGTGCATGGGTGATTTCCAGCGTTTGGTCGCGGATTTGAAGGAAGCTGTGGGTCGCGCGCGCAAGGAAGGCGTTTCTTTGGCCGGCGAAAAGGCAGGCTCATTCAAGGACTTCACCGCGCAGAACCGCGAACAGCTCCGCAAGGCAGTGCAGACCGCGCTTTCGGCGGTCACGAAGGCGGCAACGGGCGTGTTGCACGGCAAACCTGCTTCACTTATCCAGCAAATGCAGATCACGCAGGACGCTTCCAAGCTCGACGCGCTCGCGGACGAGCTGTTAGAGATGGCGGTTGACGAGGACGAGATCAGGCCGTCCTTGTTTCCGGGCAAAAAGCCGCGCATGCCGTTTGAGATTCACGACGATGTGACCGCAGACCTTGACGAAATCAAGCGCTGCATGGACGCGAAGTGCTATCGCTCTGCGGTTATCTTGTGCGGCCGTGTTCTTGAGACTGCTTTGCACCGCAAATACTACGAAGTCACGAAGAATGACTTGCTGGAGAAGTCGCCGGGCATCGGTTTGGGCAACTTAATCGCAAAGCTCGCCGAGCAGAACGTCAAGCTCGACCCTGCATTGGGCAATCAGATTCACTTGATCAACCAAGTCCGCGTGCACAGCGTGCACCAGAAGAACGACGCGTTCAAACCGAGCGTGGCGCAAGCGCAGGCAATCGTCTTGTACACGACGGATGTGCTTGAGAAATTGTTTTCGTGATTAACTGAGCTTCTTTTTCGCGTCTTCCATCTCTTTGAGGAAGCGCTGCGCGGTCTTGGAGAGGTTTTCGGTCTGCGTTTGCAGGATTTCTGACGCTTTCGCGAGCACGTCGCCTTTGAATTCTTCCGTCGATTTCAGCGCGAAATCAGGTTCAAGGAGCTTGCCCTTGCGCGCTTTCTTCCATTTTTCGAATAGTTCCTGCGCGCGAGCAGGAATTTGGGCGGGTTTGCACGAAAGAACCTTGGCGAGCTCGCCGATTCTGTCCTGATCCTGCGTGAGAAGCTTCTTCGCGGCCTCGCCTGCAGCGAAATAGACGCGCACGATGCCGTCTTGGACCTTGTTGGACTTCAAAATCTTGATTTGTTCTGCTTCGGACGTGTTGTTCAGGTGCGTTCCGCCGCACGCTTCAACATCGATGCCGTCAATGTTGACGATGCGCAGGATTTTTCCAGGCGCAACGCCTCCTTGGTAGATGGTGAAGCCGTACTTTTTCTCTGCTTCGTCCTTCGGCATTAACGATTTCGTGACCTTGATTCCTTTTTTGACGATTTTGTTGGCTTCTTCTTCGATGCGCTTCAATTCATCGTCGGTGATCGCTTGGTAGTGCGTGATGTCGATGTATGCCTTGTCGATGTCTTTCTTCGCTCCTGCCTGGTTTGCGTGCGGTCCGAGCACGATGCGTGCTGCCGCGTTCACGATGTGTGTGCTGGTGTGGTGCTGTGCGAGCTGCTTGCGCCTCTCCACGTTGACCTTGCCGCGTGCTTTGTCGCCGACTTTGAACGTCGGCTTCTCGGCAAGGACATGCACGATGACGCCGCCCTGCTTGAAAACATCGACGACATACTGCTTGTTGAGCTCGCCATGGTCTGCCAATTGCCCGCCCGAGACGGGATAGAACACGGTTTTGTCCAGAATGACGTTGTTGCCGATGATTTTCAAGACCTTTGCATCGAATTCCGCAGGCTTCCAGTCGTCCCAGTACATGATTTCGGTGTCCGGAACGCCCGCAAGCTCCAGTTTCTCTGCGCGTTCGGTCTGTGTCTCTGCGGTTTTCTGCTCTTTTTCGTGTTTCGCAGCGACCAGCGCGTAGAAATTCTTGGGAACGGAAACTTTTTTGCCCTGCTTTGCGGCTTCTTCAGCAACTAATTCAGGAGCAATCCCTTGGCTGTCGTACAAATCGACCAAATCCTTGGTCGAAAGCTCTTTTGCAGTAATCTTACTCAGCACTTGCTTGGTTTTTTCCTGCGTTGCGCGGTAGCGCATCTTCTCGACCTCGATAATCTTGCGCACGTTTGCCAAACCGTCGGACAATTCAGGGAATAACGGCTTCAATTCTGCCGCGTGCCAGTCGCAGACATCGCAAATGTCAACTTTCCACTGGTATTTGTCGATAAAGCCCAGGACGCGGCGGAGAATGACGCGAAGATTGTACATGCCGCCCACATTACTGGGCAAAGCGCCGTCAGTCAGCGACACAAGCAGCGCGCGAGAGTGTTCGGCGATGGAATACAGCGCTGCAATTGGCTCAATCTGCGAACGCAGCTCAGCCATCTCCATATTCAATTGCTTAGCGACGTCTTTCCACGCCTTGTCGAGGTCAGTGACTTCGCCGACGTTCAGATACGGCGACAACGGAACGAATTTCTTGAGCAATTCCTGGTCGATTTTGACGCCGGTTGCCTTGGTGAGCTTCTTCAGGACTTCAGGGAAGGTCGCGTCATACGCGGTTGCGGTTCCTTGCGTGAACCATGCTGCCCTTTCTTGTCCTTGGCCCATATCAAGGACTTTGATCGTAAGCTCTTTTGCG
>JBGPHE010000100.1:0-3097 GCA_041484255.1 Candidatus Nanoarchaeia archaeon
GCAATCGGCTGGTGTTCTGCGACCTTATCGCCCTGCTTGATCAGCCATTTCTTCAGCGTGCCTTCATGAATGCCTTCGCCCAAGTCGGGAAGCTTGAAATCGTATGCCATCAGAACCTCATCGTCTCGTCAACCGCGGCAAGGATGCGCTCCACGCTCGGCAAGTAATCAAATTCGAGTTGGAAATACGGGAACGGCACGTCAAAGCCCGTGACGCGCTGCACGGGCGCCTTCAATTCGAGCAAGCAATGCTCCTGGATGCGCGCCGCAATCTCTGCACCCCAGCCGCCTGAACGCGGCGCTTCGTGCACAATGATCGCACGGCCAGTTTTCTTGACGCTCGCAATGATGGTTTCCTCGTCCAGCGGCTGAATCGTGCGCACATCGATGACTTCGGCATTGATGTTCTTCTCCGCGAGCTTGTCCGCAGTCTCGAGCGTCTCCTTCATCATCGAGCCCCAGCTGATGAGCGTGACATCCGTGCCTTCTTTCGCAATGCCTGCCTTGCCGATGGGAATCTCGTACGGCTCGTCAGGAACATTCATCTTGATGGCACGATAGACTTTCTTCGGCTCCAAGAATAATATTGGATCAGGATACTTTGTCGCGGCAAGCATCAATCCTTTCGCGTTGTGCGGGTTGCTCGGAATGACGACCGTCATACCCTGCGTGTGCGCGTACACCGCTTCCATGCTCTCGGCGTGATGCTCCAATGCGCGGATGCCGCCGCCATAAGGAGCGCGGACAATCATCGGGCATGTGTAGCGGCCGCGCGAGCGGTTGCGGATGCGCGACGCGTGCGACACGAGCTGGTCCCATGCAGGAGGAATGAAGCCGTCAAACTGGATTTCTGCGATCGGGCGCATGCCGTTGATAGCGAGACCGATTGACGTTCCGACAATGCCTGACTCGGCAAGCGGAGTATCAATAACGCGCTCATTGCCGTACTTTTTCTGCAAGCCGTCCGTGACGCGGAAGACGCCGCCGTCCTTGCCGATGTCTTCGCCCAGCAGGATGACGCTCTTGTCGCGCTTCAATGCCTGATCGAGCGCCTGATTCAATGCCTCGACCATGTTCATCTTTGTCATTTTGAGAACCTTTTGAGATAATCCATCTGCTCTTTCAAGTGCGGAGGCATCTTTGCGAACACGTGCGTGAACATGTCTTCAGGCTTGGACACATGCTTTTCGAACTCTGCGACCGCTTTCTTGATGTCCTGCGCGATTTGGTCAGTGATTTTCTTCTCCCACGCGGCAGTCCAGATCTTTTTTGACTGCAAATACTTGCGGAAGCGCTCAATCGGGTCGCGCTTTGCCCACACTTTCAGTTCAGTCTCGTTGCGGTAGCGTGACGGGTCGTCGGCAGTCGTGTGCGCGCCCATTCTGTAGGTCAACGCCTCAATCATCGTCGGCCCTTTGCCCGCGTACGCCTTTGCGAGCGCATCTTTTGTCGCGACATAGCACGCGAGCACGTCGTTGCCGTCAATGACCAATCCTTCAAAGCCGTACGAAATCGCCTTTTGCGCGAGCGTCTGGCAGCGCGTCTGGCAGCCTGCAGTGTCGTAGCACGTGCGCGGAACAGAAATCGCGTATTCATTGTTGCGGCACAGGAAGACGACCGGCAATTCAAACACGCCTGCGAAGTTCAGCGCTTCGTGGAAGTCGCCCTCGCTTGTTCCGCCGTCGCCGAAGAACGTCAGCGCAGCGCATTTCTCTTTGCGCAGCTTCGCAGCCCAGGCAAGGCCTGCGGCATGCAACAATTGCGTCGCGATCGGGATGCTGACGGTGAGATTGCGCGAACCTTCAGGCATGATGTTGCCGTCTTCCGAGCCGCCCCAGTGGATAAACAAATTCTTCAGCGGCACGCCGCGCGCGAGAAACGCGCCGTGCTCGCGATAGCTCGGCACGAGCCAGTCTTCCTTCTTCATCGCGAACGCAGGACCGACGTGGCAGGCTTCCTCGCCGAGCGACTGCGCGTACGTTCCGATGCGTCCTTCGCGCTGCATATTCAACGCAGTTTGGTCGAACGCGCGCTCCAGAATCATCAACCGGAACAATTCTTTCAGCTGTTCTGCCGAAAGCTTCGGCTCAAGCTTCTTGTCCACCTTGCCGTTCTCGTCAAGAATTTGCAGATACTCGACACTGAACGAGGCTATCTTTTCTCTCACCATTTTTCGTCCTAAGAACGGGATTAATTGTTTATAAGGGTTTCGTTACGAACGTGCCCGTAGCTCAGGACGAGGATGCCTCTGCTTTTTACGAAGCCCTAATCGTCGTCATCGCCGCCGCTGGGCGAACAATGGCCTGACGGGCTGTCGTCCGGTCCGCCCGGCACGCTGGTGCAATCGCTCGCAAAGCGCCACAGCTTCGACGGGTCGCCATAAAGTTCACGGTAGCGCGTGCGGAGGTTTTCCGCGCCTGCAGGATGCAGCGGCGTCGTGGACGTGCGCGGCAAATGGTGCACGTAGCTGCCGTTGAAGTCCTTGCAAAATTCGTGGTACTTCTTCGTAAACAAAATGAACTGGTGCCAGACTTCGTCGACCGGCTTGCTGGACATTGCCAGCGGCTCGCGATACAGCGCGACCAAGCCGATAAATTTCTTGAATTCGGTGAACGCTTCGGCGTAGTCTGCCTTGCTCGTGAAAACTCCTTCGCCCATCAGTTTTTCTTCAAGATAGGGCGCTTCAAACGTATCCAACCGCGCAAGCAGGCCGCGCTGCGCGTCATCAATCGGCGCGAACGGAAGCGGCTGCACGTGATACATCAGTACTTTGCTTTCAAGTTCTTGAGCCATGGTATCTCCGGCTGAAATCATTCCAGCCGGACGGAAGAAACCCTGGCGCACAATAAAGGTACCCGATATAATTAATATTACTTATATTAATTAGAAAGATTAATATGCTTCTGGCACTTCTCACGCCCATGCAGCGCAAACTCATCCACCAAGGCAGTGCAAAGCACGGCTCGTATACAATAACCTTGCCCGTCTCCTGGGTTCGCAAATACGGATTGAAGCAGGGCGACGAGCTCGACATGGCCGAGCACGGCAACGCGCTCTGGCTCCTGTCCGGCAAAGAGGCGACCCGCGCTCAGCGTGCC
>JBGPHE010000101.1:0-3092 GCA_041484255.1 Candidatus Nanoarchaeia archaeon
CGATGATGTGGGTTCCAATGCCGAGCCGCTTCTTCCTTCCAATGGTCTTGAGGGGCACGGCCTCGCCCATGTCGCTGCCCCGGTCAGATTTGTTCTCATACTCCCACAGCGGATTGCCGTCCTCCATGACGCGGTAGATGTCGCCGTGATGCCGGGAGATGGTCCTGAAGAGGGGGCTGGTCGTCGGGAACTTGATGCGCATCTGCGAGCTCCTGCCGATGGCGATGCGCTCGTCCTGCGCGAGCAGGACGCGTTTCTCGAGCGCAGAGCCGTACTGGAAGAGGTTTCCGTCAGGCTGCGCCGTGATGCGGTAGTGCGGCGCATCGAAGACGTCGCTGAGAAAATCGCTCTTTTTCTGCGGCTGCGTGTACAGCTCGACGATGCAGCGGTACGGTTCAGGCATACAAAGAATAGAACGCGCGTCGTTTATTAAATTGCGTTTATCTGAGCCGGCGTCCGCAGTGGTTGCAGAATTGGTCGCTCGCGCGCACAGGCGCGCCGCACGAGCAGCGGTAGTACTGGTGCGTGTGGCGTTGCGGAGCGGGATGGTGCGCCACGCGCGGCGGCTGCGGGATGTGGCTGGCGTATTGGTGCGCAGGTTTGTGAACCACAGGAACTTCTTTCTCGGTCACGATCGCGCTGAACGCGATCTTGCCTGCACCGACCGCCATAAAGACGATGCCGAGCCAGAAAAACAGCGGCATCTGGACATACCATGACGTGGATGTTATAATCGCGCCGACGACAATCCAGCTCCATGCGGGAAGTGTTGCCATCTTATTTTTTCTTGGCCTTGCCAATCACTTTGAAGCCGGTGTATTTCTGGAGAACTTTGGGAACTTCAATGGTGCCGTCTGCCTGCTGGTTGTTTTCGAGGATCGCGGCAAGGCAGCGCTGCACCGCGACGCACGTGCTGTTTAGCGTGTGCGCGAACCTGCGGTTGATTCCGGGATTGGTTTCGCACTTGATGCCCAAGCGCTGGCTCTGCCACGCCGCAACATTGGAGCAGGAGACGATTTCGCGGTATTCTTTGCCTGCGGGGAACCACGCTTCAAGGTCGTACGTCTTTGCGGAGACCTTGCCGGTGTCTCCTGAGCACAGCAGGATTTGACGGAACGGGATGTCGAGTGTCTTCCAGAAGTCAATCGCGTTCTTGGCGAGCTCTTCGTGCATCTTTGCGGAGTCTTCAGGAGTGGAAATGATGACTTGCTCGACCTTGTCGAACTGGTGGATGCGGAAGATGCCTTTCTGGTCTGCGCCGTGCGCTCCTGCTTCCTTGCGGAAGCACGGCGAGACCGCGACGAGCCTGAGCGGCAGCTTGGCGTCGGCAAACACTTCGTTGCCGAATGCCGCGGTGAGCGGGTGCTCGCTCGTGGCGATGGCGAACAGGTCCTCGCCTTCCACTTTGTACAGCACGTCTTGGAACGCGTCCAACGACGTGACGCCTTCGTAGGCCTTGCGGTTGATGAAATACGGCGGAATCATGAAGGTGTAGCCGCGCTCGCGCATGAAATCGATCGCGTATCGCTGGACGGCGAGGTTGAGCACGGCAAGCTCGTTCTTGAGGAAGTACCAGCGCGCTCCGGAAATCTTGGTAGCGCGGTCAAAGTCTGCCAAGTCGTTCATTTCGAGCAGTTCAACGTGATTCTTGGGCGTGAATGCGAACTTCGCGGGCTTGCCGAACTCCTTGACGACCTTGTTCTGGGTGCTGTCTTTGCCCGCGGGAACGGATGCGTCGAGAATGTTGGGCAGCGAGGCCATCGCGGCGTTGAGCTTTTGCTCGAGCTCTTTCATGTGCTCTTCAAGGTCCTTGAGCCGCTGCGGAACCGCGGCTGCCTCTTTGATGACTTTCGAAGCGTCCTTGCCTGCCTTTTTTAGCTCGTTGATCTGCTGGGAGAACTTGTTGCGCTTTGCGCGGAGCTCGTCGCTCTCGGTCTTGTGCTTGCGCCACTGCTCGTCCAGCTCGAGGACTGCGTCGGCGAGCTTGGGGTCCAGGTTCCTCTTCTTGAGGCTCTCTTTGACGAGCTTCGGGTTCTCGCGGATGATATCAAGCATGCGCTTTCCTGCAGAATGAGTCTATATATAGTTTTCTCTCAAGACATGAACTTCAGTCGCGCGCCGCCGTGGTGGGCGTCCATCACGGACTTGCCGAGCGCGGACGTCTTCTTGATGTAGACATTGCCGTGCTGGTCCACGTTGAACGTGCCGATGCGCTCGTTGCCCGCGAAGAGCGAGATGTCCTTGCCGACAAACGCCACGGGAACGGAGAAGATGAGCGTTTTGCCTTTCGTGGTCATCTGGAAGGGGATGTCTTTGCCGCCCGAGGGCTGCACTGTGCTTCCGGGCGGGGTTGCGCTTCCGCGGCCGGTGTGCTCGCGGATCTCGATGGAGATGCCGAGTTCTTCCTCGAGGCGCTGGATGTTCTTTCCGCCCGCGCCGATGATTTGCGGGATGTACTTTTCAGGGATGGACACGATTGCCTTGTTGTCGCTCACGACGTCGACATCGACGTGGTCGACGTAGCTGCGGAAGACGCGCTTGATCTGCTCGGCCGCGAGGCGCTTGGCGCCCGTGGCTTTCTGCTCGGTAACGGGAACGACAACGGTTTCTTCGCCGTAGCTGTAGATTTCGGCGACAGGCTTGTTGGTTTCGAAGTCGGAAATGACCACGATGGGGCGCGCAAGGTCTGCTTCGGTCATGCCTGCGGGGACTTTGACTTCCATCTTGATGGCCAGGCACTTTGCGATGGCGCCGTTCTTGATGAACACGACCGTGTCGATGACGTGGGGGATGACTCCCAGGTCGAGCTTGCCGATGAAGCGCTGGATGGCGTCCATCGGGTTCGTGCCGTGCACGACGCCGACCATGCCGACGCCTGCCAAACGCAGGTCTGCGAAGAGTTCGAAGTCTTTTGCGTTGCGCATTTCGTCGAAGACCGAGTAGTCGGGGCGCGTCAGGAGAAGAACGTCGTGCACTTCTTCGGGCGAGCCGCGCGAGAGCGCGAGCTGTGTGACGGTATCGGGAACGACGAGGTCGCGAGGCGCCTCAACGGTCTTGACAATCTTGCCCTGTTCGGCAAAAAACGTCGCCAA
>JBGPHE010000102.1:0-2904 GCA_041484255.1 Candidatus Nanoarchaeia archaeon
CGCTCTGGTCGTCGAAGAAAATGTCCGCGCCGAACGCCTTCAGGAACGGGCCCTTGTCGAGCCCGCCGAGAAACAGCGCTTCGTCGATGCGGATGTTCCAGGCCCGCAGGGTGCGCACCACGCGCTCGTGCGCGGGCGCGCTGCGCGCGGTGACCAGCGCGGTACGGATGGGCGCGCGGTCGGCCGGATATTCGGACTGGATGCGATGCAGCGCGGCGAGAAAATTCTTGAACGGGCCGCCCGACAACGGTTCCCGGGCTGCGCTCACCTCGCTCGCGGTAAAGGCATCCAAGCCTTCCTCTTTGTAAACCCGCTCGGCTTCGTCGGAGAAGAGGACCGCGTCGCCGTCGAACGCAATGCGCAACTCCTCGCTCGCGCCGACGTTCTTCACGTTGGAGGGCAGGATGGTCGCGGCCGCGTGCCCCGCGTCGAGCGCCTTGCGCACGTCGAGCGGATTCGCCGAAAGAAAGAGGTGCGCGTCGAACGCCGGCACGTAGGGGTAGGTGTTCTCTCCGCCGGTGAACGCCGCCCGCGAGATGTCCAGCCGGTGGTGCTCGATCGAGTTCATGATGCGCAAGCCGGTGTCGGCCGTATTGCGCGACAGCAGGATGATTTCGACGCGCGACTGCGCCGGCGCAGGGGCATTGAGCTTCAGCAGTTTCTTCACCAGCGAGAATGCGATGCCGGGCTCGAGCACTTCATTCTCGCGCTGGCGCTGGTACTCGTAGTAGGCGTCGACCCCCTGCTCCTCGAACACGCGGTTCGACTCCTCGAGATCGAACAGCGCCCGGGAGGAAATGGCGACGACCAGCTTACCGTCGAAGGATGCGGGCATATGGGTTGGAGCGGGTAGAGGGAATCGAACCCTCGTCTAAAGCTTGGGAAGCTTTCGTTCTACCATTGAACTACACCCGCATGTTAAGGACGGAATTTTAGGGCATTTCCGCTGTGTAGGCGAACAACCCACGGATGGCGCGAGGCGGACCTTGCGCTTGGCTCGTAACTCAGGGTAGAGGGTCTATCCATTCTGAGGCGTCGTTAGCGTCTCTTCAGGGCGCGTCTAGAAGGGTCATGGGCTTGACTGCTTAGCCGAGCGCTGAGCGAAGCGGTTGATCGCCCTATCATTAGTGGGATCGAAGGCGCCGGGCGCTCCCGACGGTTATCGTGCTGTTTCGCACCCCACGAAAGGAGTAAGGTGGTCGTGGCAACCACGAGGAGGTGAGCCATGACGATCAGCATTACTCTTGCAAATTTCACCGAGCAGGGCATTAAGAACATCAAGGATTCGCCGCAGCGCGCGAAAGCGTTCCGTGATATGGCAAACAAGCACGGCGTCACCGTGCGCGACCTGTACTGGACGATGGGTCAGTACGACCTTGTCACCATTACGGAGGGCACGGATGAGGCGCTGGCCGCGCTTACATTAAGCGTGGCGAGGCTCGGAAACATCCGAACCCAGTCGTTGCGTGCGATGGACCTTGAAACGATGCAGCGCGTGCTGGAGAAGGTGACGTAGTAGATCGGCGCTGCGATTCCCTGCCGCTGCGGCAATTGTCACCGCTCGCTCTCAGAAGGGGCACGACATGATGCAGCGCGCGGGGATGTTCTCTCGACGGTGTCGAATGAAGTTCATATTGCAGTCACCGGATCTTGGAATTACCGTTTACGTTTCAGGAGGAGGAAATCATGAAAACCTTGTCTCAAGTTTTGTTCTGGCTGGGAATCGCTTCCATTCCGCTGTCGTGGTTGATGTGGTACTTCGGCGCGGAATTTGAAATGGGTAGGCAGGTCATCAAGAATATCGGTGATCCCGCGCTGAAAGCGGCCCTAATGGAAGCTCACGCGGAACGGTGGGGAATCTTCGTAGGACTGTGGCCGGTAACTCTGTTCGCTTTGAGCTACATCCTCGAAGAGAAAAGCACCGGGAACAAGGGATAGGAGGAAACAAGGCCGAGCGGCGCATTCAGTCGTACATCATCTCCATCATCATCACGATTTGCTCGGGCTGACTGACGAACTGGTCCGGAAAATCGTCGGTGGCCTCAGCGTAAGCCGTGGCGATCGAAATGTCCGTAGTCGCTCCGGCCGGCGCAAGGACTGCTGCTCCCATCATCAGGCCGCAGATCGCGATCGCGGCGACGGTGAGGGCGAAGGGCTTGGAGTATCCAGACTCGCCGGCGAGATTTTTGCGGTTAGTCATCGTGGTCTCCTTGTCGTCGTCTTCGGGCTGGCGGATATCGCTCACCCGATGCAGACGACTTTAGGCTTCCGGCCCTGCGTCCTCGCCGTCGCGTGACACCACGGTTTTGTGTCAAGTGCACATTTCCCGGGTCAGTGCGGTATTTTTTCACGAACCGGTGCATGGGATGCCGCCGTCCCTGAGCCCGAAATCTGCGCCATGATGGCAGTCGGACTTGGTCTGATAGGTTGGGTGGGACCTAGGAAGAAGTTGAAGGAAGGCGCTGCTGCTCAATACCGATCAGTAGCACTCCCGCGCATCCCGCTTCGGCGGGGTTTTTTGTTTGAACTAATCCGCGGTCTGTCCAGGATTATTCTGAACCATCCGCGGTGTTGCGCCGCCGATGTGATCAAAGGTGAAGTCTGACTTATACTGTGCGCGCCGCCACACTTTGATGGCGCGCATCGACTTTCCTGGAGAATGACATGTACAGAACAATTCGACTGGCGCTCGCTGGCGTGATTATCGCCGCATCGTGTACGGCCACGGCGCAGACCACGCGTGTGCGCGGGACGATAGCGAAGGCAGACGGCAACGTGCTTACGTTGAAATCCAGCGACGGCGCCGAGGTCAAGCTGACGCTCACCGAGAATGCGATGATCGTCGCCGTGGTGAAAGCCTCGATGGCGGACATCAAGGAAGGTACCTTCCTTGGCAGCGCGGCA
>JBGPHE010000103.1:0-2864 GCA_041484255.1 Candidatus Nanoarchaeia archaeon
ATGGAAGTCAAGAACGCCAAGGACAGCGGTATCTACCAGCAGAAATTCCTCGCGCGCGACATCGCGCTCGTCATGGACTCCGTGAGCAACGCGCGCGGCAATCTCATTTACTTTTACAACCCACCGTTGGCGTCGCTTTCCCGTTTCACCGTTGATTTGCGCAACAACCGCGCCAGTGTCGACAATGAGTACTGGCCGTACGCAATCAATGCGTTCCTGCAATTCGCGCCGCCCGTGCTCGCGCAGCCGACCGGCATCACGATTCAGAAGACAGGCAATGCGCTCGCGGTGAGCACGCTCAAGCCTGCCGAGGTTTCATTCAACGGATTATTGTTGGAATGCCCTGCGGCGCCGTCGATGCCCGCCACGATCGTCATCGACCCAGGCCACGGCGTGAACAGCGCGACCGGCGAGGGTGACAAAGGATTTGAAGCGCAGAGCATGACTGAAGCAGACGCGATGCGCCTGACCGCTGCCGCGCTCTCAACCTACTTGAAAAACGCAGGCGTGCACACTGTCATCGGAACGCGCGCGTTCGATGTCGGCGAAGCAAAGAACATCCAGGAGCGCGTCGCGGTCATCAACACCTACAACGACGCGTGGATTGTCTCGCTGCACGCAGGCGTTGCTGACGCACGTAACAATGTTGTCAAGGCATTCGTGAACAAGGATGCAGATACCGCAACGTACGGAGTCGCGTGCCGCACGCTGAACGCGCTTGCAACCGCATATGCGCTTAACATTACTGGCACCGCTGTCATTCCTGTTGATCTTAGCCAGCTCCGCGCAGACGATCCGCGCCAAGTCCTGCTCAAGGGCCGCACCGCAGTGCAGCTCGAGCTGGGCAATATGAACAATCCTGTCGCATTGAGCGCGAATCCGCGCGCGCTTGCCGAAGTCGTCGCGCGCGGGGTGACTGGATGAACAAGCGCGGCATTCTCGTCGTGGAAATCGGCTTCTGGCTGATGCGCATCGTCATGGTGATGGTCATCATGATGGGCGTCGCGCTCGCCGTGAGAACGTATGTCAACGCAAAGGTCGACATGAACGCCGCAGAGCCCGCGTTGCTTGTCCAAGTCCTCGGAACGTCGCCCGCATTCCTCGCGCGCGACAGCACCGGCGCATTGGAACGCGCGATTTCCGTTGAACGCTTCAAGCAGTCGCAGCAAACGCTCGCAGAAACATTCAGTTACGGCACGCAGCGCCATGCTGCAGCAATGCTCACACTCTTTGACCGCGATGGCAAGCCCATTTCATCCGTACAACTCAATCCCGACTATTATCAGGAGCTTGCCGCGCAGCTCGGCCCGCTCGGCGGCAAGACAGTCATCCAGCAGGTGCGCCAATGGCCTGTTGTCCTTGTGGAAAAGGGCAGCGAGCGTCCGGGCATCCTGCGCGTGGAGGTGCTCCAGCCCATATGAAAAAGGGAATCCTTCCGCTCTGGGTCAGTTTGATCTTCGCGTTCCTCGCAATAGCATTGCTGCTCATCTTTTATTTCGTCTTCCTGCAGGGCGGCAGAGCGCCGCAACAGATTGACACGCAGGAATCGTTCGCGGTAGGCGCAAACAACGTCCTCATCAACTATCTGAACTCGCCGGTCGCAGTGCAGGGCGAGACCGTCACGTTCGCAGACCTGCTCAGGCTGTGGTACAACGATAAAAAGACGTACGAGCCCGTGCTGACCGCTGCAACGACGGACTTTTTGGCGCACAGCGCGTTCACGTACAAGGACAGCGACGGCACGCAGCGCAAGCGCGCGTTCTGGCTCGCCTTGCACGAGCCGCGCGAGGGCGCGCAGACCGCAGACCGCGTGCTTTTGATGATTAATGCGCCGCAGGTGTCCAAAACAGGCCCCGCGAGCGCACAATCCATCGTCGCCGTGAGCGACGACCGCGTGATTATCGCGAAAATCTGGAGCACCGAGGTGGAACAATGAGCCGCCGCGCGCAGATTTTCGACTTTGGCATGATTCTTGCAGTACTCGGAGCCATGATTGGCATCTTCCTTGTGTTCGGAGCGGTCGCGAACGAGACATCGCCATGGCAGAGCATCGGCCAGCGCGCGTTCCAGCTGCAGAACACGTACGCGCAGGGCGATTACTTCGTGAATTTCATGGCGACAGGAGCGCACTGGTCTGCGGCGCGCGTCGTGCAGCAGCTCGGCCAGAACGGCGGCTTCGCACAGCCGCCCTGCGGCACGAGCAAGGGCGTCGCGTTGTGGAACAAGCAGGACGCGCCGACCACGACGTGCCTGCCGACGGCGTACGAAAACTTCTACGCATTGCTCGGCAAGGAAATGAGCAAGTATATCGCGTTGTACGCCGCGCCGCACACGATTACGGTCGCTGACGCGGACGTGCGTGTGCAGGCAAAGCCGTTCGCGAGCCCGTACGAATTCCTCATCGCGAAAGACAAGCTCACCGGCATCGCTACAGCGCCGATCGCAATCAATCTGTTCTCGCCGCAGGAGCAGGTCAAGGAACTCGCTCCGCTCGACTTGTTCGGGCTGTGGACGACCACGTACACGTTCAATCCGTCGGTTGTCGGCGTCTACGTCTTCCGGCCGAACTTTGAGACCGCGTTCCCGTACAATCTGGACGTGTATGCTGCGCTTGGCAAGGCCGCGCAGCGCATCGTTCCCGAGTGCGCGCCGCTGAATTCGACTGAGGAAAAGAAGGCGTGCGCGCAGGTTGCCATCGCGCAGGCGCTTGCGGCGGTCAATGAAACAAAGTCGTCCATCGCAATCGACGCCGAGAACAACATCTATACCTTCACCATTACGCAGGACGGCCAGAAGAGCGTTTTGCTCGGCAAAGACGCGCCAACAATCAGGTTTGCGCTTGTCATCCCGACGGCTGAAGCGCC
>JBGPHE010000104.1:0-2836 GCA_041484255.1 Candidatus Nanoarchaeia archaeon
AACTTCCTGTTCTGTGCGAAAATGCGCGAAGCGCGCGATGCAGCTGTCGATAATTTCGCAGCCGATGTCTGCCGCTTCCTGCAATAATTTCAGTTCTTTCGCGGTTTTGGTCATGCGCAGCGCATCGACCGTCTCATTCACTGGCACAAGCTTGCCTAAGGTCTTCACGCGCTTTGCTTCAGCGACCGAAAGCATCTGTTCATTGATGCCGATGCGCTTCACGCCTTTGAGCGCGGCGCGAATCGTATCACTCACGGTGCCCTTGGGCTCGATAACCTTGACGGAAGAAACGCTCTTGATGCGCGCCGCTTCGAATCCTGGAATGACGAGGAATGGTTCCTTGCGCGCCGGCACGACGAGCGCGCCGTAATCGATATGCGTGCCGGTGAAGTATTCGATTGCGAGGTCGGTTTTTGCTTCGCTGTTCAGAAAAAGCGCGGCGTCAATCTTGGCGCGCTGAAGTTCTTTTTGAAATTCGCTCAGCTTCATCGTGTAACGTCAAAGCTCTGGACCTGCTCGAGCAGCTTTGCGGGCTTGCCTTTGCTGAAGTGCTTGCGCACGGGCTCGAGCTGGGTGTTGATCGCCGCGGCGACGGCCTTCTTGAGGTCCATCGGGTGCAGTTTGCCCGCGGCAAAGTCCTTGGCAAGCGCTTCGTAGCTCGTGATTGCGAGCGGTCCGCCGAATTTCGCAGGCCGGTCAATGGTGAGCTCGTCCTGCTTTTCGAAGATAATGTAGCGGCAGTACTCAAGAATCGGGTTTTCCTCGACCTGCTTCGCAGGGCAGTAGGCATTGCCGATCTTGCGCTCGACGTCCTTGGGCTCATCGGTCATGAAAATGGCGGAATCAGGATTGGATTTCGACATCTTGAGCGCGATGGTGCGCTCGGTCTTGTCTTTGTCAGTCGCCGCGGCAGGCTGCTGCAGCCCCATGAGCATGTGGTGGTGCACGGCGACGGGCTTGTTCCAGCCGAGTTTCGGCGCGAGCTCGCGCGCGAGCGTGTTGACCTTGCGCTGGTCCATGCCAAGCTGGCAGATGTCGATGCCGAGCTGGAAAATGTCCGCGGCCTGCATGGCAGGATACAGCACTTGGGCGGTATATTGCAAATCCTTGTCCTCGCGGCCCATGATTTGGCCGCAGCGGAGCATGCGCTGGATGGTCGTGTGACGGGAAACCTGCACGACTTTCTTCCAGTATTCGGAATCATTGACGAACGTGCTGCAGTTGACGAACTTGACGCGGTCCAAGTCCATCCCGCTTGCCTTCCAGACTTCGACGAAGTACTCGCCGACCGTGTGGATTTTGTCCAGGTCGCCGCCCATCTTGTTGTTGAGCCAGGCGTGCCAGTCCGCGACCAGCATGGTGAAGTTGCAGCCTGCCTTGGTCATCTTGTTGACGTTGATGGCGCGAAGCAGGCCTTGCGCGATGTGGATCTTGCCCGAGGGCTCGAAGCCGTCGTACGCGACCGGGTTCTTCTTCTTGGAAAGCAATTCTTTGAGTTCTTCTTCGGTGAGAATCTCTTCGCCGACCTGCTTGATGAGCGCGATTCGTTCGTCGATGTTCATGAGGATATCGCGCCCGAGAGTTTATTTAAATCTTTCTCCACAGTGCAAAAGAAAGATTTAAATACAAGCTTCGCCCCATTCGGAAGGAGTGAAAGGTGAGTTACCATGGCAGGAACAGACGAAAAAAAATTCTCTAAGCAACTGATGGGCAAAACCGTAGTCAGCAAGTCTGGCAAGCGGTTTGGTGAAGTGGGCGACATCGTTTTCGAGACCAAGTCCGGCGAGCTTATCCATTTGGTCCTGAAGAGTCCGACCATCTACACCGAGAAGCTCGAGCTGGAGAAGTCCAAGGAAGGCGATTTGCTCATCCCGTTCAGCGCGGTTATCGCGATGGGCGACTTCCTGGTCGTATCTGAAGAAGATATCGTTTGATTATCTATATCTTTTTAAACAGGTTCTTTGTTAGTTATCACTACGGGTAGTGTCGACCGTTTGTTCCGTAAACTGCAGCTGGCAGCCGTGGCAGCGGTCGGCTAGTCCCGTGCAAGTTTACGAGCACGGACAAGTCGACAGCAGTCGACCGCTGCCCGTGTCCTATTCATTGGGGTTGTTGTGGAAGAAGGTTCAATTATCTGGACAGAGAAATATCGCCCAAAGACGTTCTCAGAAATCCGCGGCCAGGAACCGATTGTCAGCAAGATCAAGTCCTTTGTCGCGCAGAAGAACCTCCCTCACCTGCTGTTTGCGGGCCCGCCAGGAGTCGGCAAGTCCACGCTCTCGCTCGTGACCGCGCGCGAACTGTTCGGCGACACGTGGCGCCAGAACTTCCTCGAGCTCAACGCATCTGACGAGCGCGGCATCGACGTCGTCCGCGTCAAAGTCAAGGACTTTGCGCGCACCAAAGCCATCGGAAACGTGCCGTTCAAGATCATTTTCCTCGACGAGTGCGACGCATTGACGAAAGAAGCGCAGCAGGCGCTGCGCAGGACCATGGAAAACTACACGGCGACGTGCCGTTTCATCCTTGCGGCGAACTATTCGAGCAAAATCATCGACCCGATCCAGTCTCGTTGCGCGGTTTTCCGCTTTACGCCGCTGCCGCAGAATGAAGTGTTCGCGCTTATCGACGTCATTGCCAAGCAGGAAGGCCTCACGCTCACCGCAGAAGCAAAGAAAGCGCTCTATGACGCATCGGAAGGCGACTGCCGAAGATTAGAAAACATCCTGCAGAGCTGCGCCTCGATGCAGAGCAATGTCACGCCTGAATTGGTCTTCTCGCTCGCCAGCATGGCACAGCCGAAAGAAATCGCGCAACTGCTTAATGTCGCACTCAC
>JBGPHE010000105.1:0-2821 GCA_041484255.1 Candidatus Nanoarchaeia archaeon
CGGCAATGTTGCATTGCTCGCAGCAGGCAAGACGGGTCAGGACACCCGCCGTGTCGCTCGCGCGATCGCAACCGGCCAGCTGGCAAGCGTGAACAGTCAGGAGGCGTCCATCTCGGGCACCACCTTGACCGACATCACCGTGAAGGCAGTTTAAGACTGACCTCCACATTTTTTCTTTTTATTTTTTTTTCTTTTCATTTTCCTTCTCATCGTCTTGCTTTATCCACCGGATATAATCGCCCGCGAAAGCTGGCACTATTCCGCAGTGGGAACTAAAAGAGTATCAAAAGAGGTGAATGAGCAATGGCAATTCAAGAGTTTTTGAGCAGCATTGGCGCGTCCATCGTGGACCCCTTTGTGAGCATCTGGTATTGGCTGGTCAAGGCAGTGCCTGACCTTATCGCGGCAATGGTCATCCTTATCGTGGGATACCTGGTCGCTTTGGCAGTCTCGGCCATCGTGTCGGGCGTGCTGAAGAAAATCAAGTTCGACGAGTGGGTCTTTGAGAAGGCCAACCTGGCGCACGCTGTCGGTCGCTTTGACCTGACGCATGTCCTGGCATTGATTGCGAAGTGGTACATCATCGTGCTCTTCATGAGCGCCACCGCAGCCCGCATCCAGCTGGCAAGCCTGTCCGAGTTCTTGGACATGTTCGCGGTCTGGATCCCGCAGGTCATCGTCGCGGTCGTGATGGGCCTGATCGGCATCGCAGCCGGCATGTATGTCGAGAAGAAGGTCGCGGAAACCCGCGCCAAGGGCGCCAAGATCGTCGGCGCAGTGGCCAAGTGGGTTATCTACGTCTTCGCGGCACTCATCGTGCTGGACCAGATCGGCGTGCAGATCGCGCTGGCGCAGTCGAGCTTCCTTATCCTGCTCGGCGGCACGGTCCTGATGATTGCCCTGATGCTCGGCATCAGCTTCGGCCTGGGCTTCAAGGAAGAAGCCAAGAAGATCATCACGGACGTCAAGCGCAAGCTGTAAGAACGCCCCTTTTTTCTTTTTCTTTTTTCTTCTTTTTATCGTCAATAACTCAATAAAGCACAGTCTGCAGACTATACTTTCTACTTAATAAATGTTTATATAGGCGCCCTCGGGGTTATGAATACAGTTGGGTAATCTCTTCCCCGTTGGGGTAATACATACTACACGGAGGTGTTGTAGAAATGAAGGCAATACAAGTGGTAAAGAAGATGGTTGCGCTCGGCATGGGCATCACCATGGTCGGCGCAACGATCTTTGGCGCTTCGGCAGTTCAGCTCTCTGACTGGCCTGCGCCTTTTGTCGTTGACGGAACGCCTGCTTCAAACTTGGCAATCGTGGTCGGCGACCAGGCAGACGCCATTGACGTCGTCGGCATGGGCGACATCGTCGGCAGCTTGCAGGCGGCAGCAGTCGTCAAGACCGCGGTCGCAGCAGGCGGCGGCGGAAAGGGCGTCGTTGTCGAAGGAGACGCAGTCGAAATCGGCTCCACCAGCGACTTGCTCGAAATCAACGAAACCATCGGTAACGTTCGCGAAACCCTCACGGAAGTTGACCTGGACATGCTCAAGGGCGGCCAGATAGTCACCGATCAGGGCTCGACCGAATACAACCAGTACTTGAGGTTCAACAACACCGCCTCGTACGCACCCAATGGCGCGGTCATCTTTGACCAGGACGAGCGCGACCGTGTCGGACACTACCTGTTCTGGCACGACAACACCCAGCTCTTTGAATGGCAGCTGGAATTCGAGGAAGGCCTTGAGTCAAAGACCAAGGGCAACGACCTGAAGGACTTGGAAGACGAGGACATCATCATCCTCGGCCAGCCCTTTGTCGTCGTCGACACTGACCTTCGAAACAACAGCGGCAACCCTGACCTGACCATCTCGTTGATGGGCGGCGCGGTTTCCGCAATCCTCGGCGAAAACGACAAGGAAACCTATGTCGTTGACGGCAAGGAATACGAAGTCGAAGTGTTGGTCATCTCCGAAACCGCAGGAAGCGGCGAGGGTGCGGTCAAGTTCCGCATCAACGGCGAAATCACCGACCAGCTCGAAGACGGCGAAACCGACGTCCTCGCAGACGGCACGCAGATCGGCATCCGCGACATCCTCGCGACCGGCAAGGACATCCAAAAGTCCATCGTCCAGTTCTACCTGGGAGCCTACAAGATCAGCTTCCACGACCCGAACACTGGTGACAATCAGTTCATCCAGGGAACCGAAGTCAACGAAGAGGACATCGAGCACTCGCTGCTGCAGATGACGGGCGCATTCACGTCCGGCGGCTTCAGCGGAACCCTGCCGGTCGACGGCAGCAAGTTCGAGCTTGCCTCGATCAAGTACCGCCTCTTCTCGGACGCAGTCTTGGGCGACGTGTACATTCCGCCGGGAAGCGGTCTCCGTGAACAGCTCAACGAGCCCGAAGGCATGTTGACCCCGTTCTGGGACATCCGCTACGAAGGCCTGATGGACACAGGAGTGACCATCGTGCGCGTCGACGCTGCGGGCAACAACGAGTACAACCTCGAGTTCACCCAGCAGGAAGGCATCTTCTACGACATGCCCCTTGCAAGCGCGCGAACGCCCAACACCTTCAAGTGGGGCGACCGCGACGACGACCTTTGGTTCATCGAACAGAAGGAGAACCACATCTCGGACAATGACTTCTTCATTGTCTCGAACTGCATGGTCTCCGCGTTCGACAACACGTGTTTCTCGCACGTCTTGCGATACGACAACATCGACACGTCGAACAGGCAGTTGACGTTCACGGACCTCGGTTCGGGAACTCGACAAGTGACCTACGACAACACCTCGAGTGGCGGCACCGCGCTTGC
>JBGPHE010000106.1:0-2734 GCA_041484255.1 Candidatus Nanoarchaeia archaeon
AGGCAAAGAAGGCGTGAACTTCACCGTCTCTTTTCCGGAATACGTCCACGAAATAATGTACATCTTTTCAGGATAATTCTGCTTCGTCGCAGCAACCGAAACCGCGCCCTGCACCATCTGCGTAGAAACATCAATCGCGGCGTTATCAAGAAAATCGTTAATGGAAGTGACGTTGATGACCATGCTCAGATGAGCACGGCGTTCACGGTGCCGTCCTGGCCGGGGCGCGACGTGATCTTCGCCTTACCCTTTTCAGTCTCGACAATCGCGCCGCGCACCATGATATTACGACGGACATAGTGGCGGTTCGCTGCGCATTCGACGACGGCCTTTACTTTTGCCTGCGAATACGTCTTGGACTTCGGATCAAAAAGGTTGACGTGGTCGGTCGTCTGCACGCGGACTTTCAACATGCTGGGCTTCTTGGTCTTCTCGACCTTGGACGTGTGCTTGGTATCGACGCGCGTCGCGGTCGGGTGATTGCCGATTTCAAAGCGGCGCTTGCCGCGCATCTGGGTGTGGCGTCCGCCGGTAGGCGTGCGACCAACTCCTCCCCTGTGTACGATAACCATACAGAACAAAATCAAGGACCCGTTTATAAAGCTTTTTGTCTAGTGCTGATAAATTTTGCTGCGATGTTCAATCTTCTGCACCAACAGCAGGCCTTGCTGCGTGTCGATGTCAATCAATGCGCGGTAGTCGCCAATGCGCAGTTTGTAGACATTTGCGCTCGCAAGATGCTCGAGAAACCGGGACGGTTCTAGGGCGGCCGCTTCAATTTTGCTCACGATGCGTTGGCTAATGAGGTGCGGCAGCTTCTCAAGATATTTCTTGGCTTGGGGGTATAACACCACCCGCAAAATCATTTGAGATGAAGTTCTTTCTTGACTTTTTCCAGAGGAATGTACTTGGCAAGGGGTGTTCGCCTTGCTTTAGCGAGGTCGGCTTTCGCCTCCTCGCTCAGTTCATACTTTTCCTCCGACACTTTCACAACGCGTTTGTGCAAGTGTTTAGCTACTGCGAGAGTCATGAGGTATCTTATGGCGCAGTTCTATTTATACTTTTCTCATTTATCGTCGGAAGATTTCCGAAATAAAGGAAAAGCATAAAAAGCAGGACGCTCCTGAGCAACGTTATGCGCCCCGTACTCTTCGCAGTCATGCTTCTCCTGCTCAGCACGGCAGCCCAGGCATACGGCGTCACGAACACGTTCGCGCCCGGCACGCAGCTCTCAATCTCAGGCGACAAGGTCGCGTTCCTCACGTACGAGCCTATCGTGGACAAAGACCTGGACAATGACGGCGACACCGCGGATTACGTGCTGCAAACAGCATCCATCCGCACGGGCACGGTCAAGAACGCCGCAGTCGAAGCCGCGCACCCATCCTATTTCAACAGCTTTATCGCATTCGAAGGCAAGCCGCGCGTCCTGATGCTGTACGACGTCGACGCAAAAGGCGCGAGCAGCACCAAAGTCAGAGCGATGCAGCCGTCGCTCCTCAACAACAGAATCGCGTTCGCGACCAAAGAAACCGACATGAACATGGACCTGAACGGCGACGGCGACATGGTCGACACGGTCATCCAGTATTACAACATCGACACCAAGAACGTCACCAATACAGATGCAGTCGGAACAAATCCGCTCATGCTCGACAATATCATCGCGTTCTCCACCGCCGAGGGCGACGTGCAGGAAGATCTCGACCGCAATGGCTACATGGACGAGCACGTCGTGCAGTATTACGACCTCGGCACGGAAAAGACGTACAACACGCGCTTTGCCGGAGAATTGCTTGCAGGGCAAGGCAGCACGGTCATCGTCTCCGACGCCAAACAGCTCTGGGCCATCGACCTCCGCGCAGGCGACAAGCAAGGATTGAACGTGCTCGGCGACCACCCGTCTTTGGACGGCGATATCCTTGCATACTCGCGCGACAATCAGCTCTACACCTTCAGGCTCAGCACCGGCATCGAGCACGCGCTCAATGTCACCGGAACCGAACCCGTCATCAGCGGAACAACGCTCGCATTTGTCGACGACAGCAAGAACGTCACCATCTTCCGCGGCGAAGACCTGGACGGCGACACCATCCCTGATTTCGCAGACAACTGCCCGGACGTTTCAAACTCCAACCAGGATGACGTCGACAAAGACGGCGCAGGAGACGCGTGCGACACGAACATCGTGCCTGCAGTCAAACCAGTAACGCCGGTAAATCCGCTGGAAAACATGTCGTTCACGACGCAAGCGCCGGCAGCGACGCCGTCACCGACGGTCAACGCGGCAGTGGAAACCGCTCCTGCAGCCCCACCTGTCGAAGCGGCTCCCGAGCAGCCGGTCGAACGCAAGCCGCTGCCGGAAACAATGGTCTTGGAAAAAGAAAAGAGCAGCGATAAAAATCCAACCTACTGGTTCCTCGTCGCGGTCGGACTCACGGCAATCGGCCTGTTATTCTTCTTCGTCGTGCCGCGCTGGATGAACAAGCGCAGAAAGAGCTACGGCTTCTGAAGGTTTAAATAGCGCGTTCTCGTCACAGAGTCATGGCGAAACGTTTCAATCCGCTCGCAATTATCATCGGCGCGCCGCTGCTCACCTTCGCAGGTCTCGCGCTCTACAAATCCTCGCCGGAAAAGGACGAACCGGTTCCCGTGTACGCGCACCGCGAGCCGCAAGGCGTGCGCGCAGCGCCGTATGAAGCCGTCCAGCAGGGCGCGGAAGTCTCCTTAGAAG
>JBGPHE010000107.1:0-2700 GCA_041484255.1 Candidatus Nanoarchaeia archaeon
AGGCGCGTTTCTGCAGGAGGCGCACGACGGAGTTGATGGATTCGCTCGCGGCATTGGTGATGCGATGGTTGAAGTAGGTCATCACGTTGGGTAGGTGACGCAAGATCATCTGCGCGACCTTGATGATGGGCGGCAGGCGCGAGTGAGTGGCCCAGAAGTACCAGCGCGACCACCACTGCAATGCATGGCGTCGTGACTTGCAGTCCCAAAGCCCGCGCAGCAGCTCTTTGATTGACCAGGCACGCGCGGTCTTGAAGCCCGCGTCGCGCATCCGAACAAACATCTTCCGCACGTCGTCGTCGATGCGCTCGGCCGCGTAGAGCCAATCGTATTTGGTGCCGACCAATCGATCGTCACCCTCGGCGCGCAGCTCACGGTTTTCGGTGCGTCGCACCATGTCGAGCGCTTTGTTCATGTGGCCGACGATATGAAAGCGATCGAACACGACCTTGCTCGCGCCGTCCGGCACCGCAGCGCAAACCGTTTGAAAATAGGGCTGCCACATGTCCATCGCGAACGCCTCGACCTTCGCGAGCTCCTCCTTGGGAATGCTCCTCAGACACTCCTCAATGCTCTCTTTGCTGCGGCCCTCTACGACGTCGATGACGACGCCGCTCTCGATGTCGTTGAGCAACGTCGCGTACCGATGCCGCTTTGCGATCGCCTTCTCGTCGACGCCGACGTACTTCGGGGCGCACTGCTCGCGTCGCGCTATCCCACGAGCCACTGCGCGCTCCATGATGTGATGCGCTTGCTCCCACGTGATGCCAAGGATCGTCGCGCCGCCGAGCACGTCGGTCTCCCGCAGCACGTCGATCGCGAAGCGCTCGAACAGCAACGTGAAGCGCGACCGTGGCTCTGACCACGGCACTCGCGCTTGTCGTACGCCGTGCTTGTCGCAGCGTACGCGCGGCACGCGAGCGCGCAGGTACGTCTCGAACTGGCAGCTGTCCAGGTGCCGCCACGAGCGCTCTTCGTCGTGGTCGTGCAGCGGACAAACCACGTCGCACTCGGGACAGCCAAACGTCGCGTCCTCGCCGTGCTCGGCCCACACGCTCACCTGCTGCGCCTTCACGTCGAGTTCGACGCGCTCGACGCGCCACGGGGACTGCAATCCGAGCAGATGCTGATAGAGATCAGGGCGATCGCATCAAAAACACTATGATATCGATCGTTTAGAAATGTCCTCTGGTGGTGGGTCCGGTTTTGTGATCGCCTCTGACAGCGCCTAGAGCAGGCGCAGTCGGAGGCGACATGCGAGAGACCGAGCTCAAGCGACTGATCGTGGAAGAGTTTCTAGGGTTCATCGAGGACCCGCGAGTCGAGCGCACCCGCAAGCATCCCTTGGAGACGATACTCGTCATGTCGGTTCTGGCGGTGATCTGCGGCGCCGATGGCTTTGTAGGAATCGAGGAGTACGGCACAGCGAAGAAGGACTGGCTGGCGAGTTTCATCGACCTGAGCGGTGGCGTCCCGTCGCACGACACCATCGGCCGTGTTTTTTCGGCGCTCAATCCCAATGCGCTCGCGCAAGCCTTCCAGCGCTGGACGATGGCGATGGCAACGGCCTCGCGAGAGAAACTCATCGCCATTGATGGAAAGACCTTGCGGCGCTCGTTCAAACAGGCAGGCGACAGCGCATTCGTGCATATGGTTTCTGCTTGGTCCAACAGCAATCAGGTTGTGCTCGGACAGGTCAAGACCGACCAGAAGTCCAACGAGGTTACCGCCATCCCGGCGCTTCTGGACCTGCTCGACGTCAAGAACGCGTTGGTCACGATCGATGCAGCTGGAACGCAGACGGCGATCGCTGAGAAGATCGTGGACAAGGGCGGCGACTATCTGTTGGCGCTCAAAGGCAATCAGCCAACCCTTCACGCCTCGGTCATCGAGCACTTCGAAAGTCGCGGCAGCGGATACTCGTTGGATTTCTTCGAGACCCACGACCAAGCTCATGGTCGCCACGAGGTCCGCCGTGTTTGGGTGAGCCACGCCGTCGAGGAAATTCAAACCGCAGAGCGATGGAAGAGCTTGGCAACGCTGGTGCGGGTCGAGTCGACCCGTACCATCAAAGGCGAGCAATCGCGTGAAAGCCGTTACTATATTTGCTCCCGACCCAAGCTCTCCGCCAAGCAAGCACTTGCTGCCGTGCGCAGCCATTGGGGCATCGAAAATAGCCTCCATTGGGTGCTCGATGTCGCGTTTCGAGAGGACGACTGTCGCGTGCGTGCTGGCAACGCTGCAGCCAACCTCAGCGCCGTGCGCCAACTCGCGCTGGGATTATTGAAGCAAAGGACCGAGGCCAAGGTCGGCATCAAGACCCGTCGCTTACACGCTGGGTGGGACGACTCTTTCCTGCTCCGAGTTATCGGCCTAAATGTATGATACTAAGATGCGATTGCCCTGCCTGTGAGCCCAGTCGTCGCCCGCTCTTGCCCACCACCGCGAGCGTGCAGCTCGTGGCATGCGCATCCAATCCAATGTATCTACTCATTGGCGCCCTCCTCCTTTTTCGCAGTCGAGTTCCACAGACCCAACTGTCGTTGAAGGAGGTAAGGGACGCCATCGTCCCGCGGGACACGATGCTTTCAGTTCACCTCCAGACGCCACCCCGCTATGATGCTTAGGCGGAGCAAGAAAACACTGGGCCATGCGTCTACGCGATTTCCAGATCTCGTTCGGCGGCAGTGGTACCCCTGA
>JBGPHE010000108.1:0-2698 GCA_041484255.1 Candidatus Nanoarchaeia archaeon
AACGTCCGCGTTGAGCGGCGCGCCGCCACGGACGCAAGTCACACGCGCGCTGCTTATCGGCGCGTCCGCTCTCGAACGCGTTGTTAGGCCGCACCTGGTTCCTCTACCGATCGGTATGTTCGCAGTTCTTCGAAGACCTGTGGTTCGCGAGTTGCCTCAAGAATTGCGACGCTCGCAGTGCTACCTCGCTGATCAATGAGTGCGAGAAACAGGTCTCGAAGCATGAGATATTCTCGACGATCGGCTTTGGTCCGCTGAATTGCCGCTTCGACAACGCGCTGAAACGCGGGAGTCGGTTGCGTATCTACCTCTGCTCCGCCGTTCGATTCAATTCTTCCCAGGTGCTCCCGCAGCCTCGATTCGACAGCCACGAGATCAGTTCCGCATCGCGCGAGATACGTGCTGGTCTCATCTTCAACGATGAGTTCCAAAGCAATGTGCTCTGGCGTAATTTTCGCGTGTCCGGCTTCGCGAGCTACAACGTAGGCGCGGTGCAAGACACCTTCAACTTCGACAGAGAAAGTCATCGGTGCGGCCTAACGTCCACGCCCACCGGCGCGCGACTGCGAATAGTTGACCGAAGTGTGAAGCTTCACGCGCGTCCGGTGGGGCGTGCTGTTAGGCATATTTCCCAGGCTCCACTTCGCGCCGTTCGACCACCTCGATTTTGAAACACTTGAATGTCAAGGCTACGCCAAATGACTGCCCAAACTTGACCGCAATATACGGCGGTAGCGGTGTGATGTTGTCCCCGAAGAATCCCCGATCCTCAATGGAGAATTGCAACGAATAGATCATGTTGCTGTGGTTGAAATCTTTCATTTCAATGGAATCGCAGTCGTGAAATTTCAGCACGACAATAAAAGGCTCTATCAATGCCGTAAGCTCCAGCGTCGCTTCAACTACCGCGCCTATCCACATATCGTCGTCTGGGCGCATGTCACCACGCCAGAACTTCAGGGAGTGGACCTCGGCATCGTGAAAACTCGGCCAGGCCCCGTCACTTTCGAGAGCCAGGGAGCTGTTTAGGATACCTCGGATAGGGTCGAACGCTTCCATATGCCTAACGTCTTGGTGAACGGCGGGCCCGCACGATATTCACCGTAGGCACGGCGCTGGCGGCCCGTCCGTTCGACCTTAAGTTAGAAGGCATCCTCTAGGTCCGGATGAGGTCTTTGCGATGTGCAATCCCGAGCCATAGGCCCCAGACTGGAAACGCTGCAAACCAATACCAAGTCGCCGTTGCGATTATCAGAACAGCAATGAACAACATGACCATCAAACCAGTGCCGATCCAAGCGATCCAGCGTCGATATGAGGTGCGCACGAAGAACGCAATCCCCGTAAGGATAGACAGGAGCCCGTAGAGTAACAAGAAGATAGGCAAGTGCCACCAGTCCACTTGATACGGAACACCCGCGATGATGCTCCACCCATATGCAGCCAATGCCAGCATACAGACACCGCATCCAACGAGCCCGCCAGCAAATTCACGCGTAGTCATCGTGCCTTCTAACGTCTTGTTGAGCGGCGCGCTTCAGCGCGTCCGCTCGAACTAAAGTTAGCTGGCGGACACGTATGACGACGATGCATTGGCCTGCTGCTCAGGTCTGCCATGCTGTCCCCAGATCGTTGCGAAAGCGCTTCAGTTCCTTGAATAGGCTCTTCTTACAACCCAGATCGCATTTACTACTGTGCATTCCTTGTAGCATCACATGCATACCGCTGAGCGCCTGAGACGAAAGCCAGAACTTGGATTTTCCTAGTGCCACTGGCGGGACGGCCACATAACTTTGCGCAATAGCGCATTCGCTTGTCGCTTTCTTCGCAGTGTCTAGACGCTCAAGAACGTCCTGCGGCGCAAGCTGGCCAAAATCGTTAGCAGTGTATCGCTCGATGATCGGGTCCAGCTCGCGTGAAATCGCATTGACTCGCGCCGCGGCTTCTGAACAAAGGGCCTTCTGGTGCGCTTCTCGTTCATTCGCAAGCCTTGCGTCTTTGGCCTGGTCTTCGATGACCATCGCAGATCCGCGCACGTACAAATAAGTCAGCCCAGCCAAGAGCAGCGTACAAGTCGCTGCAATACCTACGATCACGCCAAATAGAAATGACCGACGATTCGTGTTTACCATGGCTTGAGCCAGCTAACTCGATGTATATGGACCGCGCAAGGTTAGAAGGCTTTAAATGCTGCCTCCCCGACCGATGTTCGAACTTACGACCTCCGGACTAGCAGGGGACATCCCTGCAACGGTGTCCCGAGCAAACCCCAGGCTCACCCCCGCTTCACCTCAAACTCCCTCATATGCTCCACAAGCCGCTTCACCCCCTCGATCGGCATGGCGTTGTAGATCGAGGCGCGCATGCCGCCGACGGCGCGGTGGCCTTTGAGCTGCACCATGCCGCGCGCTTCCGCGCCTTTGAGGAATTCGCCGTCGACCTTCGAGTCGGCGAGGGTGAAGGGGATGTTCATGCGCGAGCGGTCGGACAAGGCCGCCCTCTTTCTTCAGCCACTGGAACACGAGGCCGGCGACGTACCAGGCGTAGGTCGCCGGGGTGTTGGTCGGTGCCGCGGCTTTAGTCGAGCGGCTCTACCTTCACGAGCCGGTGGTCGTGGTTGCTGCCGACCCAGAACGTCACCGGCGTCGTCGAGTTGTCGACGAACACCGTGCGCATGTTGGTGTCGGACGGCATCAGG
>JBGPHE010000109.1:0-2657 GCA_041484255.1 Candidatus Nanoarchaeia archaeon
GTGCCCGGACGGTCAGCATTCCTGCGATGAGGCGCGCGACATCATGTCTTCGCTCTTTGACGACACGCTCAAGGCCTGGCACAAAGACTACCATTTCTCCATGTCCGGCGCGACGCCGATTGAAGCAATCAGCTTCGGCACGCCCTGCACCGGCGCGCGAGAAATGAAAGTCCACCCGCTGCCTGTGCGCCCTGGCTTTGAGATTTTGCTCTCGCTCGAAATCTGTCAGTAACTTTAAAAGTTACCGACGATATATCCGTCTTCTATGGGGCTGTGGAAACGCGTCAAGCGGCTGCTTCCGCTGGGTCTGTTCGCCGCAAGCGCAATAACGTTGTCATTAGCTCGCCCGAAACTGAATCAGCTGATGGACAGAGAGCTCGAATCGCGCGTGAGCTGGGCTGAGCGGTACAATCAAGGGCAAGAGCGCAGCGGTCGTGAGCGTTTGACATGGTGGCTGCTTTCTGGAACCGCGCTTTCGCTCGGCGCTCTCGGTGCCGCGCACGCAGTCCTAAGAAAAAAAGGCCAAAAGAAGTCTTTTTTGCAGCCTGCAGCGGAAAATCCAGGCATTGCTTCGCTTGTACTTGGTTCTTCATTCGGACTTGCGTTCTATCCTCAACTCGTCATAAAAGGCGACGCCCCGTACGCCGCGCTGATGGGGTCGTATATCGCTACAATGGCCTATCCTTTCTTGCTTTCGATGCGCGCGCTGAAGCCGCCGTACCTCTCAAACTATGCGCGGTTTCTCCGCGATATTCCTTATCTGCTGCTGACCGGGAAGTCGCCTGAGAAAGCGGAGAAACGGCAGGCAATTCTCGAGCGCGTGCGCGCGTATTGGAAAATCCCTGAAAGCATTGACGTTGACATTGCAGATGTTTTGTTTGAGCAGGGAAAGGTGGATCAAGGCTGTGATGCGATCAAACGGGTTATGCAGGCAATTCCGACGAAGAGCAGTCAAGAATCTCTTGCAGTAAAATATCTTGTGCGACCGATGACTCATGAGGTGTTCCTCAAGCGTCACGGTGAAAAAAGACCGTTTACCAAGATGCATCAGCATCTGAAAATGGGCGACGTGTCCGAAGCGTTTGCCGCATTGGATTTGTTTGTGGCAAAAGACAAAACGCCGAGCAAGTACGCCGCGCGTGCGTATGTTGCGCAGTCGCTTGCAGATTTCTGGCCCGTGCTCCAGAAAATCTTGCCCCTGCAGCAGGACATTTCGCTCGAAAACCGCGCGCAGCAGGCCTGGCAGGACGCAATCACCGTCATTCTGAACGACGCGGACCGTGAGAAGCGGTTCAAGCGCTTGGGCGAATCGCGCAACGAGGTGCTGGAATACGCGCCGAACGAGTTCCTGAAAGGGCTGTTGATATTCAAGCGCTGCGACGAGCAGGACGGCTCGCGACTCCAGCGCGAGCGCGAGAATATTCTCGCCAGCCGCGTGCGGTTCAAGAATCACGTCGTCCAATCGCTCGCGTATGCTGCGCACGAGGGCAAGGCGTATCACGTTCTCAGGCATGGCACGTCGCGAACGCTTGAGCAGACGCTCTTGGCAAGGAATGCGCAGGAGAGTATCGATGCGCTCAAGCATGCGACTGCGGCGCTTGCACTGCTGCACCGCAATGTTCTCGGTCCGGGCGCGAACGACGCGTCAGGGGAGGGCTATTACACGAACCGCCTGCAGACCGTCTTCGCAAACCAGCTTGCTGCGCGCGTCGAATTGACCTCGGAGCTTCGCAACGAGCTCGATAAGGCAGGCTATCGCGTCCACTGCGAGCTTGCGGATGCGCAGCGGGGCTGGTACAAGGACGCAAACCCGCGCAATTGGCTCGTCGAAGACAACGGCAAAGTCGTCGCGATTGACTTCGAGCACCGAAGCCTGCTGCCCGTGCAGCTCGACTTGGTGAGCTTATTTGAATTCGGCAAGGCATCGTTGAACGATAATGAGCGCGAGATGATGTTGGAGCATTATTTGCGCGTTCTTGCGCGAAAAAAGCCCGTCGACCGGGAGCATTTCCGCGCTCAATACGATGCCGCGGCATTGCAGCGCCATCTTGAGCTCGCAGGCTACCGCGCGCGGGACAAGGAAGATGTAGCGGTTAGTTGGCATCTCTCGCGCGCACGCAGATATGCAGTAAAGCTGGGCGAGTACGGGCTGGATGATGCGCTCAAGAAGCTCAAATTAGAGGCGTAATGCAAGCAGCGCGCCGTTGAGGTCGTACGTTTTGCCAACGATATCCTCAAGCAGGAATAGGATGCGCTGCTCTTGCGGCGACACGCGCATTTTCTGCAGTTCCGCAAGCAATTCTTTGCGCCGCGCGACAAACGCATTGACCGCGGACAGCGAGAACTGGTAAAAGCAGTGGTAGAATTCGTCAAGATACGCGTTGACCTTGCCGGTTGCGGCCAGCAGTTGTTTGCTCGGCGCGAGCTTGGTGTCTGCGGCATACGCGCTGATGTCGCGGTAGCGGTCGCTGATCTTCTCCAGCTGTTCGACAATGAGATACAGTCCGGGAGAGCCGTGCTGCTTATTGATGATTCGCCTGCAGAAGTCTGCGAGCTTGTTCACGTCCTTGTCGCGGAGCACGAGCCGCTTCAGCCAGGCGGTGTCCTTGCTCGCGAGCGCGCTGGAGACCTCGCCGGCGAAGTCCTTGATGACCATA
>JBGPHE010000110.1:0-2588 GCA_041484255.1 Candidatus Nanoarchaeia archaeon
CAAAAACAGCAGTACCAGGCCCAGCTGTTCGAGCTCGAAAGCGCGCTGAAGGAGATCGAAAAGACCGACGAAGCGTACAAAATCGTCGGCAATGTCATGATCAAGGGCGACAAGACGGCCATGAAGGCCGAGCTCGCGTCCAAAAAGGAAATTCTCGACCTGCGACTCAAAAACATCGACAAGCAGGAGAAGCAGATGAAGGACAAGGCCGAGTCCCTCCAGAAGGAAGTCATGGCCAAAATGAAGAAGTGATTCTATGGACCAATTGACGATGGTGATTGCGGCATTGCGCGAGCTCGAGGGCGACAATCAAGTCCCCAAGAACGTCAAGGCAAAAATCGTCAGCACCATCACGATGCTCGAACAGGACGGCGAAGTGAGCATCAAGGTTTCTCGCGCGTTGCAAGAACTCGAACAATTGTCCGAAGACAGCAACATGCAAGGCTACACGAGAACGCAGATCTTCAACATCGTTTCTTTGCTTGAAGTGATCTAAGAAGCGATCATTTCATTCGCATTATACGCTTCTTTGCGCAGCAGCAAGTGCGTCTTGTCCACGAGCGTTTGGTATTTCTCGCGGCACATCTGCGTCTGCGTGCAGTACTCCATCTTCCCGTCGCGCCTTCTCTGCGATGAAAACGGCCTGGGCTTGCTGAACGCGATGCTGGGAAAGACCTCCCGATACAAATAATACGTCTCCTCGCCCGTGCGCCACGCGAGCTCTTCCGTGTCTTTCTTGATGGTCGACACGATCATGCCGCCCGCGCCGCGACGCGCCTTGGTCAACACCTGCGAGCCGAGGAAGAGCGCGATGCGGTCCTTGTCGCCGTTGAGGAGCAGCGTGTCCACAATGTCCGGATACGGCTCGGCGAACGCGGCCTTGCTGCCGTTGCTCGGAAGTCCGAGCTCAGCAAGGAGCAGAGTCATGGGCGCAGGCATCGTAAAGCGGTTGTATTTGGGCTCAGGACTCTCCTTGGGGTCGGGCGTGAGCGGGATGCGGAGCGCGTTGGCGGCGCCAGGCAGAGAGGCGAACTGGTCGTATTTTCCGACGTAGAACTGCGGGCAGGCCGCGTGCTGGTTGCTGTCGATATTGATTGCGCCTGCGTGCCAGTTGAGCCCGGCGATATACGTCATGAGGCCGAGCTTGGGCGAGTTCGTCATGAGCGGAAGAAGACCGCGCTCGCACAGGAACTCGACGCCCTTCACCGAGCGCGGCCGAGACCCGTCGGACCCCGCGTACGCACGGTAGCGCCGCTGCTCGTCCGCCGAGTAGTACTTGACAATGTCGTTTTCACTCACGATGACTTCACTCATAGAACACGGTGATGATGCGCTCCTTTTATCGCTTGCGCATCAGAAACGCTGCTTCGGCGAGTTTGTCTGCCGCTGCGGCTTGCCGTACTTCCGCTCCAATGCGCTCCACATTTCAAAATCATTCTGCGGATTCCCGCTTGCGAGCTGCTGTAGCACATCAGAAGATTCTTGAAAGTAGGTGCAGATGAGCAATGGCGCCTCATGCGCGGGAAGCTTGGTCTTGTCGCATACAATGCCTTTCGTGTCGAGACGGTTGGTGATGCGCGCCATCTGCTCCATGGCGAGATTCTCATCCTGTTTTGCGGTCTCCCGCGCTTCCTGCATCGGAAGATAATGCTCGCACCGGTAGCAGAGGCCTTGATTTCCCTTGAGCTCATTCATATTGTCCTGGATAATTTCCTGCTTGAGCAGAAGCTCTGCCTCAGGAGTCTTCGGTCGGTCGAGATGGGCCTTAATCTTATCCTCAAGGTTCCCAGCCTGATTGTTGATAAATGCAAAAATATCTTCGGTCCATTTCTTTATGATGGGAGTCTTTGACTCGGACAGCCAGTATTCTCGCCGTAACAGATTCGAATACAAAACGCGTATATCAGACATGCTTCTTGAGAAAGATCTGCTGAATATAAAGCTTTTATCGCTTGCGGACGCGGACTTCCTGCGTGACGAGCGTGGAGTTCGGCAGATGGATGATGTCGCCGCTCTTGCTCACCAGCTTGGTTTCAAGCAAGCCGAATTCTTTGACGCGACCGGAGACTGAGCCGACCGTGATGGTATCGCCGACCGAGAAGAACTTGCGATAGTTCAATCGCAATCCCGCGATGAAGTTCGGGATAAAGTCCTTGATGCTCAGCAAAAACGCGATGGCGAGCACGATGAGCACGATGGCCGCGATGCTGTACAGCACGAACGCCGTGACGCCGAGCTGGTCCAACGCAACGACGATCGCGATGAAGTAGATGAAGTACTGCGCAATGTGGCCGACGAGCTCTTCCAAGCCGAACTGCACTCCTGCCTTCTTCAGGATGCGGTTGACTTCCAGCTCGTGCAGGCCGCGCTGGGCAAGCTTGCCCACGACCTTGCCGATGATGAAACCGATGAGCAGCACGATGACTGCCGAAGCGACCGTATTCACGACGCCGCGCGCCTGCAGCCACAGGTCCAAAAATGCCATACCTGAGGCAAACAGCAACGCTTTTATAAACCTGCCGAGCAGGATAAACTCTATGGGAGCATCCGACCGCATCAAGGAAATCGAAGACTCGATGCGCAAATGG
>JBGPHE010000111.1:0-2515 GCA_041484255.1 Candidatus Nanoarchaeia archaeon
ATTCCGAGCGTCGGAATCCAGCACGGCACGATGAGCTACAGCCCATTAACCGTGCATGCCAAGGACGAAATGTGCGCGGGCAAGCCGCAATGCCTGCCGCGGCCCACCAAGCTTCTCGTGTACGGCCCGTACTATCGCGATTATCTCATCGAGCACGGCGATTATCCCAAGGACGAGCTCGCAGTCATCGGCAATTTGCGCTTTGACCACTTCGTGAACGCGCGCAAGCTCTCCAAGAAGGCGATGGCGGAGAAGTACGGCCTCGACGCAAGCAAGCCTGTCGTGATGTACTTGACGCAAATTCTGCCGTCGCCTGAGGAATCTGAGCAAATCACGCGTGAAGTCTTCAAGGCAGTCAAAGAACTTAATCTTCCGCTCATTGTCAAGCAGCACCCGGGCGAATCGAGCGATGCAATCTATCACGCGCTCGCAAAAGAGTACGGTTTGCAGCCGCTCATTACCAAGACCGCGAGCACGCTCGAGCTGCTCACCGCAAGCGACGTGCTCATCGGCGCAGAATCCACGCTTGATTACGAAGCGATGATGCTGGACAAGCCCGTGATTGTCATTAATTTCGGCGGCAGGCCTGATTCGCTTCCGTTTGTGCGCGAGCACGCGGCGATTGGCGTGTACGTTCCCGAGGAAACACTGCCTGCATTGAAGAAAACGCTCTTTGATGCCAAGGCAAAGGCCGCGCTCGAGGACGGAATGAAGGCGCTGATCGAAGCGCACTGCTACAAGATTGACGGCAAGGCTGCGGAGCGCGCCGTGCACGTCGTGAAGGAGCTGCTCAAATGACGTCGCCCTGCCTTATTTGCGGTTCGCGCGACAAGCGCTTCAAATTCATCGCGGTTGACCGCTTGCACGCATTGCCTGGCTCGTTCCGCGTGATGCGGTGCAGGAAGTGCGGCGCATTGATGCTGGACCCGCAGCCGAGCATGAAGGACATCGGCAAGTATTACCCGTCTGAATATCACGCGTACGCGCACTATGATCCTGGCACGAAGAAAGAGCGCTTCGCGATCTCGATGTACAAGCTGTTCTTCAAGCCCGGCGGCAATCCGTTGAAGAAATTGCTGTTCTTGCCGTTCAAGCACTTGCTGCGCGGCACGCACATCGTTCCCGGCGGCAGAATATTGGATGTCGGCTGTGGCAGCGGCGCGTTCTTGTACAAGATGCAAAGCGCAGGAATGGAGGCGTTTGGCGTCGAGCTTTCGCCCGACGGAGCGCGCGAAGCGCAGCGGATTGGCTTGAAAGTCAAGTGCGGCACGCTCGAGCAGCAGAAATATCCTTCAAACTACTTTGACGTCATCACGCTGAATCACGTATTCGAGCACGTGCCGAGTCCGATGCGCACGCTGCGCGAACTGAAGCGTATTTTGAAGCCTGACGGTCGCATCATCATCGCGGTTCCGAACGCGCGCTCGCTTGCGTGCAAGCTGTTCGGCCGCTATTGGGCATCGCTGGATGCTCCGCGCCACTTGAGCATCCCGACGCCGCGCGCGATGCGCATCGCGGCAGAGAACGCAGGGCTTGATGTGAAGAAAGTCCGCTTTATTTCCTTCCCGTTCCAGTTCCAGGCAAGTCTGGCGTACGTGTTCCACCCTGGCGCACGAGTGCCGCTGGACAAGACCTGGCTCGGCGAGAGCAGGCTTGCGTACTGGCTGCTCTTCCCACTCGTCTACTTGGTCGACTTTTTGAGAATCGGCGACGTCATCGAGACTACGATGACGAAAAATAGTTAAAGCGTCTGAACGCGGTTATTCCTAATGAAAAAGACCTATGTGCGCATTAGCAAGCAGATTGCGTTCTCGTATGCGAGCACGATTCTGCTGTTCCTGGTCACGCCGCTGCTCGTTTTCCTGCTCACGCGCACGTTGAGTATCGCGCAGTACGGTATTTACTCGGTTCTCGCGGTCACGGTCAATGTCGCAGGCGTGCTGCTTGACTTGGGCTTGTCGCAGTACATCATGTCGCGGCTTGCAGGCATCGCGCCTCAAGCGCGCGCGAAGGCATTTTTCACGTTATCCACCTTTTTGATGGTGTTTGTCATCGCAGTTATTGCCGCCGTGCTGTTCACGCCGCTCCAAAGTATCATTCTCGGCATGCTTCGGCTCACGGAGTATGCCGCCGAGTTCAAGATCGGGCTGGCAATCATCCTCTGTGTCACGCTTATCCGCTTGTTTACTGCATATTTGACCGCGAAAAAGCACGTCGTGCTCGTCAATATAATCTTCTTCATCAGCCAGTCGCTCTGGGTCATGCTGTTGTTCGCGGCATACGCGTATACGCGCACGCTTTCGCTGCTGACGGTGATGACGTCGTGGTTTGCAGGCGTGCTCGTGACCTTGCTCGTGTGCTTCTGGCTTATCCGCAGGGAGTTTGCGCACTGGCATCGCTCGAGCTCGTGGAGCCCAGAAGCCATTCGGGAAGGTCTGCTGTTCAGTCTGCCGCTGCTGTTCTTCATTACCGGCTCCTGGGCGATTGAAATCGGAGACCGCTACCTGCTGAACGG
>JBGPHE010000112.1:0-2510 GCA_041484255.1 Candidatus Nanoarchaeia archaeon
ACGGACATTTCCCAAATCCGAAGCGCAGATGCGACCTGCGCCTCGACGGTTTCACGTCCGGCAATTTTTCCAAGGTCGACATCCAAAGCAGCCTGTGCTGCGGTGGTATCGCCAAGGATGGTTGAGAGTGTTTCTGATTTGGTGAGTAGAACAGAAGCTAAGATCGTATCGACAGATCCTTCTGCCACAACCCAAATCGACTGACAAGCCCTGTGTTGACCAATTCGATAAATTCTCGCTTCCATCTGGAGCATGTGCGTGAGCTGCCAGTGAAGATCGTGCAGAACCACGAACCTCGCACGATGCAGCGTGACGCCTTCACGGATCGCCCCCGAGGTGGCGAGCAGTGCTCGTGGCTCCCGGGACTCCTGGAAAATCTCAATAGTTCTCGAACGAACCATCTCCGAGTCGTCCCCAGTCACGGTCAACGTCGAATCAAGCCCAAGCCGGCGCCGCAGCTCTTCGACGATCTGCCGCTCCCAGGCAAACACGACCACCGATTCTTCCTGCGCGAGGATGTTCTGGACGTACTCGACCGTGGCTGGAAGCTTCGCCCTACTTGTGATTTGCCGGAGCCGGCTCAAGACGGGGAGCACGTCCTGGATGGCCCCCTGAAGCACCGCCCGCACCAGGGCCTCGACGCCGGCCTTGCTCAAGACCTCGTCGTGCTCGTTGCGGTGGATCCCCAGCGTCGCCGGCAGCGTCTTTCGGGTGAGCTCAGGCAGGTTGAGCCCAACCTCTTTGGCCGTACGCCTGAAGTAGTACGGCTGCATGCGCTGGCGCAGCTCGTCGAGGTTCGAAGGCGCACCGTCGGCCCAGCCAAATCCATTGTGTGTGGCGCTGACGTACCTTTGGCGAAAAGAGATCGGGCTGCCCCAGGAGCCCATGCCAGTTGCAAGCGTGAGCAGATGCCACAGATCGACGGGCTTGTTGTCGAGCGGTGTACCCGTGAGTAGGATTCGAAAGTCGCACTGCCCTGCGGCCACGAGCGTCCCTTTACCACGCTGGCTTCGACCGTTTTTGACCCAGTGGGCTTCATCGACGATCGCCACTCCGGGGCTGCCGCGACCAAGCCCGTTGAGCTTACTCCACCAGTGGTAGACGACGTCGTAGTGTACGAAGTACCAGCTCACGTCCCGATTGGTGAAGGACTCGTGCCCAAAGTCCCTCGAGAGCACAGCGCAGAAGTCGCTGAGGTCTTCTTTGATGGCGCCGCACGCAAGCAGCTCCTTACGCCACACGTCGCGCGTGAAGAGCGGCGCGATGATCAACCCCGGGCGTAGGCGCATGCGACTCAAGCGCACGCTCTGGGCGGCAGTTATGGCTGCACTAGATTTTCCCAAACCCATTTGGTCACACAAGAGCGAGCCCTGTTGGAGCACAAGCTGCGTCACAACGTCATGCTGGTGTTCGTACAGAGGTCGCGTTGGCTGCCAAATCTCGAGCTTGTCGTAGCCGGTCGTTGGGTCTGGCGGAGACACATCGCAGAGGTCAAACAGTTGCTCGACCATAGGCAGCATGGCAGCTGTGAGCGGGATGTCGGCCCACTTCTCGCCCACACGACAGCCTGGGATCTGCGCAACGAGGCTCAGCGCGAGCTTGATCTCGAGCGGTACACGCGTGAACTCGTCACGCCACGCAAGCCGCACCCAGCTTCGAGAAGTGCGCAGGAGATTGAAGCGAGTCACAGGGTGTCTAACAAGTGCTGCGTGCGAGCCTCATGGCCCGTCGACGACTTCAGCCGGCACACTGTCGAACGTCGCATCAAACGCCTTGAGCAGCTCGACAATGTACGCCGGCTCTTCACGAATTGGGAGCCCATCAAGCAGCGGCTTCAAAAAAGAGCTTGGGGCGCGGGTGGAGTCTTCGAACACACCCCGGAAGAACGATGGAAGTGCGTTCTTGTCGTGGAGATCGGATAGACGCGCTGCCAACATGTCCGCAACGTCTGTAGGCGAGTGTAGCGCGTGAATGGCGTAGTAGATCTCGTGCCACTCCTTGGTCCGCAGGCTCTCTTCGAGCGAGGGCTCTTTGCAAATCGCATCGGCAATGGCTTTGGCCTGCGCATTGGTTTGCGCGACGCCGTTGGTTTGTGTGGGCGATTGCATTTGCTGCATTGGTGGAACGTTCTGCAAGCGCTGCGCAGGCCCAGGCTTACTCACCTTGGCCATCTGTTCAGCGACGTTGCGAACGCTGTCGAACGCCTGCTGGATCACAGGCATCCAGGGGTTATCGGACTCAGGTGGGATCACGTTGCGCAGCATGTCCGAGACCATCGCGAACATGGCGAGATTGGACTCGCCCATCGTGCCAATGAGCTCAGCCATCTTGCTCGGGCTGCGCTCGTCGAACATCTTGATCACAAGCGGCGCAAGCGAAGGCAGCGCGACCTTCAAGATGTCCGCAAAGCCGCCGCTACTCTTGGTGAACGTCGAGATCGTCTGGAGCATGAGCTCTTGGGACTTCTGCGCCTGCTGCGACTCGATCTGTTTATTGTCCTTACCAGAAGC